>JAFSAP010000025.1 GCA_017440925.1 Oscillospiraceae bacterium | reverse complement strand
GGCTTGGTATTTGGATACCATGATTGGATGCTTGTTTTTCACCCTCGGTATTATTATACTTGTAGGTTCGTGGATTGCAGATGCCAGAAACAAGAAAAAAGATAAGGAAGAAAAATAAATTCCATTTTAATGAACAGTAAAGGTACACTTTACGCGTCACATCCGGCTATGAATTAGATACAATGATAAAAGCCAAGCTGCGAATGCAGCTTGGCTTTTCCTGTTTTACGAGTCTCACTATAATGGGCCGCTTCTGTATATGTCTGTTGAATTACAGAACGATGAAGGTACAGCCGCCGGGAGCCACTTCCAGGGTGCCGGCTTCCACAGCCTTGCCGGACATGACAGGAATTTCGTCATTTTCACCCAGAGTCAGCTCCACGCCGTTGAGGAGCATGGTGCGCGAACGCATGCCGCCGTTTCCGGTCAGTGCGTAGACTTCCGCTGCCTTGGGCAGTTCCACAGTGGTGGCTTCCGTCCAGGAGGTGTTAATCACCAGGTATGCTTTGCCTTCCTTGCCGTCGGCACGGTCATGGCAGAACACATGGGCGCCGGGACGGACGGTTTCACCGGAGGCATAGACGGTGTTGCCCATGAGCTGCTTCCACAGCAGGACGGAGAAGTAGCTGGGGCGGGGGTCAAAGCTGCCGTGCTTCAGCCAGCCATAGTCGGAAGATGCCAGGGTGTTATGGAAGATGACACCATCGGTCACAGTAACAAAGGAACCGATCTCATTGAGTGTGCGAATGACTTCTGCATAGGTGGAAGCCCAGGTATGGCCGCCGGCACCGGCATCACCGGATTCCGTGACCCACATTTCACCACCGGGGGTGGCATACTTATCCCGGTAGGAGGCAAAGCACCGGGCAGTATGGGCAGCAGCACCCAGATACTCTTCGCTCATGCAGCCCTCAAAGGGTGTATAGGCAGAAGGCATCATAGCAGCCATACGCTCGGAAACACCATTATAATAATGATAGGAGAATACATCCAGCTTTTCGGTGCAGCCATCCATCAGATCGCCGGTGGAGCAGTAAGCCAGTGCAGCAGCAATACCGGCAGTTTCCTTGGCACCACCTGCCCAGGGATGGGGATTGCCGTCGGCATCCACGCTCATGGCATTGGGGTCGGTGTCGGAGGGGCCAATGATGGTACATTCGGGGTAGTTCTCCCGCACCCACTTGTGGAAGATATCCTGGTCACGGCGGAAATCAGCGGCAGTATAGTCCTTGGGGAAGCCGGTGGACTGGAGCATATTGGGTTCGTTGACAAACTCCACTGCTTCAATGGGGCAGCCCATTTCCCGGCTCAGATCGAAGATCAGCTTGGCCTGGCTGGGATTCCAGGGTTCCTCATGGCTGTGCAGACCATCACAGTTGGCAACAGAGATCTTCAGCTTGCCACCCACTGCCTTGACAAAGTTGCACAGGTTGACCCACTGTTCCTTGCGCAGATGGTTAAAATAGCCCTCGGGCATACCCTTGCCGTCAAAGTCATAGTAGGTTCTGGTTGCCCAGGTGCCGGAAACACGAACCCAGCAGCTTCCCAGAGCTTTGGCCAGCTTGATGAGCCGGGGGTTGGTGGTATCGATGGGGTCATACCACTGGTGCATGGCGCCCATGCCCTTGGAAAAATCCGGAGGGGGAACCTGTTCGGTACCATCGATCTGGGCATCGGTATAGGCTTTCCAGAAGGTGCCACCGGTCACTTCGGTCATTTCCACATTGTAGGAAATCAGCCGGGGATTGACGGTGCGCAGTTCTGTGACTGCCGCAGGATTCAGCTTGATGTATTCTGCCATTTGCCATTCTCCTTTGTTTTGCGCATTCTGCGCATATTCAGATAAAATAATTATAATGCAATCCTTTTCCAATTACAATGCCCATTTTTCAAAACCCGGATTTTTCGTGCATTCTCCACTTTTGCGCACACCCGGTCCTTATGCAAAAGAACGGACTTTGCAGTCCGTTCTTTCCATTTTCATCTTTCTTACCGCTGGCTGTCCGCCCAGCGCTTGTAGGCTGTCAGGCCGCCATTCTTCCGCAGGTAGGACAAATGCTCTTTTTTTGCCCCGTCATCCCCATCCCGGATGGCAGTCATGGCCAAAATCTTTTTGATCTCCAGGCGGCGCAGATTGTACTGTGCCCGCTGGAAGCCATCGTTCAGAGAATCCACATCCACCGGTTTTCCCGTGATGCAGTTCAGATGCTGCCGGTGCATCTGCAGCATCTGGGTCAGATTCCGGGCAAGTTCCGCCTTATTCACCCGGCAGGCATCAATGATCTCCTCCAGCCGTTCCAGCCACAGCTTTGCCCCATCGGAATCAGAGTTTCCCAGGTGGTATCCTGCCAGATTGGCAGCATACAGGCCCTGGACAGGCAGATTATCCTCCGGAATCTGAGAAAGCAGTGAGATCGCTGTATCGTAATCCCCATCTGCCGCATAGCCGTCTGCCAGATAGCTGCGGCTGACTGCTGCGGAGGAACCTTTCATCCGATCAGGCACTTCCCGGTAGCCACGGATGAATTTTTTCGGATCCAGTTCCATATGCAGGTAACCCAGATGCCGGGTATTTTCTGAACTGGCCAGGATATTGCCCACCAGTCTTGCCGCCACAATACCAATGCCCAGCATCAGCGCTGAGGCGATCACAGGAACAAACACCGGATATGCCCTGTCCCGGATCCAAATCAGTACAGTCAGCACAAGCGCAATGCCTATGACTGACCAAAAACCGATCCTGCTCTTTTTGAATGCCTGGATCATACCTACCACCTCCAAAGAATTGCCTATATTATACCGGCAAATATCCCTCTGCGCAAGAACCCCCGGTAAATTTTATACAGGACGCAACATTCTAAAAAAAATTGTATTACCGATTTATAAAAAAATATAGAAAGGGTATTCCATTTTCCTATCAGATGGTGTATAATGTCGAATATAGGGAAATTTTCCCGCTCTCTTCTGTTGATAATAAACAAAATCCATGTATATAAGGAGTGGTTACGGATGCTGCGCATCACAGCACTGATGGACAATAAGCCTTCAGAGAACAAGGCCCTCATTGCCGAGCACGGCCTGTCGCTCTATGTGGAATACAACGGCCGCCGGCTGCTGTTTGACTGCGGTTCCGGCTCCAATCCCCTGCGCAATGCCCACCGTCTTGGAGTGGATTTAAAGGAACTGGATGCCGTCATCCTCAGCCACAGCCACTATGACCATGCGGCAGGCTTCCGGGATCTGGTGGAATCCGGCCTTGGCAGCCGGGATCTCTACACCGGCCCCGTCTTTTTTGAACCCAAGTTTGCACAAGGTGGTGTTCGCTATACCGACCTGTCCTGCGGCTTTGATGAAGCTTTTCTGCAGGCCCATGGTGTCCGGCAGCATGTGGTTTCCGGCCTGGAAGAAATCTCCCCCGGTGTGTGGCTGATTTCCGGGTTCCCCAGGATCCACAGCTTTGAAACCATTCCTGCCCGGTTCGTCCGCCGGACTGGAAACGGATTTATCACCGACGATTTTGCCGACGAGGTCTGCATGGCTCTGGAAGTCGAAGGCGGGCTCGCCGTTCTGGTGGGATGCTCCCACCCCGGCATCCTCAATATGATAACCCAGGTCAGCCAGCTTCTGCAGAAGCCCATCCGGGCAGTATTCGGCGGCACCCATCTGGTGGAAGCAGATGCCCAGCGGATCGATACCACCATTCAGCAGCTCCGGGATATGGGGCTGGAGATTCTGGGCCTCAGCCATTGCTCCGGCGATGCCGCTGACTGCGCCATCTGTGCCAAGCCTGAGATCCAGGGTTGCCATCTGGGCTCCGGCGACTGCGTTTTCTTTGACTGAGGCACGCAGTTCTTACATTGTAGATCGAGGCTACCAGCCTTGAGATAAATAGAAGGAGGAAGAAATTATGCAAACATTCCTGTTATTCGCAACAATCATCATTGCAGTCGTTTTGATGGTTCTTGCAATCTCCAAGCTGAAGATGCATCCGTTCATCGTCATGCTTGTGATCGCAATGGTCGTCGGCCTGTTCTGGGGCGTCGTTGATCCCGCTTCCGGACTGACCCCCACCGAGGTTGTCAACCAGGTCAAGAGCGGCTTCGGCAGCATCATGACCAGCATCGGTATCGTCATTCTCTGCGGTACCATCATCGGCACCATTCTGGAAAAGACCGGTGCAGCTCTGACTATGGCAAATGCCATTCTGAAGCTGGTCGGTGAGAAGAACAGTGTTGTTGCAATAGGCGCCATGGGTTACGTCACCGGCATCCCCGTTTTCTGTGATTCCGGCTTCGTCGTCCTGTCCCCCATCAGCCGTGCTCTGGCACAGCAGTCCAATGTTTCCCTGGCCGTGATGGGCACTGCCCTGTCCGGTGGTCTGTACGCCACCCACTGCCTGGTTCCTCCCACCCCCGGCCCCATCGCTATGGCTGGTACCCTGGAAGCTGACCTGGGTCTGACCATCCTGGTCGGCCTGATCGTCTCTGTTCCCGCTGTTATCGTTGCCATCCTGTATGCCAAGAAGGTCGCCAGCAAGATCGACATTCCCGCCAACTCCGAGTTCACTCTGGAAGAGCTGCAGGCCAAGTACGGCAAGCTGCCCGGCACCTGGCAGAGCTTCGCTCCCCTGCTGCTGCCCATCATTCTGATCGGCATTGCTTCCATCGTTGACTTCCCCAGCAAGCCTCTGGGCACCGGCGTTCTGTATCAGATCATCATGTGTGTCGGTAACCCCGTTGTGGCTCTGCTGATTGGTGTGTTCCTGGCCATGTCCCTGATCCCCGCAGAAGAAAAGCAGAACACCCTGAACTGGGTCACCCAGGGCGTCACCGACTCCGCCGGCATTCTGGCCATCACCTGTGCAGGCAGCTCCTTCGGTGCCATTCTGAAGTGCATGCCCATTGCTGACTCTGTCGGCGCACTGGTCAACTCCGGCCTGGGCGTTCTGATCCCCTTCATCATCGCTATGATCCTGAAGCTGGCTATGGGTGCTTCCACTGTTGCTATGATCACCACTGCCGGTATGATGGCTCCCATGATGGAAGTCATGGGCTTCACCTCTCCCCTGGCAAAGGTCATCGTGGTTCTGGCCATCGGCGCCGGCTCCATGGTTGCTTCCCACGCCAACGACTCCTACTTCTGGGTCGTTTCCCAGTTCTCCGACATGAAGACCGACGAGGCTTACAAGTGCCAGACCGGTATGACCGCTGTGATGGGTATCACCATCATCGCCATCCTGTTCGTCATCTCCCTGTTCGTATAACCCTATCGTACATATTCCATGCCTGCAGCGATCCGCATTTGCGGATCGCTGCAAATCCATAGAAATCAGAAAGGGGAATCTTATGTCCCTGCGTGAACATGCAAATATCATTATAAAAGCCGCATTGGACGCAGCCATGCCGGATACCGCTGTCCGGAAAGCCCTGGCAGAAGCCAGCTTCCCGGAAGGCAAACTGGTGCTTGTTGCCGCCGGCAAAGCCGGCTGGCAGATGGCCAAGGCAGCTCATGACCAGCTGGGCGGCCGCATCGACAGCGGCGTTGTGGTGACAAAATATGACCACAGCAAGGGCCCCATTGCCAATCTGGATATCTATGAAGCCGGACATCCGGTGCCGGATGCCAATTCCTTCCGGGCCACCCAGGCAGCCATCGATGCTGTCTCCGGTCTGACCGAAAAGGATACCGTGCTGTTCCTGCTGTCCGGCGGCGGCTCTGCTTTGTTCGAAAAGCCTGTGATCCCGGAAAGCGACCTGGAGCAGCTGACAAAGAATCTGCTGGCCTGCGGTGCAGACATCGTGGAGATCAACACCCTGCGCAAGCGGTTTTCCGCTGTCAAGGGCGGTCGTTTTGCCCAGATCTGTTATCCCGCCAGAGTATTTACCATCGTTCTGTCCGATGTTCTGGGCGATCGGCTGGATATGATCGCCTCCGGCCCTGCCTACCCCGATGCCTCCACCATGGAAGAGGCACTTGCCATTGTGGAAAAATACAATCTGCCCATGACGGAACAGATGAAGCAGCTGCTTCTGGTGGAGACTCCCAAGCAGCTGGATAATGTGACCACTCACATCACCGGTTCTGTTCGGCAGCTGTGCATCGCTGCTGACAAGGCCTGCCGGGAGCTGGGATACGAGCCTGTGATCCTGACGGACAGCCTTTGCTGTACTGCCCGGGATGCCGGCGTATTCCTGGCCAATATTGCCCGGTTCCATGCCGCCAGCGGCAAGCCCATGGCTTTCCTGGCCGGTGGTGAAACTGTCGTCCATCTGACCGGTAAGGGCCTAGGCGGACGGAACCAGGAGCTGGCTCTGGCCGCTGCAGACGGCATTTCCGGCATGAATGCCGCCGTATTCTCCCTGGGTTCTGACGGAACTGACGGCCCCACCGATGCCGCAGGCGGCTTTGTAGACGGCACCACCGCAGGTGTGCTCCGCAGCCAGGGTATCCGCATCAGCGACGTACTGCAGAACAATGATGCTTACCACGCCCTGCAGAAATGTGACGGATTGATCATGACCGGCCCCACAGGCACCAATGTCAATGATATCTCCGTGCTTCTGATCGGCTGATATCCCGTTTGCTGAACAAAAGTATCACAAATCCAAAAACAGCCCCCGGTTCGCTGCAACCGGGGGCTTTCCCTTGAAATGAGCATAAAACAGCATCAAATACACACCGTAAACGCAGGGATACGCATATAAAAACACCGTGCATCCGGAGAACATCCCCCCAGGTACACGGTGATTTCTTTTGCAATGGGATATGGAGAGCATCATTCGATGCCCACGATATAGCATATCATCTGGATCATCTGATCGTTTATATCATCGGGATCCAAAGTGGTATCAGCGCAGATCTGATCCAGCAGCTGTTTGAGGCAGGCAACGATAATGGTATTCACCAGCTGAAGATTATCCGCTGTGACATGGGTGGCCTCCACCCCGGTCAGGGGTTTCAGAATCTGCAGACAGCGGTCGGAAATGTTGCCGCCATAGTACATTTCCTCAATTTCTCCGGTGTAGACAGGCTTTTCCTCCGGGAACAGGCGGTAATACTGGTTAATGATGGGGGTCAGATTGTCGCTGTACTTGCCGAAAAAGAAGTTCCGGAAAATATGGGGCTTATAAAATACCGTTTCACCGAAAGCCTGCCAGACAGCCAGGAATTTATCGGTGGGACTGGCGATCATGGCGCCATACTCCGAAAGCTTCCGGCTGTATGCATTGAAATGCTTCAGAGAGGCCAGCAGGATCAGCTGGTTGGCATCCTTGAAGTAAAGATAGATTGTAGAATTGTGGAAACCGGCTTTTTCTGCAATTTTCCGGATAGAGATTTTTTCCAGACCCTCGCTGTCGATCAAAGCTTGGGTTGCTTCCACAAAAGCGATTGCATTTTTCCGTTTCTCTTCATCTTTTTCCCAGTCGATCATAAGGCAATCCTTTCCGCTGATTATAAGCGCGATTATTCACGGATATTGTATCACGGATTCAGAAAAACGCAAGAGGTATTACGGATGATGATTAATTTTGCTGCAGTTCTGTGCAAAATAGATAATCTCAATGGCAGATGCAGGAAAGAAATACGCCAGCTTTTGTGGATGTCTACAAAAGTCCACGCATCATATTGACAATAAGCGCGCTTATGTGTATTATAATTGCAACAAGCGCGATTATTCCTCAAAATTACTCAAGTGGGTTACACGGCCGACAGGTGTTTCCTGCTTTTTCCCTTCCTTCTAACCACTGCGCGAAAAGCACCGGACGGCAGCAGATTGTATGCGGGTTGGCTGCTGCCTGACGGGCGCACAGGCTGTGTCGGACAATTTGTGTTTTTGGGTTTTATCCTCCCCCTCCATTTCATAGAATCCAGCAGAACCAGAAGGCAGCATGATCGATGGCATGCTGCCTTCTGGTTTTTTGCGGCGTGAATCACTCCGCAGACCATCAGCTTATTGGCTCTGCCTTTGAATTTATTTCAAAGGCAGATAAGTGATATGCGATATGTGTGCAATATTGATAAGCGCGCTTATCCTAATGGATATAAAAGAACGTATTTTTTGTGAGTGTTTACAAATTATTAAAAAAGCTATTGACAAAAAGCGCGCTTATTAGTATTCTTTAATTACAAAGCGCGCTTACCAAAAGAAAATAGCGTGTGCTGGCAGAAAACAAGCGATACAAAATTCCAAAAAGGAGGAGCAACATGAAACTGGAAATTGGAAATTTCCGCGTCAAAGATATCGTCTTTGGCGATGAGCTGTCCTTCCGGGATGGTTTGCTTACCATCAACAAAGAAGAGGCTCTGAAATTTATCCGCGAGGATGAACGCATCACCGAAGCGGAACTGTATATCGTAAAGCCCGGCGATGAAGTCCGCCTGTGCCCCGTCAAGGAGGCCATTGAACCCCGTGTCCGTCCCGACGGCCGCGGTATTTTCCCCGGCTACACCAGCAAGCTGGCCCAGGCTGGCGAAGGAAAAGTCCATGCCCTGAAGAACTGTTCTGTTCTGGTGGTTGGCCGCCACATGGGTGGCTTCCAGGATGGTCTTATCGACATGTCCGGCCCCGGTCAGAAGATGACCCTGTTCGGCAACCTGCTGAATATTGTTCTGGTGGCCGATACCAACGAGGATTTCGAACGTTTTGAGCAGCAGAAGATGAACGACGCTCTCCGCCGCGCCGGCCACAAGCTGGCTGAGTTCATTGCTGCCTGCGTCAAGGAACTGGAACCTGAGGAAGTGGAAACCTACGAAATGGGCAGCGTACGCGGCAGAGATGCTGAAACCGAAAAGCTGCCTTCTGTGGTTTATGTCATGCAGCCCCAGTCCCAGATGGAAGCCCTTGGCTACAACGATCTGCTGTACGGCTGGGATATGAACCGGTTCCTGCCCACCTACATGAACCCCAATGAAGTACTGGACGGCGCCATCGTCTCCGGTTCCTTCATGCCCTGCTCCTCCAAGTGGTCTACCTACGACTTCCAGAACACCCCCAACATCAAGGCGCTGTACCGGGAACATGGCAAGACCCTGAACTTCCTGGGTGTCATCATGTCCAACCTGAACGTTGCCATGGAGCAGAAGGAGCGTGCCGCACAGTTTGTTGCTCAGCTGGCTACCAGCCTGGGTGCTGATGCAGCTGTGGTTGCAGAAGAAGGCTACGGCAATCCCGATGCTGACTTTGTGGCCTGTCTGGTGGCTCTGGAGGATGCCGGTGTCAAGACCATCGGTGTCACCAATGAGTCCGTTGGCCGTGACGGCCGGGGCCAGCCTCTGGTTACCCTGGACGAAAAGTGTGATGCCATCGTTTCCTGCGGCAATGTAGGTGAACTGATCGAACTGCCTCCCATGAAGGTGGTTCTGGGCGAACTGGAAGCTCTGGGCCGCGACGGCAACTCCGGCGGCTGGGATCACGATGAAGTCCTGGGACCCTCTGTCCGTCCCGATGGCTCCGTCATTATGGAAAATAACGGTATGTTCTGCTCTGACCAGGTTGCCGGCTGGTCTCCCAAGCAGATGATGGCATTCTAAAGAAAGGAGAGCCTGCAATGAAAAAAGCAATCGTTTATTTGAACCAGTTCTTCGGCCAGATCGGTGGCGAAGAAAAGGCTGGTTTTGAGCCCAAAATCCGGGCTGCCCAGGTGGGCCCTGCCATGCAGATGGCCAAGACCCTCCACGCAGAAGTGACCCATACCATTATCTGCGGCGACAACTGCATGGGCTCCAACCCCGATGAAACCTGCGCAAAGATCCTTTCCATGCTGGAAGGTCTGGAATTTGATATCTTCCTGGCTGGCCCCGCTTTCCAGGCTGGCCGTTACACCGTGGCCTGCGGTCTGATCTGCAAGGCCGTCAAGGAAAAGTTCGGTGTTCCCGTAGTCACTTCCATGAACGTGGAAACCCCCGGTGTCAACATGTTCCGCAAGGATATGTACATTCTCCAGGGCGCCAACTCCGCCGCCAAGATGCGCAAGGATCTTTCCAACATGGTTACCCTTGCCAACAAGCTGCTGGACGGCGAAGAGATCGGCCCTGCCGAAAAGGAAGGCTACTTCCCCCGGGGCATCCGTCACCAGGTCTGGCGCGACGATGCCAAGCCCGCATATGAACGCATGATCGACATGCTGCTGAAGAAGGTCAATGGTCTGCCCTTCGTCACAGAAATGCCCATCCCCAAGATCGACCGGGTGCCCATTGCCCCCGCCATCAAGGATCTGAAGCAGGCAAAGATCGCTCTGCTGAATACCGGTGGTATCGTTCCTGTGAACAATCCTGACCGGATTCAGTCCGCTTCCGCTACCCGCTGGGGCCGTTACAACATCGAAGGCGCTGACGGTCTGGAAGGCGGCGTGTTCAAAACCGTCCACGCTGGCTTCGATCCTGCCGCTGCCGATGCCGATCCCGACGTCATCACCCCTGTTGATGCTCTGCGGGCTCTGGAGCGGGAGAATTTCTTCGGCCGTCTGCACAACTGGTTCTACACCACTGTGGGCACCGGCACCACCGAATCCGAGGCCGCCAGAATGGCCAAGGAGATCGTACCCTATCTGAAGGAAGACTGTGTTGACGCGGTCATCATGGTATCGACATGAGGTACCTGTACGCGTTGCGGTGCAACGATGGTCAAAGAAATTGAGCGTACCGGTATCCCTGTCGTTCATATGTGCAATCTGGTGCCTGTCTCCAAGACGGTTGGTGCCAACAGAATTGTCCCCACCATTTCCATCCCCTACCCTCTGGGCGATCCTTCCACTCCCAAGGAAGACCAGTGGAAGCTGCGCTACCACAGAACCAAAGTGGCGCTGCAGGCCCTTGCAACCGATGTCCAGGAACAGACCGTTTTCTCTGTGTAACTGTAACCTCTCGCAGAGGAACGTCTGATCCTATCCCATATTTCGTCACAGACGCCGTAACGCTGCATGCAGTTCCTCCTCCTTTTTTGATTCCGTCCGCATGCAGAAAGCCCCATACCGGAAGGTGGGTGAACTTCCGGCATGGGGCAGGCCGTCTGGATTGGGGAAGTGTCCTGGATATTTTGACAAACCCATGGTTTTCCATTATAATCAATATCAGCATGCACTTCCCATCCGTAAAAACAAACTGGAAGGGAGAACCTCATGGCAACTGACACAAAAACAAAAAATACTGTATTCCATATTTCCCTGCTGCTGACAGGCTCCATCGCCTTATGGGCGGTACTCTTCAATGACAGCTTCACGGTGGTATCCGATGCGATCTACGCATTCCTGACAAAGCAGTTCGGCTGGCTGTATCTCGTAGCCATGCTGTTCTTCGTTTTCTTCGTCCTGCTGATTGCCTTCAGCAAATGGGGCAAGATCCGTCTGGGCCCCGACGATTCCCGTCCCGAATATTCCACTGTCTCCTGGTTTGCCATGCTCTTTGGCGCAGGCATGGGCGTTGGTCTGGTATTCTGGGGTATTTCCGAACCCATTTCCCACTATATCGCCCCCATGGCAAGCATTGAACCCGGCACCCCCGAGGCTGCTGACTTTGCCATGAAGGCCAGCTTCATGCACTGGGGCATCCATCCCTGGGCAAACTACTCCATCATCGGCCTGGCGCTGGCCTATTTCCAGTTCCGAAAGGGCACTCCCGGCCTGATCAGCTCTGTTCTGGAGCCTGTCATCGGTAAAAATAAGCAGTGGCTGAAGCACACTGTGGATATTCTTGCTGTATTTGCCACCGTAGCCGGTGTGGTTACCTCTCTGGGTCTGGGCGTGCTCCAGATCAATAGTGGTTTGAATTATCTGTTTGGTGTGCCCACCAATCTGATCATTCAGATCATTATCATCGCTGTTATCTCCGTGGTTTACATCTGGTCTGCCGTGTCCGGTGTGGAAAAGGGCATCAAGCTGATCTCCGATGCCAACCTGTACATCGCCTTTGCCCTGATGGGCACCGCCATTCTGGTGGGCCCGAAGCTTGCAATGATCAACAGCTTTACCAGCACCTTCGGTGCCTATCTCAATGATTTCATCCGGGACAGTCTGGCCATCAGTACTTATGGTGACAACAGCTGGACGGAAAGCTGGCGGATCTTCTACTGGGCCTGGTGGATCGCCTGGGCACCCTTTGTGGGTATCTTCATTGCCCGGATCTCCCGGGGACGCACCATCCGGGAATTTATTCTGGGTGTGGTGGCAGCCCCCTCTCTGGGCAGTCTGGTCTGGTTTGCCATCTTCGGCAGCATGGGTCTGAACCTGGCCGAAACCGGCGTTCTGTCCACCGAGATTCTCAAGGAAGTTGCAGCAGTACCCGAAATCGGCCTGTTTGTCGTGATGCAGCAGTATCCCTTTGCAACCATTCTGTGTGTTGTTGCCATGGTTCTTCTGTGTACCTTCTTCATTACCTCTGCCAATTCCGGCACCTTCGTGCTGTCTATGCTGACATCAAACGGCGAACTGGATCCTCCCAATAACAAGAAGGTTCTCTGGGGTGTCGTCCAGTCCATCATGGCTGTGGGCCTGCTGATCGCTGGCGGTCTGAAGCCCCTGCAGATTATTTCCATCGCCGCTGCCTTCCCCTTCATTTTCATCATGCTGGGCACCTGCGTATCACTGGTGAAGGTGCTGAAGGAAGAAAAGGTATAACGCAAGTATATCTCTGCGGCAAAAGCATATTGCTCATCGCCTCCGGTCTGTGTGCCTTATTCCAAAACATCTGTATAAAAATACCCACATCCATATGGATGTGGGTATTTTATACATATTTCGTTTAAGGGGAAATACTTTTACTTTTTATACTGTTCCACTGTCTGTGCAATGACCCGGTAGTTATTGGTCAGGATCGTATCGATGCCCATATCCAGATATTGCTTTGCTTCCTCCGGATCGTCAGCATAAAACACATTGCAGCGGATGCCGTGCGCATGGGCTTTATCCACCATAGCCTGATCAAAATAGGGTTTGAACAGCTGTACCTTCTGGCAGCCAATTTCAATGGCCCGGTCCACGATATCCCAGGGACGGGCGCCGGCGCCGCAGCACAGCTGCAGCCAGGGTGCCATAGTCTTCAGCTGCTTCAGCACGGTGTCATTTCCGGTCATGATGTAGACATACTTGGTGCAGTCGTACTTGTAGATCAGATCGATCACCTTTTGCAGCTGGGCTTCCTCATAGGCCTCCAGACTGCCGTCCGGGGTCTTGAGGTGGATATTCATGATGACATGGCAGCTGAGCTTTTTCAGAATTTCTTCGAAAATCGTTACCTTCAGTCCTTCATAACCCGGCTGGGTGCCGAAATCCAGCTGCTTTAGCTGCTCATAGCTGTGTTCCCAGACCTTACCGGTGCCATTGGACAGGCGTTCCAGATTTTCATCGTGAACTGCCACCAATTCACCGTCGGTGGTGCTCCACAGATCAAATTCGATTTCCTGAGCACCCATGGCTGCAGCAGCGGCCAGAGCAGGCAGACTGTTCTCAGGACCTGCAGCAGTATAACCCCGGTGAGCACAGACTCTGGGATAATTCATCCAGCAGTCGGGACGGCAGATGGCGCTTCCAGCAGGACGATAGTGCCAGGGACGGCGGCCCAGGTCAATGTATTCGTAGTGCGCAGCAGGGGGATTGCCGAAACCGGCAGGCTTGTAATACTTGTCATGGGGATCAAACTCCGCGCAGACCATACCCACCCGGTTTGCCATATCCGCCAGCACCTCGCCATAGGGAGACACGATCTGGCTGCCGCCGCCAATGTTACCGCCCTGTACTTTGATGCCGCCTATGCCCAAACCGGTGTAGCCGCAAACCTGCTGACAGATGCAAAGCTGGCCGCAGCCATCGGCGGCATTGCCATCGCTGCCGGTGTTCTGACTTTCTCCAAACGGGTGATGATGACCGTGGGCAGCAGCATCGCCGATATCAACCCTGTTGAGGGTTTTCTTGTCATCATTGGCATGGCGCTGACAGTCGTCATCATGGGCAACTGGATGCACATTCCCGTTTCCACCTCGCAGGCTGTCGTAGGCGCTGTTATCGGCGCCGGCCTGACACGGGGAATCCGAACTGTTCATTTCGGTGTTTTGAAGAATATTGCGCTTGCCTGGGTAAGCTCACCTACTATTGCGGGATTGATGACTTATCTTGTGGCTGTTTCTTTAAAACCATATTTTGGATAATATCCAAATCTCTTAACATCACAATATAGGCAAAAACAGCACATGGAGCAAGCACTACGCTTTACCCATGTGCTGTTTCATTCTGCCAGATTGGATATGCATCCAAAAAACAGTCAAATTACGTAACAGTAGAAATAAAAATAATTACAAAATCCAATCGTCATTGTATGCATATGTGGTAACAATGGTTTCCGTGCCGTTATATTCCAATTTGCAGCAACGGAAAACTCAATATCAGAAGCAAATAATCACAGGGGATCTTCTGCAAAATGTACACCGTCTGCCGTTGTTCCCAAGCATCAGAAGTATTCGCCGTATCAGAAAGCGAATACATGATAGCAAGCAGGCTATTGTTCTGATAAAAACGAATGCAGTTCTTGCCCGACAGTATCCGAATTTTATCCGATCCAATTTGAAGGCTGTGCTGTCCTTGTCCCAGATAGATAATCTTTGCAGTTTCCTGTGCTTTGCAAAAAATGGTGTTGCTGCAACCGGGATAAACGGTTGATTCCATGTTCCTCTCACAGTGAAATGTACTTTTCTTCCCGGCAATGGTAACCGGATACCCGGGCATAATCAATGCTGCAGCTCCTCCGATCAGTTCACCGCTGTGATAATACCTGTATTCATTGGCCCCGGTAACACACCGCCGGAATATGCTGCAGCAGGGTAATTCTCTTGACGTTATCATCTGCACAGTTTCCGGCAGATCACTTCTGCAGTACACCTTCTGCCAGGCAGATTCGGGGCTGCCAGTTGGCAGGTGCAATCAGCGCTGTGGTACTGTTCCAGCTGCCCCGGACAACGATCTTCAGATTGCGCACACCAGAGACATCCACTTCCACAGAACATACATCCCAGGATTCACCGGGATCCAGGAATTCATACAGCATCACATCGTCCCCATAGATTCTCACAACAGACATATTCTCGAATAACTCTCCTCCGTAGGACAGAAATCCATAGGGACGATAGATGGTTGCAGTGAAGGTGTTGTAAGCATAGTTCAAATTGTAGACTGCGCCGCCGTCATCGTCGGACTTGGCCACGCCATCATATGCCATCGTGCCGGTGGGACTGATGACACTGTCCTTGTCATAGGTGTCACCATTGATATCCGTATACAAATCGGAATAGTAGGTTCCCACGCTTACATGGGTTCCCTGCCGAACCGGTCTGAGGTCAGCCAGCTTTACCGGGATATAGGCCTTGTATTCTTCTGCCATGGCTTCCAGCTCCGTCAGCAGATCCGGCTCTTCTCCCACCGCTGCCCGTGCAATACGCAGAGACTCCATGGCAGCATTGTAATCCCTGGCACTTCCACCAAAGGCCTGCTCTGCCTGCTCAGCGGCAAAAAGCAGATATTCCGCTACAGCAGTTTCCCGGATCTCGGTCAGATCTTCGGTGATGGCAACATAGCGGCTGCGCTCGGCATCCCGGTAAGCCTGGAATACCGCAGGATAGTCCTTGCTTTCATAGGCCTGAATGATGGCATTTCGGTGGCTTTCTTCCATTTGCTGCTGCAGTGCTTCCATGTTCTCCCGGGCGGTGGAAAAATTCTCCGTATCCTCCGGCAGTACACAGCTGTATGCTTCCAGAGCCCGCTCCAGCTCCCCGTTTTTACGGTACTGCTCCGCCTCACGAAAATCATTCTTGGAGTTTCTCAGGTCGGAATACAGGGTATGGCTCTCTTCCAGGCCATCTACCAGGTACAGATAATCCTCCAGCATTTCCATGGTATGCAGCACCTCTTCCGCTTCAATCCGGGATATATCGCCCTGGGCATAGGCAGTGAGGCTTTCTTCCAGATACGTCTGAATCATTTCCTGGCAGATTGCGTAGCTTTCGCTGTCATCCATCAACTTCTCCTGGTACAGGGTGATAGCCTCGGCGTAATTGCCGTCACGGACAAACTGTTCAAAAGCCTTGGTATGATTGCCACAGCCGGTGAGGTTTACGATCAGTGCAGTCAGTGTCAGTGTAATCAAGAATACTCTCTTCATGATTGTTTCCTCCTTAAAATTGTGTTTTTGCTTACACCCACACTATAACGCAGGTATCCCGCCGGGAGGTCAACTGTCAGGTGACAAAACAGTCATACAGAAAAACGGCTCCCCATACACAGGGGAGCCGCTGCAACGTATTCTTTTGAAAAGATCGGATATTTGGGATCAGCAATCAAATTCCGGAAGTTCCAAATCTTCCAAATCTTCCACATCCTCCATCAAAACCTCATCCAGAAATTCAAGGTCCCAAGCAGTCTCCCCGGTATAACGGTTCTTGCCATTGCATATCAATGCTCCCCACAGATTTTCTGACTGAGCAGAACCGTGATAACAGACTTCCCAGACACCCAGGAAGGCACTTTCTTCAATGAGGACGACACTATCCGGAATAATCACCTTGTCCAGCCCGGAACATCGGAACGCATTGGTGCCAATCTCTCTGACCGTAGGAGGAATGTACACATCCCTCAGCTGGAAATCCTTCGGAATGGTTCGGTTCGCGTCTCTGACGAAGGTGGGAGAAAAGGCACTGTCACCGATTTTCGTACAGCCGGGCCCAATATAAACCCTAGAAAATGGAATCGGAAAGCAACGCTTCCACGCCCAGGGATACAGTTCTCCTGCGCCGAAGATATGTAGTGTATCGCCAGCAATTTTCCAGTACAGGTCGTCTCCGCACTTTCCGTCCGCATGTTCCTTATCCCATATCAGTTCTTCCCGAACAGCAGAATCATTCACATGATGGCCCATTATTTCCTCCTTATTTTTCGTAGACCTGCCGGGCATAGGCAAGGGTCTGCTTCATTGCGCTGTCCTTGGCCACACCGGCCAGCCGCAGCTTGTGGGCATATTCCAGGATTTCCGTAAATTCCACACCGGGTTTCAGTCCTGCTTCGATGAGATCCCGGCCCATGACGTATGGTCTGGTCATCAGTTCTTTGAAAACTTCCAGCCGTTCATACAGGAATGCTTCATGATCAGTAGCAGGCGTCTGAGTGATGCGGCCCCTGTCATCTGCCAGGGCAATACAAATTAGGCCCTCGGGATCAACAGACTGGTCAAACATCCGGGTGGTCACCTTTTTGGCAGACCTGGCGCCGGCAACAGTATTGGGCTTCATATGATATTCCACCATGTTCAGCACATATTCGATGAGTTTGGTTTCGCTGGTAATCCGCCGCAGGAAAGTTTCCGCTAGCGGAAGACCTTTGATCTCATGCTGATAGGCATGGAGCACGCCGTCATGCTCCTCGGTACAGACAGCTTTGCCAAAATCGTGGGTAACGGCAGACAGCATAAACCAGTAGGGATTGGACGCATGGTCCCGGAGTTTTGCCGCTTCATCCAGCACCATCATGGTGTGGGTCCAGACGTCCCCTTCCGAATGGTACACCGGGTTCTGCTTTACACCAACGAGCGCTTTCAGTTCCGGAAACCAGTGATCCAGCTGTTCCATTTTTCGCAGCACTTCGAAGAAGATGGAAGGACGCTCTGCTTTCAGCAGGGCCTTCTTCAGCTCGCCTTCGATCCGTTCCCGGGGCAGATGCTGCAGCTGCATACCGCTGCACAGAGAAACAGTCTGCTCCGCCACCCGGAACCCGAACCGAGCCGCAAACTGAGCTGCCCGCAGGACCCGCAGGGGATCTTCCGCAAAGGATTCGTCGTTAACATGCCGCAGTACACCGGCTTTCAAATCCTCCACGCCACCGAAATGATCCACGATTTCCCCGGTAAGGACATCCTGCATCAGGGCATTGAAGGTAAAATCCCGGCGCCGGGCGGCGGCCTGCGTGCCGATAAAGGGATCCACAAAAATATCAAAATCCTTATGACCCTGGCCTCTTGCCGCTTCTTTCCGGGGCATGGCGATATCCAGGGAATAGCCCTTCAGGCCAAAGATGCCAAAGCTTTCACCCATGGCAAGGCGCTGTCCCAGGGAATCCAGAATTCCCTCCAGTTCCCGGGGCGTAATGCCGTGTACCTCAATATCCACATCCTTGTTTTCCCTGTGAATCAGGGCATCTCGGACAAAGCCGCCCACATAAAAGGTTCGGCCGCCCTTTTCTGCCACCAGCTGGGCTACTTTCCGGGCCATTTTCTGATCTTCCAGATGGCTCATGTTCTCACTTCCTTTTCTTTTTTATATTATGGAAAACCCCGCTTCAAGTCAAGGGTTTCTGTAAGTATAACAGAATTATGAGCTCCAAACGTCACCTTCCAGGGGACTTTTTCCTTCAAAATTCTTGGTATTCACTCCTTTGTTTTCTCTTTTTCACTTCCGTTTCTTGCCAGATATTGTACCTTATGATATACTCGTTAAAACATCACATAAACTGACAGAAAGTTCAGGTGAAACATATGGCACTGCATATTGTGAAAAATCCTTCCCTCCCGCCATACATAGGCAACGTGTATTATCACCATGCCTCTGTGGAAGTCAAATGCAATACCGGACTGCGGCGGCTTTTGGGACTAGGTATTGGTTCTGTTTCTGTTTCTTCCTCCTGCGATCCGGCTAATCCTGTGATCCAGGTTATTCCGCCTGCATGGAAGCAGGGAGAGCAGGATGAATGGAACATCCTGGAACAGTGTTATGCGCAAGTCCTTCGACTGGCGGTAAAATACCATTGCGATGCCGTCACCATCCCACTGCTGACGGCAGACGAGCCGGATTTTCCCGCTTATATTGATTACAAAATCGCGGTGGATACCATCCGAAAATTTCTGGAATCCCATACCATGGATGTATTTCTGATGGCTTCCCGCCAGTCGGCTTTCCAGATACCGGAACTGCGCAGAGATGTGGAACAGTTCCTTTCCCGGAACTTCTTTGACGACCTTCCCGGGTGGAGCAGCATCTGCTTTGCTGACAGTGACTCCCGGTTTGCCACCATCACACCTGCGCCCACCTTGCATGAGGAGGTGCTCTGCCCGCCCACACCTGCTCCGTCCAAAGCGTCTTACAGCAAATATTCCACAGGCAGACTGCCCAGCATGTCGGAGCTGGAAGATATGCTGAAGCATACCGATGCCGGCTTCTCCGAAACTCTCCTGAAACTCATTGATAAAACCGGCAAAAAGGATTCGGAAATTTACAACAAGGCCAACGTTTCTCGGCAGCACTTCTCCAAGATCCGCAACAATCCCGACTACAAGCCCACCAAGCCCACGGCCATTGCCTTTGCCATCGCTCTGGAATTGGATATGGAGCAGACCCGGGACCTCATCGGCCGGGCGGGCTATACCCTTACCAACAGCAGCAAGTTTGATGTGATCATCATGTACTTTATTCAGAACCGCAACTATAACATGTTCGACATCAACGATACCCTTTACGAATTTGATCAGAGCCTGCTTGGCGCATAAAACTGTCCCCTCTCAGTTGACCTCCTTTTTTCATGAATTCCTTATTCTGTAGAAAAACAGAAAGGAGAAACGCTATGATTTACTTTATCTCCGATACCCACTTCGGGCATGAAAATATTCTGAAGATGTGCAACCGCCCCTTTGACAGTATCGGCGCCATGAATGACGCACTGATTGCTGCCTGGAACGAACGGGTTACCGGAAATGATACCGTCTATATTCTGGGCGACCTGTTTTACCGCTGCAGCGACCCGGAACCCATCCTGCGGCAGTTGAAGGGCAGAAAGCACCTCATTGTTGGCAACCATGATGCTTCCTGGATGGACAAGGTGGACCTAAAGAAGTATTTTGTCGGTGTTGACAATCTTCTGGAGATCACCGATGGTGTCCGGGGTATCACGCTGTGCCACTATCCGCTTCTGACCTGGAAGCACAAGCTGCGGACCTACATGATTCACGGACATATCCACAACGATACCACTTCGGACTATTTCCCTCTCATTGCAGTCCGGGAACGGATGCTGAATGCCGGCGTGGATATCAACGGTTTCCGCCCCGTCACATTCGAGGAACTGGCAGAGAACAACCGTTTTTTTAAGGAACAATTCTTATTTGAACAGCAATTGTAACCTGACAGTTGACCAAACTGAATACAGAACCTCCTATAATACCTATGTAAGGAAACTTACAAAACATATTACAGGAGGTTTTTGTTATGAGTAACAAGTACTGGTTTACCCGGGATATGTACTCCGGGCAGGTCCACGTTCATTTTCTGGACTCTGCGTTTCAGAATCTGAATACCTTTCTGGCCATGGCCAGCGCCAATGCGCTGGAGGATGCCCTGAATGTTCTGGAGGAAGATCCCCGTGCAAAGTACCGGGATTATCCCGGCGACTATCTGACACTGCACTCGGAGGATGGCTGGGTAACGGCAGAAATCAATTTGTTCGGCGACCGGGCAGATGCGAGACTGCCTGCAGAACTGTTTGTGAAGGTCACTTCTGAGTATCTGCAGGAAATCGAAAAGCTGTGCAGAGAACTGGAATAGAAATGATTCCGGAAAATGTAACCTGCTGGTTGACCAAACAGGGAAAGGAACTTGCTATGATGTGGATATAAGCTAACGAACACCCCGCAGGCAGGCGGTTCTTCTCCCGAAAAACAAAACACAAATGTCACCCGTCGGTTGACCAACGGCAGAGGAAGATAAAGTATACTCAGGTCAGAAAACACCACATGGAAGTGTAGCTTAACCGGTAGAGCATCCGACTCTTAATCGGAGGGTTGCAGGTTCAAATCCTGTCGCTTCCACCACATAGCGGAATGCATTGCGGATTTGAACAAATTGGATGCAGATATCCGGCGGATATCTGCAGTCACCAGTTCAAAAACTGGTGACCACCACAGTGTCATCAAATCCTGCCGCTTCCACCATACGGGAGTGTAACTCAGTTGGCAGAGTCCCGGCTCTTAACCGGCGTCACGCGGGTTCGAATCCTGCCGCTCCCACCAAATATGAGAGTGTAGCTCAATCGGAAGAGCATCCGGCTTTTAACCGGAGGGTTGCAAGTTCAAGTCTTGTCACTCTCACCATATGGGAGCGTACCTCAGTTGGCAGAGTCCCGGCTCTTAACCGGCGTCACGCGGGTTCGAATCCTGCCGCTCCCACCAAATTGCTTCTATACTTTTCGAAAGGAGATGATTCCATGCAGCGCCGATGTACCCAAAGTTCCTGCCGCCGGGTCTTCCCCATCGGGCGTACCGCCCCGGTACGGTGTCCCTACTGCGGCACCACCTATCCCCGGGTTCTGCCGGACCCCTGCTCTGCGCAGGAGGCCTTCGGCTATTCCATCCTGGCTGATCTCACCAACCATCCTCACGTGCCGGTTAGCCGTTTTTTTCCCCAGTATCAACGTTGGCCCCGATTTTTCTGGACCCAGCC
Source organism: Oscillospiraceae bacterium (assembly GCA_017440925.1). GTDB lineage: Bacteria > Bacillota > Clostridia > Oscillospirales > Oscillospiraceae > Faecousia. Next base: position 36,027 of record JAFSAP010000025.1, on the reverse strand, counting down.
ACTGGCGGTGGGCCGTTATCTGTCCCTATGGCAGGCCCAGCAGATCTGCCAGCAATTCCGCCGCGAGGGTATTACGGCCGATGTGGTCTCCACCCGGTGCGCCCAGCGGCAACTCCGGCCATTTTTCCGGATATAATCCGGAAGCGCACTTTGAAAATTCCATATCTGAACCATGCGTATGACCAACTCGATGAACAAAGCACGCCAGTGCTTCGAGGCGCAGGGTAAACTCAGCTTAATCCGGCAGGGATACCTGCCGGGGAGATCTGCCTCCCGACAGTGATGAAGGGAGGGAAGACGGAAACCGTCAACAGGAAACCTGTGTCGCAGAACTGTTCGCATCAAAAAGTACAACCCTTCCGGTTGCAGTAATAGACGGCCATACACCGGTCAGCCGGTGTATGGAGAGAACCCTCTTAATTGGCAATGACTTGGCCGTTATCGTCACAGAGGGAGGCCACCCAATGCAACCTGCCTTGAACCGGAGAAATCCGGGTATAACGGAAGAAGTTGGTATAGTAGCCGAATGGCATCGCCCGACGGGCAAAAAAGACACTTAATCTTTTCTGAATGGATGGTGGGACTTGCAGGTAACCAGTCCTGTACAGGGTTTGGCGGAAGCTGGGGCAAGAAGCTTATGGCCGACGGGCTGCAGGCTCAGACTTGTCTCCCTGTTGACTGAATATTGGTGAAGAACAGCAGATGTACGGCGAAGGCCGGGTCATATGCATGGTTCAGATATGGATTTTCCTTTCACTGTGCGCACCATTGCTGTGCTTCCATTTTTTTGTGATAAGATATACCCATTTTCTTTATAATATGGTATAATCAGAAAAAGTATTCCCCAAAAGGAGGAAATTCTTATGTTCAGAAAATATTTTACACTATTTCTGGCAGCGATCCTGATCGCGGCCAATGCCATTCCTGCCGCCCGGGCCGCAGAAAATGACCCGCTGGTGCTGCACACCGAAATGAATGATACCACAAATGCTGTCCACTACTATCAGGCGGACGGTACACGTGCCCGCAGCGAATGGATCGGATACGGCACCGGCAACTATACGGAATACAGTTACATCGGCTTCAGTCTGATTCAGGAAGATGAATACGAGGACAACAAGCTGTATGCTACGACTGTCTATGATCTTTACGGCACAGAGATCGAGTATTTCCAATATGACGAAAGCGGAAAAATCGTATCTCATCAGATGAGCCAGCCTACCTACGATGAGCTGGGCCGTCTCATTAACTGGCACCAGCTAGATCCCGACAACCCCGACGGTGGTACTACCGATATTCGTTATGAATACAACGGCGAACCCACCGTTTTCTTAGGCAAATATGAGCAGGATGGCAATCTGACCAACGGCCCTGAACCCATCGAATGGCTGGTTATAGGTGCGGAAGGAGAAAACATTCTGCTGGTCAGCAAGTACGGTCTGTCAAGCCGTCCTTACCACAACAAATCAAAGTCCATAAAGTGGGAAACCTCCGATATCCGTACATGGCTCAACGGCGAATTTTATGAAACCGCTTTTTCCGATGATCCCATCCGCTACCAGTCCCTTTTCACCCTCTTCTCCACTCCCGAAAGCGGCATTACTGACCGGCTCTTTCTGTTGAGCCGTGATGAAGTAAAGCAGTACTTCCCAAAAGAGGAAGACCGGATCTGCATCCCCACCCCTTATGCTGTCCAGCAAAAGGCCTATACCAAATACGGCACCGGAGCTGGATGGTGGCTTCTGCGGACCCCTGGCAAAACCAGCAGAGAAGTTGTCAACATCAATACTGACGGCGGCATCAACGCTGACGGTGCAAAGGTCTCCGGTAAGGCGGGCATGATCCGCCCTGCTATGTGGGTCTCCAAGACCATTTTCTCCGATGCGGAGGAAACTCCCAGCCGCAAGCACGAAAATGTCACCATGATCGATTCCAAAACCAAAGAAACCAAATATCTGTCCTCCCATCTGTATACCTACGATGACGCAGGGCATCTGATTTGTGATCAGGATTATCTCACCGGTGATTTGGAGAAGTGGGAATATGATGACCACGGCAATCTGACCCGATTTATTTACCTGAATGCCAGTGGCAGTTACTGCGTTGAAGAAACCTATACCAACCGGTATTTTGACAATGGACTTCTTCTGGAACAGGAGACTTTTCTGGTCATTACAGAGGAGATCCAAGGAAAAACCAGCAAAACAACCAAAACCAGACTGGAAGCCTATGTCTATGATGCGGCTGGACATCTTACCTTTACAGTTGGAACCAGCAGCGATGGTCAGTCCCACACCGAATCCCGCACCTATGATGCCCATGGAAATCTGCTTACGGTTGCTGTGAATGGCGGTGTGATTAACGAACGATATACCTATGTTCCGCTCTCCCAAGCTCTTTTGAAGTAACCTTCTGTCAACCCCAGCTAGCCAAAATGTAACTTGGCAGTTGACCCGATCCAATATAAAACCTCCTATAATGTGGGTGTCAATCCAAATCATCCACATTACAGGAGGCATTTTTTATGAAAAAGAATCTGACTGAAATCGTATTTATTCTGGATCGCAGCGGCAGCATGTGCGGTCTGGAGTCTGACACCATCGGCGGCTTCAATTCCATGATGGAAAAGCAGCGCCGGCAGGAAGGAGAGGCCTACATCTCCACCATCCTGTTTAACAACAATTCCGAAGTGATCCACGACCGGATTCCACTCGACAAGGTACCTAACCTCACCGACAAGGATTATTATGTCCAGGGCTGCACCGCGCTGCTGGATGCCGTAGGCGGTGCAATCCGTCACATCAGCAATATCCACAAGTATGCCCGGGAAGAAGATATTCCCGAAAAGACCATTTTTGTTATTACCACTGACGGCATAGAAAATGCCAGCCGCCACTATGATTACGAAAAGGTCAAATCTATGATCGAAGAGCGCAGAGATCAGCACGGATGGGAATTCCTGTTCCTGGGAGCCAACATCGACGCCGCCTGGGAAGCTGCCCGCTTTGGTATCCCTGCCGACCGGGCTGCCAATTACCATGCTGACAGTCAGGGTACCGGGGTGATCTATAACACCGTCAGTGATGCCCTTGAATATATGCGCACCTGTCCTGCCGCCATGGATGCAAGCTGGAAAGAGGCTATTGACGAAGATTACTGCTGCAGGTAAAATAAATCTGAAACTGGATAGCCGTTATCAGAAAAAGGAGAGGAACTGACTATGGACGAAATGCAGGAAAGGGACTGCAATATTACGCTGGATTTTCACAGCAAATCTGCAAAAAACGGTCACTTTGGCTCCAGCACTGACTATATTGCCGCGGAACACCGGGTGGTCCGCCGTACTTGGGGCGCACGACGTAGATTTTATGATCTGCTACCTCCCAAGATGCTTCCCACTACCATTGAATATATGGATATTCCGGAGGAAATCACTTCTGAAAGAGAAATCCGTGCCTATCTTCGCTCCCATCGCGGACAATGGACACTGCTGTCCCGGGAAGTTCCCGTTATTCCCCGGAAAAAGATTTCGTGGTCTGTGTTTGCGGCTGTCCTCTGTGCCTGCAGTCTTTGGCTGCTCTTTGTCATTGATTACTGGAACAATGCTACTGCCTACATCAGCTCTTTCCCCTGGCACCTGCATGCTTACACACAGTACACCAATGCATCCTATCTGATTTCTGCAGGCCTTCCTCTGACAACCTTTTTCCTGCTGTGTGTTCTGCCGGATGCCATGGGACGTATGTTTTCCAAGTACAATCGCTGGAACAAATGGTATATTGCCATTGCAGCAATTCTTCTGACCGTACAGACGGCACTGATGCTGGCCTCTAGCCGGTTTTATGTGGAAACAGGCATTGCAGAGTTGCTGTTTGGTTACCATTATCACATTACCTTGAGAAAAATGACCGAATGGTATATCCGCTCCATTCCGGTTGTTCTGGGTCTGTCCGTATTGGTTTGGCTGTTTGGAATACTGGCATCACTGCACCGGATGAACAGACCTGTCCGGCATGATACCTGTAAGCAAACTGTGGAAACCGGCATCTGGTGTGTTGTATTGACTGTGATTCTGTCCCTGGGGTCTATTATGATTCTGAATCTGCTGGCTGCCATGAACCATAGCGGGGCAGCAGCAAATGTAACTGCTTTCGCCTCACACATTGCGCGCAATCGCAAAGAGACCATGATTTCCCTTATCAGCGCACCCCTTGTGGAAGAAATTGCCTTCCGGGGTGTGATCTGCAAATGGCTGAAGAAGACCTCCAATTCCTGGATCGCTGTTGTAATCAGCGCGGTATTCTTCGGCCTGTGGCACCGGAATCTGGGACAGTTTTCCTATACATTTGTCTGGGGCACTTTGTTTGGCTTTATATGCCTGCGCTCCGGAACGGTTATCTGGCCTGTCATGATGCACTTTTTCAGCAATCTGCTGTCCGTTCTGGCACACTCCAACAGCAACGCCTGTATCCTTGGCGCCTGGCCCGCCTTTGTCGGTATCCGTGTATGGATACAGCAATGGTCCATACCTGCCACCATTCTGGGGCTGGTGTTTATGGTTGCTGTGACTCTGTGTATCTGCATCCGGATCAGCAGAATAACAAAATAATTATGGAGAATCGACATGAAACAATCAGAAATGCTTCTTCTGGTTCCCCGGAAGCTGAAAGAAATTGAAAAAGAATATGGCATCCGGATTCTCTATGCCGCAGAATCCGGAAGCCGTGCCTGGGGTACCAACTCCCCGCTAAGCGACTTTGATGTGCGCTTTATCTACATCCGCCCCAGGGAGGATTACTTGCGGCTGGAAGGAATGCGGGATGTGCTGGAATTTCCTATTTCCGACGGTTGGGATATGTGCGGCTGGGATCTGACCAAGACCTTGCGGCTGCTGCACAACTCCAACAGTCAGATTTATGAATGGTTTGCATCTCCTGTGGTTTACATAGATGATGGTTTTTCGAAGCGGTTCCGTCCGATTCTTGATGCCTGTTTTTCCATAAAAACCACCGTGAACCACTATCTGCATCAGGCAGATCTGAAAGGAAAGAAACGGCGGAAAACGGAAATGCCCAAAGTGAAACACTACCTGTACAGCCTGCAGCATATTGCTGCGGCAAAATGGGTTCTGCAGCATCATGCTCCGGTGCCGATCAGTTTCCGGATACTGATAGAGTATCTGCCAGAGTCCATCCGGGAATATGCCGAGGTGCTTCTGAAGCAGAAAACCACCCAGACGGATGCACCTTTCACAACTTGCATTTCAGAACTGGAAGACTGGCTGCTGCAGGAGCGGAATCGTATCAGCGGTGAGCTCGAAAGCCATCCCATGGAAACCGAAAAGAACTGGGACCTGCTGAACCAGTTCTTCCTGTCTGAGCTGCAAAGATAAACAGCGATCATTCCATTTTGCATAAGATCACATCATACCATAAATAAAACGCATACCGGAAATCCTCGCCATTCCTTCCGCAACCTTACATACAGATTTCTTCTCTGGTCAAACTAGGGTTACGGAAAGAAAATGCTTTCTTCGGAGAGCAGCTTCTTCCGAAGAAAGCAAAAGGAGAGAACGATTATGAGCAACTCTAACAACAATCAGATCAATGTCCCCCTTTTCTCTGAGGCCATGGACCGTTTCAAGATGCTTATCTGCCCAGGAAGTGGGCGTTAACCTGCAGAGTGGCTACAACGCCTCACTGACCTCCCGCGAAGCCGGCGACCTCGGCAACAGATGGTCAAGAAAATGTGTCCCGGACGAACTAAAGAATCAATCGGATTTCCGCAGGATATATTCAAGAGGCAGTGTACATAGCAGCTATCACAACATAATTTACACGGCTGTCCCGTTAGGGACAGCCGTGCTCTTTTTACAGGTCCAGAGAAAACTCTTCCATGGGATCAACGTCTGCAAAGTTCTGATTCTTATAATCCAACAACAGTGCAGTTACATTGGTACAGTTATTTTCTGTGGCCACCTTTATAAACTCTGTAATCTGAGCCAAAGTGAAGCCGGGCAGGAACGAAGCAATACCTGCATCGTCCTTTTTGATCCGTTCCACAATCGTCACCCGATCCAGATATGCGATGATGTGATTGACTTTGCGGGTAAATTTCTCAAAAGAAATACTCCGGACTTCAAACCGGTGATCCATCTCGATGGCATGGCGCATCTGGTCAATGCGTTTCACATCGGCCTTGCAGTCATCAAAATAGATATAGATGCTGTTATGGAAGTCCGTATCTTCCACATGGATGCCATGTTTTGTCTTGCCCGCAAAGCGATGGTAGGGAATCATGCAGTCTTTATAGCGGTCTTCCATAACAGACGCAGCATCTACTACAGGCTCCCAGATCTGCTCAAAGGGCTGCTTGATGCCATTTGTCGCGAAATATTTCTGCCATGCGGCAAGATCTGTCTGCGACATATCCATAGGGTGTGCCAGTGCGATTTCCGTATCACCAATGGTATAAGTTGTTTCGTCCGCAGTGATTACCCCGGTATCCGTGAGGGTGAAGGTCTTTCCGTTTTGTGTCCAAACCAGAAGGCTGGCCACCTGCCGCAGAAGAGGATTGCTCAGAGTACTTTCCTTCCAATCCGCTGCCGGCCTTGTGCGTCCGCTGAAGAAGTCCGCAAACAGAATGTTCACACGATTCTTTGCGATTTTCTTTACATTCTTCTTCAGTTCAGAGAAATTTGCATTAGCAACAGCAAATTTCTCCGCATCGGCGCCTTTCTTTGGCAGGGACTTGGCCGTTTTGCCCGTGGGCAGTTCCACAATGAATCCAAGGTCCTTCTGCAGCCGGACTGTTACGGTCTGGTTGCCAAGATCATAAATCTTACCGCCCTTTTCGTTCAGCCCCACATCAGAGAGATATTTATCCCGGATAGTGTCGGCATCGGTACCACGGAGCTGGGCATAGGTTTCCATATCCAGATACTCCGGCCGCCAGGATGTATCTTTATACTTATCTGCAAAAACCATTGCAGCCCGGGTCTCACTGTAGGCATTCGCCTTTCGGAAGGTCAGCAGAGATGGTGCATTGATGCCGGAAACCTGAGAACGCCATTCCGGAGCCTGCTTGGTCAATTCTTCCATCAAAGTCTCATCTGCATAGCGGCAGATGGGATAAGCAAGATACATTTTCTTATTTTTTGCTTTGATGCCCAGATTGGTTTCAGCCAGTTTCCGCAGAGCTTTCTGCAAGCTTTCCTGATTCAGCTGATCAATCACTTCCCTGGCTTCTGAACAGAGACCTGGCTTTTCATAGTCAACAAGCACTTCAATTTCATTCCATGGATGCTTGACTGTTTTTTCATGTGCTGTCAGCAGCCAAACCTTGACCGCAGCCGTCAGTTCCTTTTTCTCCTTGTCTAAAATTGGAGGAAGCTGCTTTATATCTGTTGCATAATACAGCGTTAACTTTTGGGCCCACTCCTTTTCAGAAAGAACCGATGAATACTGCAGACCCACCGCACTTTGAACCGACTTCTTTGCTGCTTTTTTCTTTACTGCCGGTTCTTTGGATGTAGTTTCAATCTTTGCAAATGCGGCGATTTCCCGAATTTTGGATTCTGACAACAGTTTCTTGACGGCAACCTGATTCTTGTTGTTTACAACGCCCTCAGTAAACAAGATCTGGATAAGATCAGGCATTTTCAATTCTTCCACCACAGGAATCAGATGCTTGATGTTTTTTGCAAGCAGCTCAATATACGCCTGTTTCTTATCCTCGCCCAACTCAACCGGATCCATCAGGCGACCAATCGCACCCAGTAACCGCACTGGGGTTGTGAACTTAAACTGTGGACCGTTTTCAATGATTTCCCGGTCATAATCCTCCCAATACTCTGCTGTATTCTGAGGAGGAAGATTGCAGTTTTTGTTCTTCATGGAGCACGCCAGTATTTTCAAATCTTTTTTCCCATTTTGAATAACTGCAACTGACTGTGGAATTTCCTGGTTTCCATTCAGCCAAGAAATATTATCCCCAGATATAAAGATGTATTTAAAATTCTTGCATCGGGCAAATGCTTTCTTTCCTACAGACTTTAATGTTCCCGGAACATGCAATGCTCTCAATCCACATTCCACAAATGCCTGCTCCTTAATTGTTGTAACACCCTCCGGAAGGAAAATACTGTTGATATTTCCATTCCGGTCATCAGAAAAACCGTATTTTCCAATGGTCATTATTCCGTCAGGAACAACCACATCTTCTCCCTTTTTAGAACGGGATGCTGAGACATAAGAAAGCATCTCATCATTCTGAATATCAAATTTTCCCATATATTACTCCTCCAATTCCATATTTTCCAGTTCCCGGATTATCTCCTTCTGCCGTTCATAGAACAGCAGTTCCTTGTTATGATTAAAATACTCCTTGCAGCCGTAGCGGCTGATGAAGTGAGCGCCGTAGTAGCTGATGGTCAGCTCGGTTACCAGAATCAGCATTTCCTGGCCCTCGTCAAAGACTTCCTCACAGAAGAGGAATACATTGGAAAGCTGCTTACCGGCGGCATCTGCCTGCTTTTTGAGGGTCTTGGTGCGGCTGTCGAAGTCGGCTTTCAGTAGTTTGAAGGCTTCTGTACCGTCGGTGGGAGCTTTTTCCTTCAGCCTGGCAACCATATCTTCCAGGGCAGCCATGGCGCTGCGGCAGGCATATTCGTTGTCAGCAGACAGAGTGGATGCCAGCTTCCCCGTCTGGATCTTCTTTTCCAGATTGCCGATCTGCTTCTGCACCGTAGCGATTGGCTCTGCCTTCGGTCTTGCCAGCTCCATACGGACATTTTTCAGACTGTTCATCAGTTCTGTCAGAGCTTGCTCAGAAAGGCTGACCTTCTTCAGTTCTCCGGTGATGGCATCCAGCAGCAGACCCAGCAGGGCCAGACGTTCATCAAATTTGGCAGCTTTTGCCCGGTCTTTGATCTCAGCCGGAGCCTTGCCCGCCAGAATCTTGTCCACCTGATAGTCGGACTTGTACTTATTGAACAGGTCGTAGTAGATGGCGAATTCCTTTGCAATCTTCTTGTTCTGCAGGTACTGGGCCACCAGTTTTTCGTCAATGGTGATACCATGCTGCTCATAGAGCTTCATCATATCGGAAAGGTCGCTCCAGCCACGGGCGGTGACGAAGGACTTACCGTCCACAGTGGTCTCGATCTTGTAGAAGTCAGACTTTTTAATGTCCAGATAAGTAAGGATTGCGGGATGAATGCCCTTTTTGTAGGCATATTCTTTCCAAACATCGTAATCCGGCTCCACATCAATGCGCTTCAAACGATCCCATGTGACGATGTCGAATTCCCGGACAGAGTTGTTGTACTCCGGAGGATTGCCCGCAGTCACCACGATCCAGCCATTAGGAACCCGGTGCCGACCGAAGATCTTGTACTGCAGAAACTGCAGCATAGCGGGGGCCAGGGTTTCCGATACACAGTTGATTTCGTCCAGAAACAGGATCCCTTCCTTCAGGCCTGTCCGCTCCATCATGTCATAAACAGAAGCAATAATCTCGGACATGGTGTACTCAGAAACGCTGTACTCCACGCCGCCGTAGACCTTCTTCTCAATGAAGGGCAGACCCAGAGCACTCTGCCGGGTATGATGGGTCATGGAATAGCTGACCAGTCCCACACCCAGTTCCGCCGCCACCTGCTCCATAACGGCCGTCTTGCCGATGCCGGGAGGGCCCATCAGAAAGATGGGCCGCTGCCGCTCAATGGGAATTAAATAGTTACCAAAGGTGTCCTTGGTAAAATACGCCTTCATGGCGTTTTGAATTTGCTCTTTGGCTTGTTTTATGTTCATAATAACATCTCACTTATTCCGCCACAAAGGGGATTCTGTAGCTTCTTGCGTAGGCTTCTGCACAACTTCCAGCGGGTGCATGAATCGTAAGGTTAGGGCAAAAAGAAAACGCGTCTGTGCTGATAGAGTTCACACTTTCGGGGATATATATCGTTTGGAGGGAAGTACAATGCTGGAACGCCCATCGGTAGATTTTTTTCATTCCTGCAGGAAGAGTAACCGTAGTAAGAGATGAACACCCAGAAAAAGCACTCCAGCTAATTTTTCTTACACTTTTAGGGATAGAAATTGCAGTAATGGCATCACAACCGGCAAATGCATCTTTTCCAATTTCTTTCACTTTGGGAGGAATTTCTACATTTCCACCTGCACCCAAATAACTGACAAGAACCTTATCATCATCAATTTGGAAAAGACGACCGATTTTTTCATTGAACTTCCTTTCCGACATGATTTCAATACCTAGTTCATCCGCCTTCAGTTTTTTATCCTCATCGGAGGTACTATCATTTAAAATTAAGCAGTCCACTTTTGCATTCAAAGCTCCCGACAACTTCCCTCCCTTTTCTTCGATAACCATCTTGATCTCATTACGATTTTTGAAAGTTTCCAAATTTCCGGAAACAGCAAACACCAATCCATTTATTCCTTCATTTTCTTCACGCAGAGCTTTCCGTTCCAGAACTATATTAGCATTCTTTTCTTTCTGTTTACTGGCACGGTTTTTTTCTGCAGTTGTCAGTTTATTGGCGATATATTCCAACATCATGGAAATGCATTCAGCATTTCCCGCCGATTGTGCTGCTTCCAGATATTCTTCCGCAATCTGGGCCGCAATCAACTTTTCACGGCACATCAGGTTCAACAATCCTGCATGGGATGCTGCCCCCTTCATCCATTTCCTTACATTAGACTTGATCACCTTGATAAATACAGCATACCGCGGATCTTCGGAAGAAACATTTTCTGCTGCAAATGTGAGCGCTGCCAAGTATCGATATTTGGGAGGCAAATATTTCGGATCAGAAACGAATATCTCCGAAAGATTGGGGCATCTGTCAAACACGTCGCGTCCGAATTGGCGTTCCCCGGCAGGATCAGAAACGGAAACAGAAGCAAGTGCAGTACAATTACAAAATGCCTCATCATCCACTTTTGTCACGCTGGAAGGAATAGAAATCACTTGCAAGGAAGAACAGCCGCAAAAAGCCTCCTTTCCTATTGTCTGCAAGCCATCGGGCAAGGAAATTGAAGCCATGGACGTACAGTACTTAAATGCTTCGTCGCCAATTGCCCTTAGGCTTTGTGGGAGATTAACTGATATCAAAGAACTGCAACTATAGAACGAGCACCAGCCAAAGTCTGTTATCCTCTCAGGAATACTAAGAGATGTTATCCTGGTGTTATAGCGAAAAGCATCGCCTCGTATTCCTATCACACCATCCGGTATTACCACATCCCCACCGGGGCCAACATACTTCATCAAAACACTGCCGCAATCCAATAAACCACCCAAAAACGAAGCTTTCTCAATAATAAAATCACTTGCGTTACTCATATCTTATTCCTCCCGATACTTTTCCCGTTTCTCGGTCTCAGCCTCCATCCAGGCATAGACGGTATGGATATTGGCATAGTAATCCTCGCCGAATCGGTTTTTACCATCAATGACGGGTTCAATGCGGACTTTCAGGCCGCCGTCAAAATAGCCATGGGCAAGTTCATAGACAGTCTTCTGATCGTAGATCTTCTGATTCACGCCCACGCAGAAATGTTCGATCCGTGCCACATAAGCACTCAGCCTTTTATATTCTTCTGACCGTCGGTCCTTCACGATCTCTTTGATATTAGAGGGCCTGTATAGATTCAAATGATCCAGCGCCTGCTCCTGCAGCTGATTGTAGGCATCCAGAGTCGCCTGCTTCCGGTCGTGAATAATGCTGTTTCGATATGTAATCAGCGAGAAGACCGCAGCAATCACTGAAAAGGCAATGGTGATTAGATCTACAGTTGTAATGTCTCCCATAACGCACCTCATTTCGCCACGAAGGGAATTTTTCTTTCTTTTGCATAAGAGTGGGCATCGCTGTCAACCTTTCCATGAATGGTAAGGTTATCACATTTAAGAAACGCATTCTTATCGATCCAGATTAGATTCCTCTGAATTACCACATCAGTAAGACCGATACAGTGGCTAAATGCAAACTTTCTGATTGAGATTACGTTCTCTGGAATTAACAACTCAGACAGGCTGGAACAACCGGCAAATACTTCACTATTAATCGAGGTGACACCACTTCCAATGTTCACAGTGGTTAACCTCCGACAGTAGCCGAATGCACCGTCGCCAATGGAAGTTACACTGTCAGGGATGATTACGGCAATTAACCTCTCACAGTTGCTGAATGCTCTGTCGCCAATGGCGGTAACGCTGTCGGGGATGGTCATGGCAGTCAGTTCCTTGCAACCAGAAAATGCCCAGCAGCCAATTTCGGTTACACCATCCGGAATCATCACATCTCCACCACCGCCAGAATAGCCACACAAGGTACCGCGGATAATCGTAAAACCATCTGCATCAGCAAGCTTTCTGCAGCCATAAAATGCTGCTTCTCCGATGCTGGTAACACTGTCAGGAATCATCACATTTACCAGACTACTGCAACCACTAAAGGCTTTTTTGCCAATGATATCCACACCCTCCGGGATCTTCGCATTGGTGAGACTGCTGCATCTGCTAAATGCACTATCACCAATTCTCTTTACACCCTCGGGGATAGCCACACTCGTCAGGCTGCGGCAGTTTTCAAAAGTTTGCGATTCAATGACCGTGACACCGGAGGGAATCACCATACTCGTCAGGCCATGACACCCCTCAAAGGCCTGCGAGCCGATGGATGTAACACCGGACGGAAGCACCACATCGGTGAGTTTTTCACAGCAAAAGAATGCCGTACCACCGATAGTGGTAACACGATTGCCGATGGTCACATTCGTTAGGCTGCTGCAATTACTGAACGCACTCCAACCGATGGTTGTAACACTGTCTGGAATTACCGCGTTGCTGAGACCGGTACACTGCTCGAATGCACGCGGACCAATTTCGGCAACGCCCTCCGGAATCTTCACACTGGTGAGACTACTGCATCTTTCAAATGCACCCATACCAATCGCTGTCACATGTTGGGGAATGATGACATCCCCACCGATTCCCCGGTATTTGGTGAGCGTTCCGTTTTCGTTGATCACAAATTGACCGCCTGCTTTTTCGTTGAACTGCTCCTCTGTCAGAATTTCAACGCCTAGTTCCTCCGCCTTCTTTTTCTTTTCGGTATCGGATGCAGCATCGTTCATAATGAGATAATCCGTCTTTGCGGACAGGGAAGACTGCAGCTTTCCGCCTTTGCTTTCGATAAACGCTTTCAGCTCACTTCGATTTGTAAAGGTGTTTATTTTCCCGGTCACAACAATATTCAATCCGGAAATCCCCTCTTTGTCCATACGGGCAACAGCCCGGTCAAACACAGTGTTTTCCTGTTTTTCTTTCTGTTTCGCAGCGTTTCCTTTTTGTTTTTCTGTCAGCTGATTGTTTTGATAATCCAGTACCATGGCAATCTTTTCCGGATCTTCCGTTTTCTGTGCCGCAGCAACGAATTTCTCTACATCCTTAGCCGCAATCAGCTTTTCACGACACAGCAGCGCCAGAAGAGGCAGTGATCTCATTGCCGCATCCACCAACTTTGCTGCATTTGCTTTAATATACTTGATATGGCTTTCATGGCGGGGATCTGTATTCAGCCCACCGTCTTCCGCAAAGCACAGCGCAGCACAGAGCCTGAACTTTGCAGAGAGTACAGACAGATCCGAAATATCAATCCGCAGATTGTCGCTGTAATCAAACGCTTCTGCAACAAATCCGCCCAGTGCCACCGGAATGGTCACCTTTGTTAGATGACTACATCCCTTAAATGCTCCCTTGCTGATGCAAGTCACATAATCGGGAATGGCGACCTCGGATTCGCTGCCGTAGTAATTATACAGAATGCCCCGTACGATGACAAAGTCCTGTTCATCGGCCAGTCCTCTGCACCCCCGGAACGCACAATCACCAATGGCTGTAACACTGTCAGGAATGATCACAGAACTCAGGTTCTTACATCCATCGAATGCAGAATGTCCAATAGCTGTTACATCGTTTCCAATGGTTACAGTTTTCAGGCTCTCATACCCCCGAAATGCTGTGGTGGCAGCATTGCTGTTGATCGTGGCATTGGTCAAACTTTTGCAATTCTGAAATGCTCCGTATCCGATATTGGTTACACTGCGCCCAATGGTCACGTTAGTCAGATTCTTGCAGCCGTTGAATACATAACTGCCAGTTTTGGTGACACCATTTCCAATGGTCACATCGGTCAGACTCACACAGCACGAGAACGCAGAAAGATCAATCGTGGTGACACTGTCAGGAATGGTTACATTGGTCAGGCTTTTGCAACCTTCAAAGGCTGCATCGCAGATGGTGGTAACACTGTCTCCGATGGTCAGATCTACCAGGCTCTTACAGTCCTTAAATGCCTCACTACCAATAGTGATGACGCCACTTCCAATGGTCACATCAGTTAGGTTCCTGCAGCCCTGAAAAGCCTCCGAGTTGATAGCGGTAACACTGTCCGGTATAACGACGGACTGCGCGCTGCCATAGTAGTGATATATAACATCCCGCACAATAACAAATCCCTGATTATCAGCCAGACTCTTACAGCCTACAAATGCAGATCCGGCAATGTAAGGCGTACTGTTTTCCATGTCCACATCTGTCAGCCGCTTGCAGCCTTTGAATGCCGAACGTCCGATGTGGGTAACACTGGCCGGAATTACCACACGGGCCAGGCTGCTACACTCAGTGAATGCAAAATAGTCAATGTTGCGGACGCCATCAGGAATTATGACACTTGTTATCTTGTCGCAGTATGCAAAGGCAAAGTTATGAACAGAAGTAACACCTTCCGGAATTACAACATCGCCACCGGGACCCACATACTTTTTTAAAACACCGTTTTCAATGATAAAATCACTTGCATTGCTCATATGTATTTCCTCCCGTTATTCCACCAAGAAGGGAATATTATTTTCTTTTGCGTAGGTTTCGGCATAGCTGCCCGCAGGGGCATGGATGGTCAGTTTATGGCACATATGAAATGCATCTTTCTCAATTTGCTGTACACTGCCAGGAATTCGAATGGAATCCAAACGGAAATTATACATAAAGGCTTCCTTTCCAATGGACGTAACACCATCTTCCAGAATTGCTTTTGACAATTTCAGGCAATTATAGAATGCCCGTTCATCCACGCAAGAGACACTTCCCGGAATTCGGATCTCTGTCAGGCTGCAGCACCCAAATGCGTTCTTTCCGATTCTTCCAGCTCTTTCCGGAACATTAACTTCCTTCAAAGCATCACACTTCCAAAATGCGCCATCCGGAATTTCCCTAACATCCGCAGGAATTGTAACTTTTTCCAATTTCTCAGCAAAGAAAGTTTTGCGTGTTTCCGGACGACCTAGTTTTGTGGAAGAAAATAATTCTTTATCCAGCGCTGTGATCTGTCCTTTTCCAATATTGCCCGGAATCGTGATAATCCCTTCATCTCCCTTGTAGGCCGATATCATCAACGTTCCGTCTGGCTGTTTTCTCGTGCTCCAAAGCTTTTTTTGCAGCTGCGTTTCAGAGGGCAGCCGGAGCAATTCCTTTTCCGCTTTCTCCTCTGCCTTGATACGGTCTTTTGTGCTATAGGTTCCATCCTGATAGGCAAGCAGCAGAGCAGTTACTTCCGGATCATTCTGTGCAGCACCCAAATCCAGACATTCCGTCATATCTTTTACCGGGATCACTTTATTGTTAAGCATATAACGTAACAGCAGCGGACGGCGAACCATCAGCGGATACAGTTTCTTCTTCTGGGATTTCACCTGTTTGGCATATCCCTGAGCTATTTCCTCCCCAAAAACGATACCAGATTCCGTCATTTCTGCATATCCAGCTGCCAGTGCATTTTTGCTGGGACTTTTCCAGTGATATGCTTCCAGAGGAACGAGAGGACCTTGATACACCTCCAATGGACAGTCAATAAAGACCGCCTTATCCCACATAGAAACAACGTTCTGAGAGACAATGGCTTCTTTCAACTCTTTGCATCCCATAAAAGCCCACTCTCCGATTTGCGTAACCGTATTAGGAATTGCAATTTGTTTCAAACCTATACAATCCCGGAATGCCTCCCGTCCGATTGTTTTCACAGTGTCCGGAATCAAAACGGTATTCAAATAACGGCACATATAGAATGCCTGCACACCAATTTCCGTAACACCTTCCGGGATCACCACATCGCCACCATGGCCCACATACTTTTTCAGAACACCGTTTTCGATGATAAAATCGCTTGCATTACTCATATCTGTTTCCTCCTATATTTCATCTTTCTGCAAAACCAGTTTGATTGCCCAAGGGGGCACATCGGGGTTGTTGTATTCATCGTCGATAAAGACGAAGGCTGTATCGTAGTCGGGCTTCTTTGCCGGGAATGTGCCGTAGCCGTCGGTGAAGTAGATCAAACCTTTTAGATTGGTAAACTCCCTGTTCTGCCGCAGCTGCTCCACATATTGGAACACCGGGCGAAAATCAGTGCCACCAAGTCCATGGATCTTCATAGTCTTCAGGTATTCGTCAAAATCCTCCTGACAGGTGATCTTTTTGTCCTCCTGGATGACCGCATCGCACTGGATGATGTGCAGATTAATTTTTGTAAAGAAGCTTTCCGTGGATTTCAGAATATTGTATGTCTTCTGGACGAATTTCTGCACCAGTTCACCGGAAGTGGAACCAGAGGTATCAATGGCGATGACGAATTCTTTGATAGCTTTGATTTCCTTATATTCCAGAGGCTCAATGAGGGGCATTTTTTCGTAAAGCTGCAGACCGTAGATATAGAAGATGTAGTCGAATTCATCGTCATTGATCTTCATTGCCTCGCCCATAACGGCAAACTTCTTGAGAAACGCGGTATAGTCATATTTTTCCCGGTTCACTGCTGCAAGATTCTGAGTCAGGCTTCCGGGCAGGAGTCCCCGAAGCTTACCGAAGGTCTCCAAGTCCACCTGCATCCGTTCGGAGATCGTTTGCCAGACAGTTGCCATGGCGCTGCGGGATTCATTTCCGTCCTCTCCGTCGCCGCTTCCGGTTCCGGATGCCGCCAGGCCAAAACGAATCTCGATTTCCGCCACAGTCATATACCAGATCTCGTGATTGTCCGCATAGAATAGGCCGCGAATCTCGGAAATCTTCTTCGGGTCCGGTACGGCCTGCCGCAGATAAGAATAGATCTTTTCAGCAGTAACGTGCTTCAGCTCTTTTTTAATGGCCGCTATGTACTGTGCCTGCTGCCGTTCCCGTGGCGTGGTCACTGCCTTCAGATTCAGTTCTGTGATCATATTTTCCACGGCGATATCACATGCCAGATCCCAGTAGGGCCGGTTCAGACTGGGATCCATATACATATGCCGGAACACGCAGTGCATCACCATATGCAAATAATCCCGGACTGGAATTTCCTTTGCAGTCTTATAATTTTCCAGAATGTGTCTGGGATTGTACAGAATGTGCTTTCCGTCCGTCAGCAGGGTAGATTCTTCAATAGGAAAGAATTCAAACTGACTCAGCGCCGCGTCCAGAAACCGCAGATTCACCAGCAGGGTATTTCTGGACAGGATCAGCACTTCTTTGGCCAGCTTATTCCGTTTTTCTGCTTTTTCAGACATGGAAGCACCTTCTTAAAATTACTCATTCCGCAATGAAGGGAATATTGTTTTCTTTTGCGTAGGTTTCGGCATAGCTGCCTGCAGGGGCATGGATGGTCACATGCTTGCTTCCCTGAAATGCGTAACCACTAATGGTATTGACACTACTGTCAATGTTCACGGCAGTCAGGCTTTTACAGACAGAAAATGCCCGATAGTCAATAGTCGTCACACCATGTTCAATATTCACAGTTGCAAGATTCTTGCAACCTGCGAACGCTCTGATGCCAATGGTTGTAATATTACCCCCGATTGTCACAACCGTCAGGCTCTCACAATCGGCAAATGCTGAATCTTCAATGATCGTAACACATTCGGGGATAGTGATACTGGATGCTTTTCCATAGTAGTTATACAGAACACCCCGAACAATAACAAATCCCTGCTTATCAGTCAGTCCTTTACAGCCGGTAAATGCTCCATATCCGATAGTGGTGTTTTTTCCTATGGTCACCGCTTTCAACTTTTTGCAGTCGTGAAATGCCAATTTCCCGATAGTCTTCACACTATCAGGGATCGTCACAGCGATCAGGTTCTTACAGTTCTCGAACGCCGCTTCCCCAATAGTGGTCACGTTGTCAGGAATCGTCACATCCCCACCAGCCCCGATATATTTAAACAGTGTACCATCAGGATAGATCCAGAAGTTTCTGCCGACTTTCTCATTGAACTGCTGCTCTGTTATGATCTCGATTCTCAGTTCTTCCGCCTGTTTTTTCTTTTCACTGTTGCCTGCAGCCTTGTTCATAATGAGAAAATCCACATTTGCAGACATAGCAGACAGCAGTTTTCCTCCTCTGTCCTCAATAAATTTCTTTAATTCTTTTTGATCTTTAAAGGTAACCAGTTTCCCTGCCAGTGCAAAATTCAGTCCAGAGATATCTTCTTGATCCATTCGGACAACTGCACGTTCAAAGACAGTATCTTCCTGCTTCTCCTTCTTCCTGACGACCTTCTCTTTTTGCTTTGCGGTGAGTTTTTTGGTCTGGTAGTCCAGGATCATGGCGATTTTCTCTGCATCACCGGTTTTCTGAACAGCATCGGTATATGCCTCGATATCCTTGGCTTTGATCCAGCCTTCCCGGCAAAGCAGTGTGAGCAGCGGAAGATTCTGAACCGCAATCTCTGCGATTTTTCCGGAATTGGCTTTTAGATACTTGCTATGGCTTTCGTAGCGAGGGTCTGTAGCATTACCGCCATCTTCTGCAAAACATAGAGCGGCACAGATCCGGAATTTGGCAGGCAACGCAGAAATATCCGGAATATCAATGCGCAGCGCATCAGAATAGCGGAATAGTTTTGTGACAAAGGAACCCGCCGTAACGGATAATATCATTTTGGGCAGATTGGAGCCGTTGCTGAGAGCCTCATCACTGATGGATGTAACGCTGTCTGGAATTTTGATACTTGCCAGGTTCTTGCAATTTTTGAACGCTTCAGCACCAATGGTGTCAACGCTGTCCGGGATAGTAACATCGGATGCGTTTCCGAAATATCCAAATAACATACCGTGCAGGATAAGGAATCCATGCCGATCTGCAAGTGCTTTACAGTTTCGGAATGCAGTCTCATCAATGTATCTAACGCTATGAGGGATTGTGATGGATGTCAGTCCCACACAATCTTCAAATGCCAAACCACTGATGGATTCCACACTGCTTGGGATAGTAATGGTGCTCAAGTTCTTGCAACCGGAGAATGCCTTCCAGCCGATGGAATGAACGCTGTCAGGAATTGTGATGCTGGTTAGACTCTTGCAGCCGGAGAATGCACCCCCACCGATACTTCTAACGTTATCGGGAATCACTACGTCTCCTCCGTCGCCAATGTACTTTGACAAAACTCCCCTTAACAAGGCACTGTTCTCGATAACAAAATCACTTGCATTACTCATTTTATTTTTCTCCTGTCATTCCGCAATGAAGGGAATATTGTTTTCTTTTGCGTAGGTTTCAGCGTAGCTGCTTGCAGGAGCATGGATGGTCAGATTCTCACAATTTTTAAAGGAATTGCGCTCAATTTTCACTGTTCCTGCCGGAATATGAATCGCTGTCAACTTTTTACACTCGTTGAAGGCCCAGTAGTCAATCTTGGTTAAGCTACCGGGCAGTGTGACGGAGGTCAGATTGGGACATTCCTCAAATGCACGGTAACCGATAGATGTAATGCCCTCCGGTAAAACTACAGAAATCAAATCTCTCCGATTCTCCCGCAGCTGATAATCCTCATCATACAGACTGAATGCCTGAGATCCAATGGCTATCACCCTATCCTTGCCAATCTGTTCCGGCACAACCACCTCCAGATCCGCTCCAATATAATCATCGATCCGGATTCCGCCAGCCTCTTTCTTGAAACGATATACCTTCTTCCAGTCTGCCACAGTCATCTTTCTGATGCCCATCTGCTTTTCGGTCTGAACTGCTTCATGCTTTGTCTGAGCCTTGGGAGAATACTGCTTTTCCTTGTAATCCAACAAATACGCTTTGACGGTCACGGCATTTTCTGCTTTCTCAAGGTACCCATTCAGTTCGTCCAGCTTGATGTTCTTGTGCAGGGAAAATGCCTTTCCCATGGTTTCTGCGTCATCCCGTTCGATAGCCATATCAGCCAGAAGCTTTTTGCCTGATTTAATCTTTTTCGCCTTCTCAGGATCATTCAGAACATAGTCCGGACAATACTTCAGCAGAGAGTACAGTGTTGCTGCCTTCATCGCGCTTTCTGTGTTGTTTGGAATTTTGACAACAAAGTACTCCCAGAATTGATCCAGAATGGTGTTGTCACAATCCTCCGCAAACACGATTTCTTTCATGGATCTGCAATCCCCAAAGGTTTCCGAACCCACTTTTCGCCCTGAGTAATCCCGGTCGATGGTTACACCCGGATGCATGGTGATGCTTCTGAGATTGGTACAGCCACTGAATGCACCCAGTCGAATTGCATTAATACTGCGAGACAGCTGAATGGTCGTAATTGCGGATGAAAACTGATAGCCGCCACTGACAAACGCCTTCATTCCAATTTCTGTTACATTGTCCGGAACGATTACATCTCCGCCAGGGCCAACATACTTGGTCAGCATACCATTTTTAATCACAAAATCGTTCATATTACTCATATTAACTTCCTCCAAAATTTCTTCTTACAGTTCTTTCAGCTTAAAGTACACGCCCACATTGGCTTCTGCGTCGCACCATGCACGGTGGGCTTCGTTCTGGGTGATGCCGAATACCTTGGACAGATATTCCAGTTTTACATTTTCCCATCCCTGCTGTTCTTTCAGGGTTTTGGCATACAGGTATGTATCGAAGAATTTGTTTTCAAATGCCACGCCTGCCCGGTTAGCGGCAGTGGTGATATAGTGCAGGTCGGAACTCTTGATATTGTGTCCCACCAGAATGCTGTCCCCCACAAATTCCGCAAAGAGCCGGATCACGGTCTCCACTGGAGGCTCCGACAGCACCATGGCATCCGTAATACCTGTGACCCTGGTGGCAATAGGCGTAATTTTCCGTCCAGGGTTACAAAGGGATGTAAACCGGGAGACGATTTTTCCGTTTTCCACCTTTACCGCACCGATCTCTGTAATCTCCGAAGGGGCATCCCCCTTGGCTGCACCGAATGTACCGCTGGTTTCGATATCAAACGCAACAAAGCTGTCAAAGTCAGGAACCGTCAGTTCCTCCAGGTTCCCAGGCATACCGTCTTCCAGAATTTCAAACTCCATGCCCATGATCTCCAGTTGATCCCGGAGCATTTGCATCTGGCGCCGGGTGCCATGGATCTTCATAATCTGCCAGCCAACCACATTGTCTTGCTCATCCGCAGCTTCCACAGTAGTGGAGATTTCCTTCGCTGCTGTCAGAGACTCGCGGAACTGATGCACCTGCTCCATATCCTGGCATTCCAGATATTTGGCAATCAATGCCGGTGTATGCTCGCCTCCGGCTGACTGAAGACTGCTCAGATCTGCCGCTGCCTGTGCGATTTTTTCCCGGATTTCATCCTGCCACATCTTTGCCTTGGCGGACTTCAGCTCCCACTTAGGGTTCCAGAAGGAAGGACTTGCAAAGAGAGCGTCTGCCAGTTCTCCCAAAGGAGTTGCCTCCCGATCATAGAAAGCACGGATTTCCTGCCGCTTCTGCTCTTTTTCCGCCTCCTGAGCACTGTCCAGATAAGTTCCGATTGCCTTTAGCGGCGCGTCGATGAGGGCAATCAGTTCTTTGGTCTGGGCCTCCACAACCTCATAGGGCTGCATATAAATCTTTTTGATCTCCTTGCGTTTATCGTCAATGGCTTTTCTCAGATCCTTCAGCTTTTTCTGATCTGCCTTTGCTTCCTTCAGATCATCCTCGCTGTAGGCAATATTCTGATAGCGCACCAGCTCTGCTTCCAGCATGGTTTTCAGATCTTCAAAATTATAAAATTCCACCAGGCCGGGTTCCTGCCGGGTAATCAGTTCCATATCCTTCATAGTGATACTCCTTTAACGCAAAGACCGGATCTTCTGTCCGATCTTCTCGATATCTTCCTGATCGAAATAATAGGGATCAATACCGCAGGCATGGCAGGCCTGGATAAACTCTGCATTTCCGATATAGTCCAAGTTTTGCCTTGCCAGGAATTTGGCAACTTTGTTGATCCGACCGGTTCGGGTATCCATAATGCCCTCATCCTCCATGGCTGCAAACATCCAGGGTTCAAAAAACATTACACTGCACCATCCTTTTTTCTGACATTATATGATCTGTTCTGTCCAATATATGCCGCTTATTCCGTTTCTGCAGGCACTTTTACAAAATCCATCATGTCGCCGATGTTGCAGTCCATGACTTCCGCGATCTTCAGCAGCACCTCCATGGATACGGACTGGTTCCGGCGCAGCTTGGTAAAGGTGGCGGGAGACAGCCCCGCCCGGCGGCGCAGTTCTGCCTTGCTCATCTCATTCTGGGCCAGCATCACCCAGAGTTTCTTGTAGCTGATGGTCATAAACGTTTCCTCCTTACGGATATTTGTCTATAGAATAGCATATTCTTTTCGTCATAGCAACCAGATTCCGCGTGTTTGTAGTGAAGTTTTCGTGTTTGTGAACTAGGCAAACTTGACTTTTGATATAGAAATATTATAATTAGAGTTATTCAGAAATATAAGGAGGCACCATTATGTATTCCTATGCAAATTTCGAAATATCTTTGACCGCATCCGACGCTGATAGATCCAAAATCGCAGAATTTCTTGCTACCAAGCTAGAAAACCAAGCAGATGTGTTCGATGTTACGGAATGGCCTGCAACATCCTTCCACGTAGAGGAACTGGCAATCGCACTGGCCCAATTTGCTATCCACGCTTCCTTTAACATGGATGGCTGTATTGTCAATGATTATGCTTCCTCCGATTTTTCCATTGCCTATGCCAATGGCACGCTGACTGTCGATAGCAACGAGGACGCTGAATATGATGCCATTATGATTCAATTTGACTACCCGGATTATGAGATGTTCTGCGACCGCTTTTGGGATGATGACAACGACTGTCCCCTGTACACTGAGGAGGAATACGAAGAATTCTGCACCTGGGAACCTGCCTTTGTTGTTGACGACGGTCGAATTCTGCCGCATGAACCCTCCATGGGCACTTCAAAAAAATACAAAGTTACTCCTGATGCTGTAATCCTGGAATCTTCCGGCAAAGACTGGGACGATGACGATGAGGATTGGGGCGAAGAAGACTAAATAAACACAAAGCAGCTGCAAAGGATTTTCCTTTACAGCTGCTTTTTCTTGCCCTTATTCCGTTTTTCTGCTACAATAGAGTCAAATTTTCCATATGGAGGAATCCTATGAAGCTGATCCATTTATCAGACCTGCACATCGGCAAACGGGTCAATGAGGTTTCTATGATCGGGGAGCAGGAATATATTCTGAAGCAGATCCTGGAGGTAATCGATGCCGAACAGCCCGGGGCCGTTCTCATCTCCGGCGACGTATATGATAAGAGTGTTCCTTCCGCAGAGGCTGTGACCCTGTTTGATGATTTTCTCTGTGCACTGGCCGAAAAACAGCAGCAGGTATTCATTATCAGCGGCAACCACGATTCCGCTGAACGTCTGGCTTTCGGTGGACGGCTGATGGAGGGAAAGGGCATCCATCTGTCACCGGTCTATGACGGTAATATCTCTCCCATCACCCTGACCGACGATCATGGAGAGGTTCATTTCTGGCTTTTGCCCTTCCTGAAGCCTGCCCATGTGAAGCGTTTTTACCCCAATGAGGGCATCGAAAGCTATACCGATGCCTGCCGGGTAGCTGTGGAAAAGATGGGCATCGATCCGGCCCAGAGAAACGTCATTCTGGTGCATCAGTTCGTCACCGGTTCTTCCACCTGTGATTCTGAAGAAATCAGCGTAGGCGGCACCGACAATGTGGATACCGAGGTTTTTGCTGACTTCGACTATGTGGCCCTGGGGCACATCCATGGTCCCCAGAACATTGGCAGTGAGCGGATCCGTTACTGCGGTACACCGCTGAAATATTCTTTCTCTGAGGCGAAGCATCAGAAGAGTATTACTGTGGTGGAACTGGGCGAAAAGGGAAGCTTTGAACTTCGCACCATACCCCTGACACCTCTGCATGATATGCGGGAAATTCGGGGCAGCTATGACGAGGTCACCGCAAAGTCCTTCTGGGAAAACACCGCTGTGGAAGACTATCTGCACATTACCCTCACAGATGATGAAGATGTGCCCGAAGCCATGGCACGGCTCCGGGTAATCTATCCCAATTTGATGAAGCTGACCTATGACAATGCCCGCACCCGTAGCAATGCTGTCATCGACGGTGCTGTGGATGTACAGAAGAAATCTCCCCTGCAGCTCTTTGGCGAACTTTACGAACAGCTGAACGGACAGCCTATGTCTGACATTCAGCATGATTTCATGCTAGAACTGATCGAGTCTATTTGGGAGGGTGAAAAATGAGA
Organism: Oscillospiraceae bacterium; assembly: GCA_017440925.1. Lineage (GTDB taxonomy): Bacteria > Bacillota > Clostridia > Oscillospirales > Oscillospiraceae > Faecousia. Next base: position 11,383 of record JAFSAP010000025.1, on the reverse strand, counting down.
CCTCTGAAACTGACCATGTCTGCCTTCGGCCCCTATGCGGGCGTGATGGAACTGGACTTTGAAACACTGGGAACCGGTGGACTGTACCTGATCACCGGTGATACCGGCGCGGGAAAGACCACTATTTTCGATGCCATCAGCTTTGCCCTCTTCGGAGAAGCCAGCGGCGGCAACCGGGAGCCCGGAATGCTCCGCTCCAAGTATGCCGACCCGGCCATCCCCACGGAAGTAACCCTTGTATTCCTCTATGCCGGCAAGGAATACACCATCACCCGGAATCCGGAATACATGAAACCCAAGGTCAGAGGCAAGGACAAAGGCGACGCCATGACCAAGCAGATTGCCAATGCTACATTGACCTATCCCGACGGCCATCTGGTAACCAGGCCCAAGGAAGTTACTGCCGCCGTCCGGGACATTCTGGGCATTGACCGGGAGCAGTTTGCCCAGGTGGCCATGATCGCCCAGGGCGACTTTCTGAAGCTGCTGCTGGCAGATACCAAAGAGCGGCAGAAAATCTTCCGGAATATCTTCCACACCAATCTGTATGTGGAACTCCAGGACCAGCTGAGCAATCAGGCCAATAAAGTCAAGTATCAATGGGAAGATGTGCAGGACAGTATCCGCCAGTACATTGACGGCATCCTCTGCAGTGAAGAATATGAACACACCGACATGATCCGGCAGGCAAAGGAAGGCGCTCTTCCCATTGCGGAAGTTCTGACGGCACTGGATGTCCTTCTGGAATCCGATGCTTCTGCCCGGGACGCTCTGGAAGTTACGTTACAGCAGACAGATGCAGCACTGGAAGAATCCGTTGCCCTTCTGACCAAGGCTGAAGCACGAGAGAAGATCAAAAAAGATCTTCTCAAAACAGAGGAAAAAGAGGCCTCCGCAAAAGCACTGCTTCAGCAGCATCAGGACACACTGGAAGCAGAACAGGCAAAGAAACCCCGGCAGGAACAGCTTTCCAGAGAAATCACTGCCATTGATCTGAGTTTGAAAGAGTATGACCGTCTGGCAGAATTGGAATCCGCTTTAAAAAATGCGAATACACAAAAAAGCCAGGCAGAGGAAGACATCGTTGCAACCACTGAGAGCAAAACCACTTTGGTCGCAGAAATTGATACTCTGAAAGAGGAGAGGAAGTTTCTGGAAACCATTGGTGTGGAAAAGGAAAAGCTCCTCCGGCAAAAACAGAAACAGCACCAGCGACGCACGGATCTGCAGAAGCTAATTGCGGATATTGCACAGTATCACACACAGCAAAAAAACTGGGAGATTGCTCAGAAGCTGTATCTGGCAGCCTACGAAAAGTCTTCTGATCTGCAGCAGGAATATGACGCAAAGAATAAAGCATTTCTGGATGAACAGGCCGGCATCATCGCCGGCAAACTGGAAGACGGAAAGCCCTGCCCCGTGTGCGGTTCGCTACATCATCCCGCACCTGCGGTAATGGCTGACACCGCCCCCACGGAAGCAGAGGTCAAGAAAGTCCGGAAGGAGTACGAAAAAGCTGCCAAAGAAACGGAAAAGGCCAGTGCCGCAGCGGCAAAGGAAAAGGGCAAGGTATCCACACAGGAAGAAGCTCTGCTGAAACAGATTAACGAACTGCTTCAGTTACAGGAAATTGATGCAGCTGAATCTGTTGCCCGGGATGCCGTTTCTGAACTCACCGACTCCATCGATGAACTGGAAATCCGAATCAGGCAGATCACAAAGGATCAGGACAGGAAGAATCTTCTGGATGATTTGATCCCGGAAAAGGAAAAGAATCTTTCTGCTGCAGAAGAACTTCTGACCTCTGCCAGGGAGCAGCTGGCCTCTTCCTCTGCATCCATTCAGTCGCTGACGGAACAGATTGCGGCTCTGAAAGAAAAACTAACCTTTGAAAGTAAATCTGCCGCCACCGCTCAGCGCAATGCCTTAGACACGGAACGAAATGCCATCCAGTCTGCACTGGAAACTGCAGAAAAGAATTATCTTGCCTGCAAGGATGACCTGACTGCTCTGGCGGCTTCCGCCCAGGAACTGAAAAAGCAGTTGGAAGAAAGCACAGAGATTGATATGCAGACCCAGTTGGAGAAGAAGGATGCACTGAGTACGCAAAAAGCCTACATTCTGAAAGAGCAGAAGGCTGTCCACACCCGCATTACTTCCAACACATCCTGCCGCAAGAACATACAAAGCAAGTCCGCAGAGCTGTCTGCCCTGGAAGAAAAGCAAAAGTGGCTCCGTGCTTTATCGGATACCGCAAACGGTACCATCCGGGGCAAAGAGAAGATCATGCTGGAGACCTACATCCAGACTACCTATTTTGACCGGATTGTTGCCCGGGCTAATGTGCGGCTGATGAAGATGACCGGTGGCCAGTACGATCTGAAGCGCCGCAAGACCGCGGATACTATGCGTGGCCAGACCGGCCTGGAACTGGATGTCATCGACCACTACAACGGCACCGAGCGCAGTGTCAAGACTCTCTCCGGCGGTGAAAGCTTCAAGGCATCCCTTGCCCTGGCTCTAGGACTTTCTGACGAAGTCCAGATGTCCACCGGCATTCAACTGGATACTCTGTTTGTCGATGAGGGCTTCGGTTCTCTGGATCCGGAATCCCTGAACCAGGCCTACAATACGCTGGCCGGTCTGACGGAAGGCAACCGTCTTGTGGGTATCATCTCCCATGTGGCTGAACTGAAGGAACGAATCGATCGGCAGATCGTGGTCACCAAGGAAAAGTCCGGTGGCAGTAAAGCAACAATTACCATCTAAAAAATCTACAAAAAACCGGATCTGGAGAAATCCAGATCCGGTTTTCACTATTTTTAAGGTATTACTCCATATTTTCTACTGCCGCAAAGAAATCGTCCAATGCTGCAGCCGCTTCCTCATTTCCATTCTCTGCCAGGAATTGTGCAAAGGAAACAACATCATCCAGGCTGGGTTCTGCTCCTTCCAGAGCTAAGGCCAATCCATTCTCCAGAGCAAGATCCGTCAGACGCATCATAGGTTTCATCCAGGCAGGCGCACCATCGGGCAAATCATCGGTACACACTTCATCCTCATCCGGATTATTGTTATTTTCCTGCCACATTGGTGCAAAATTCAGCATCTGATATGCCATTTGATGACCACGCTCTGCTGCTTTGGAAAGCCAGTAGCGGGCACGGTCAGCATCGATCATCTTTCCGTCTTCACCAGTATATGTATAGAGTTTTGCCACTTCGTACTGAACATCCGGGGTACCATGTTCGGCAGCCTTCTCGCCCCACATCAGTGCCTGATCCAGATTTTCCCCCACACCGTCTCCGGTTTCATAGACCTTTGCCATGAAGAATTCAGCCAGAGCATATCCCTGCTCTGCGGATTTTCTGCAAAGTTCCACTGCCAAAGATTTGTTTTCCTCCAGGAAGTCACCACGCATATAGAAACAACCCAGACTATGCTGAGAAGGTGCATGACCCAATTCTGCACCTCTGCGATAGCAGTCAACTGCTTTTTCCATGTTCCGGGCAACACCTCTGCCATGCTGATAGGCCAAAGCCAGTGCCCAAAGGCCGTCACCGTTGTTCTGAGCCGCAGATTTTTCTGCCAGAGTGAAGGCCTCTTCATAATCCCGTCCGGTGCCCGCCTGGGCAAGGGATCCTGCCAGTCCCATCAGTACACCTGCCAGATCTGCCTGAGCCTGAGCATCTCCATAAGCAACTTTTCCCAGTGCTGCGGCAGCCTTGTTGTACTTTTCAAGCAGAGCAGGCGCATCACTGTCGCCATTTCCTGCTGCACGCTCCATCCAGTAAGCAGCCTTGGAAAAATCACGTTCCACACCGTGACCCTTGGCATAGTGCAGACCTAAGTTAAACTGGGCATCAGAGTTGTCCAGTTCAGCAAGCTTGGTAAACCAGTAGACTGCCCTTTTCGGATCAGGATCCACTTCTTCATCACCATTGAGATACAGATTAGCCAGCTCTCGCATGGTATCCTCATCACCGTCTTCTGCATCTGCAATTTTCTCTTCCAGATCTCTGTGATCACCAAACAATTCACCAAACAGGCCACCGCCAAACAGGTCAAAACTGCCGTCTTCTGCTACAGGAATATCAAACTTCTGCAGCTCTTCCCCTGTTTCCTTGTCGGTGATCACCTGTTGAATGCCGGTGATTTTACCTCCGGAAGCCAACGCTTCCATAAACTCTTCCTGAGAGATTTCTCTTTCCATACCGTTTTCATCTGTCATTGTTGGCATAACATTTCCCTCCTGTAAAATCACTTTATCCTTTTCTGCGATTTTCGAATATCCATTTCCTTTCCACATTTTGTGAAAAGGAAATATGCCTTATCGCCTTCATCCTCCAGACCCTCGGTCTCCATCTGACACTGTTTCTTTTCCAAGAATCAAAAGCCTTTCAACGTTAGTGATTCGTCTTCCTAAACATGTAGTAGCATTCTCAATTCCACAAACAGCACCGCCTGTTTGGCGTGGCGGCTGCGCCTGGAGATGGGTTCAACAAAACTTACTGCCGACCGGACAAGAACAAGATTTCCTGTGTCATAAAGGGGTGCAATCACATTGCACAGCTGTGCCGGCATATTGCCCAAGTTCTTTCCCTTCAACGTCAGGATCATGAAATTATTGGCGTTATATGGATTTTCGCGATCTCTTGCGATCTGTACCGTATCCCCGGCACTCACCTTTTCGATCTGCTCTGTACGGCCTTCATACCTGATTCCCTTTACCTCAAAGCGGACCAACACTTCTCCGCTGACTTCATCAAAGACCCCATCTGACTGTTCCAGATATTCCATCATTCCCGGCTCGAAATAGTCTTCCCCCACAGATTCGGCCCGTTCATGACGCTGATGCAGCTTTTCGATCTCTGTAAGAAGGTTTTCTTTCTGTTCCTGTATGGTATTGTACATCATCAGAAGCCTCCCTCATCCAGATCCCGGTAGTATAGATCCACATTCGCATAGAGACGGTCCAGGATTTTGTCATAATAAACCTGGGTGTTTTTCAGTCTGTAGATAATGTCCCATTTGTCTTCAGGTGTACAACCAAAACGTTCTTCAAGTTCTGTCATCAGATCATAGGTGTCAATCCAGCCATGGTCACAAATTCGATTCACCAGGAAAGACTGAATGGTAATATCTTTTCTTTCCTTGCAGAGGATGATATTGCCAAAAGCATTGGTATAGGAGAAGCGTTCATCGGAAATCAGCAGATTGGCATAGAACCAATCAGAGAAACCCAGGTCATACAGTTCCGATTCAAATCCTTCTTCTTTCAGGGATTTGGAACAGAAGTATTTTCCATCGGAAACAAAATCATACACCGCATCACAGAAGTCACGGATATCTTCCTTGGTAATTCCCGCCCGGGCAAGCTTGCGGAAATTCAGGATCTGACCGGGTTCGAATTCAATGACATCGAGATTTCGCTTCATCTCCATCAGCTTGTTGGAAAACATCACCACATATGTCAGCCTCTTACGCAGAGGTCTGAGATCTACAATATCCTCCCGGGTAAGTAAATGCTCACAATATGCTTCCAGAGAAGGATAATGCTGAACCACATACCGGGATAACACAATGAAACCCATGGATTTCAGATTGTAAGGATTAATCTCTTCCATATCTGCATCCGGATACAGTCTGGCATATGTTTTTCGGATTTCGTCTATGTAGTAGAAATCATCCGGAAGCATCCTGTGAAGCGCTGCCATTCTGTCTGAAGGCATTGCCTTCTGATCAACTGAATAAATTCCCTCATGATAATACACCTGAAAGGACTGAAGGTAATTTGCCCAGATAACCATGGGGTCATAGCCATATTCTTCCGATATCCGCTCACAAAGATCCTGGGGAGTCACGGGAGCCATATCAATCAGGATATCCAGTATCGCTGTATCCCGGTCAAAGCTGCCAAAACGAATATGGGGTGTTCTGCTGCAGTGGAAATCATGGAAGCTACCCTCCGGTATGATTTTTCTGAGCAGATTGTGCAGCTCATACTGATCCCGGATGTCGTATTTCTCCATCAGCAGAGGATACTCTCTCAGGAACTTTACGGTAGAGTACTCCACATTCTCGTAAGTATCCAGTTTCAGCGTTTCCAGAAGTTCCGAATAATCCCGGCTGTCAATGTCATAGTAACGCAGCATTTCATTCTGCTTCCACAGAAGAAAACGCGCCTCCGCCATGCGGTTCTTTCTTGTCCGGATTACCGCCTCAGTATAATAGAGATCTTCGTCATAGGGAATTTCTTCCTCTTCCAGGAAGTGATTGAAGGCAGCAGCAAACTGATCAAAGGACAGATCTGTCCGGCAGAATTTTTTTGCCACAATAGGCTCCAGTTCAGACCGTTTCTTTTCCACCCAAATTCCATCAACAAAGATTTTGTTTCGGTTCAGATAGTTTTTCACCTTCAGCCGCAGACCAATCTCCAGATTCTCAGAATCGTCCAGAGCCAACTCCAGATCTTTCTTTCCCTGCTTTATGTCCATCATATCCAGATAGGCCCAGACAGCTTCTGGTATGCCCATCCAGTGAGATGCTTCCCGTCGGTCAAAAGCATAGTTCTCATAGAAATACCAATAGTAATCTTCGTCAAACCAGCGGTCACCCGTGATCATTGCATAGCGATTCCGAACCTCGCCCGTTTTCTTCTTGATGATCTGCCGGACACGTTCTCTGGTCAAATCGAATTCCCGGCCAATCTCCTCAAGGGTTTTTCCCTGCAGACGCAGCTGTAGGATATGTTTTGAGCGGGCATCCACCGCATCACAATCCGGCAAAAAGGACTCAAATTTTTCGTAAATCCGATAGCAGCGAAAATCCACATACTCCAGTTTTCGCTCGGCCAGCAATCCTCCGATGATCTTCTTGATCCGTTCCTGGGAAACGGCATCAGGAAGATCTAATTTTTCAGTCATTTCCTTCAGGCTGAAACCGTCAAAAGGCCGTTCCTGATAGAGTCTGAGAATTTTCTTCCGAATCGCCGTATCATCCCACAGCACAGAAACATCTCCGTTACAGAATGCAATAATACGGTGCTCGTGTTTTTTCAGGTAATTCTGAATGACTTCCGCAATCTGCTCCGCTGAAGCCGCACCCATTGCAGGGATCTGCCTGATCTGCTCCTCCCTCAGGAAAATAATTTCGCTCAGTTTACAATATCCGTTTTTCTGAAGCTGATTTTTGGATCGGGTGGAAATGGGCATACTTTCTACATCAATATCATTTCTATGCACAAACTCCAAAATACGATCCTGGTGCTTCGGCATGAACCGCATATCATCCAGTGTTACAGGGCTCTGCTCTGTGTTTTTACGAAATCCTGTGTAAATGTCATCGACATTCTGGCAGATATAGGTGTCAACCCACTTTATGATCTCTGCAGCACAGATTTCATCCATACGGGGGATTTTCAGCAGTTCCCCAGTCGTTTGAAATGCCAGCTGATGCAGATATTCACATTCATTGAGCATAAGAAGATTGTATGCCCTCGCAGAAAGAAGCTCCAGCACATCGATTCGGGTCTTTTTCTCCCTGAGCCACTGCATAATTTCCGTTTTTCCTGACTCAGACGCGAACCAGTTTTGTATATCTTCTGCAGACTGCTCCGCTTCCGGTTCCTCCGGAACCCAGCTGGATGTCGCCAGGTCCTTGTATTCTTCAATCTTCGCAAGGATCTCATCCACCGATTTTCTGCCCAGATTACGCAACTGAAACAGCCGTTCTTCATCGTATTGCAGCAAATCTCCAACCGTATATATCTCATTCCGCCGCAGTGCATTCATCGACCGGACAGACAGTCCGATGGTATCAATGGATATGATTTCTACTGACATATGATCACCATTACTTTTCCAGCTGTTTTTTGAAGGACTGTACAATCCGTTCCAGTTCCTGAAGTTCCGCTTTCAATGCATCCTTTTCCTCTTCGTTCAATTTCCCGAACAATCTCGGATCCACATCCATCAGCAGACCGATGCTTTTGCTTACATTCTCCGAAGGTCGATTTCTGACCTGCTGGGCTCTTGCCCGAAGCAGCGCTCGCTCCATGGAATTTTGCAGCTGCTCTGTGATCCGGATATTCTCTGCTGCAAATCGATCCAAATCTTCTTTGGACCGGATCTGTACTGCTGCGAAGTTTTCCTCTATGGTCTTTGTAAGCTGTTCCTGCTCTGCAAAATACCCGGTATAGGCGCCATTTTTAATCAAACCTCTAACATCCCGAATAAACTTTCGCTGATCCTTGATTGCCTTCAGAACGGTATTATTAAAGGCAATCTTTTTCAACTGACGCTTTCCGTTATCATCCAATGCCCGCAATGCCGGCATCATCTCCTGGAACAAATCATACACCTGGTACTCTCTTGCAACATGATACTGTTCAGGAAGCCTGATATGGTTCAGAAATTCACAGATGATTCCTGCAATTTCAATTCTCTTCTTTACATCCGCCAGCGTTTCATTGGCTGTGGCAGCATATTCTTCCACAGTCAGCAGACCCGTCTGGACAACATCCCGATAAGTACCTACTGCATAGTCGATCAGGTCATAGTCAACCTTCTTTTCTTCACCATGCTGAATGGCGAGCTCCAGCAACTTAATCTGCTTTCTGTCTTCCCGGATATCCATATCCATGAGGACAGTTTCAAAATATACAGGATCTATGCCGTCTCTCTGAATCCGCCTAAGACAAGTAAAGCGTCGGTTACCATCCACGATCCGGCCATCCGCCAGAGTCACGCCCGGTTCCCGTTGTCCCACCAGGGCAATATTCTTCTGCGTTTTCTTGATCGCCTCCGGATTGCTCTCCGTAATAAAATTCTCAATAATACGGTTATAAATCTCCACATTCAGATCACTGAGAGATTCCTTGCCATTTTCCGATTCATAACGGGAAATCCAGGTCGCAATCCGGTCATTCTGATCATTATAGAATAAAACATCCAGTCGAACCTGATACACAGGGTACACGACCGTCTTTCCGCCATAGGTCACTTTTCTTGTGAGGGTAGTCTTTTTGACCATGTCTGTACCTACCAGGCGAAGAAGACTGCCTTCTTGCAGTGTACCGCGCTTAGAATCACTTTCTGGCTGGGCCAAACCAGAAAACACTGCAGGGCGGTTGCTCTCAGCCTTAGCACGCACCTGACGATAAACATCCCGGATTTCATCAGCGCCTTCAGGATCAATCTCCTTGCACAGCAAAGCCATCGTATCCAAAGCACGTTCCGCCATGGGCTGTTCCAGATCCTGCTGACCAATATGGGCAACGATATTTCGGACACCCATCAGTTCCCGTGCCCAGGTCCGGCAATTCATGGATAATACATTTCTAAAAACGTCGTTCCACTTCCGATCAATCAGACGAATACAGTTAGCAATATCCAGAGAATCCACCAGTTCTGCATAGGTACCACTGCAAGGTAAATCCCGCTGATCATACAGTGCATTCAGCACTTCATTCCACCAATTATTTCTATATACGCGATTGATTTCCTGACCGATAAATCCAGACATGGATCCCACCAAAATCCGGAATCCTCGTTGGACAAGTTCAAAATTCTCCTGCATGTCTGTATCCTCCTGCTTCTGTTTTTGACAATTATACTACTGTTTTTACAAATTATCAACAAACATCAGGGGGCTCTTTACGACTGACCCTACATCTCACAGTTCTCACTGCAATAAACATCATCCTCATTCTCCGTAAAGAATGCCTTATAGCAGTTAGGACACAACTTCAGTGTAGCCGTTTCGTCCACCAGCATGAAGCTGAACATCATATAGATTGCCAACAGCAAGGAATAAAAGTCCCAGACCATAACATCATTGCCAGCGCCAGCATCGTATTATTGTCTTCAATGAATCGACCTACAGCTTTGTCCTGCCATGCTTCAGCATATTTTTGTTTCATAAGCAAAAAATACCTAGGCACCCTTTTCCATTGTTGCCGTCACTTAACATTCATACCTTTTTCGACTTTGAGCAAACTGGGAGTACGGAAAGAAAAAAAGATGTTCTCCATCCGGAAAGCATCTTGCTTTCCGGAATTGATAGAAGGAGAGAAATCAAAATGAGCAATTCCAACAACAATCAGATCAATGTCCCCCAGGCTCGTGAGGCCATGGACCGTTTCAAGATGCTTATCTGCCCAGGAAGTTGGCGTTAACCTGACCAATGGCTACAACGGCCACCTGACCTCCCGTGAGGCAGGCTCCATCGGCGGTCAGATGGTCAAGAAGATTTGTCCCGTACGAACTACAAAATTCGACAGAAACAGTCGCATTGCTACAGGGCATATAAAGTCTGTACAGTACATAGCCGCTCTTCATATTTGAAGTTTTGTCATGCAAAACACCCACATTCCTATGGATGTGGGTGTTTTCGTTCTGGTAAAGACAAAAACCGGACTGCCAATGAAAGGCAGGTCGGGTAATACAGGCAATAAAAAGAAGGGGCGGCGGAAGGATTTCCCTTCCGCCGCCTTGGGGGATATTATGGAAGAAGATTACTTCAGCAGTTCCATACGGCCGGGATCGTTGGCGAAGACTTCCTTAGCGTTGTCCTTGGTGACGACAACGGGAGGCAGCTCGTAAACCAGAACGTCGATCTTGCCGTTGTTGACCTTGACATCGGTAGCAGGCATGCCGTTACCAGCCTGCAGGGACTTGATGATCTCGATGGTCTGAGCAACCAGAGCATCGGTGGGCTTTGCAACGGTGGAGTACTGGCGGCCTGCCCAGACCCATTCAACGGACTCGTTTTCAGCGTCCAGACCGGAGATAGCGGGGATCTCCTGGCCAGCCTGCTCGCAGGAGGTGATGATTGCACGGGCGATGCCGTCGTTGGGAGACAGAACGCCGTGGATTTCCTTGTCAGCGTAGAAGCCGGACAGCAGGGAGTCCATTCTGGCCTGTGCCTTGGAGTTATCCCAGTCCTGAGTAGCGCACTGGGTGAAGTCCATCTGGCCGGAGACAACGGTCAGGGTGCCGTCGTCGATCAGGGGCTGCAGAACGCTCATAGCGCCCTTGAAGAAGTTGGGAGCGTTGGGGTCAGCGGGGCCGCCGCCGAACAGCTCGATGTTCCAGGGACCTTCGCCCTTCATTGCCTTCAGACCGTCCAGCAGAGCCTGAGCCTGCAGCTCACCGGTCTTAACGGAGCCGAACTGAACAACACCGTCAACGCCGGTGGTGTTTTCCAGCAGGCGGTCATAACCGATGACGTAAACACCGGCAGCCTTGGCCTCTTCCAGGACAGCGCCCAGCTGAGTGCCGTCGATGGGGCCGACAACGATGACCTTTGCACCGTTCTGGATCATGGATTCGATCTGCTGCTGCTGCTGAGGAACTTTGTTGTCAGCGGCCTGGATCAGGGG
>JAFSAP010000005.1 GCA_017440925.1 Oscillospiraceae bacterium | reverse complement strand
TCCGGCAAGGGCGGCACCGTCAAGCTGAGCCATGATGCCGTTGTCGAGGCCAAGGTCATGGATCCCGAGCTGTGCATCGGCGGTGAGATGCAGTTCGACGCAGCCGTCGCTCCCGAAGTGGGTCAGCTGAAGTTCCCCGGCTCCCCTGTTGCCGGCTACGCCAACACCTTCATCTTCCCCACCATCGAGGCTGGCAACATCGGCTACAAGATCGCACAGCGTCTGGGCGGCTTTGAGGCTTACGGCCCCATCCTGCAGGGTCTGGCTGCTCCCATCAACGACCTGTCCCGCGGCTGCAACGCTGACGAAGTCTACAAGATGGCTATCATCACCGCCGCAATGGTCTAATCCCATACATACAAACGGGCACCCCACCGGGTGCCCGTTTATTTTTGAATAGCCAGCACCAGAAGTGCGTGATCCAGTTCTTCACAGGCGCTGATGTAAGCGTCCAGCGTCTTTTGCTTCAGTTCCGGCAGCGTGGAACGGATGTTCAGAAACATGGGTTCCAGCGCTCTGACCTCCATAAGACATTCCTGATAATAAGGGTCATGCTTTGCTTTTTCTGTCAGTTCTTTTACCCACTGCGTATCTTCCATTATAATTCCTCCAAATTTAGTAGATATACCGTATATCTATTTCGGACATCATATCACATAAAAGCCATAAAATAAACATATAATATATTCAAATTAGGGTGATTTTATGGCTACCAAGAGTTTTTCTATCCGCATCGAGGAAGAGATGCTGAGTAAAATCAGCTATGTTGCCAATTATGAGGGCCGTAGTGTGAACAGCCATGTCCTTGTGCTGATCCGGGAAAGTATTAAGGCTTTTGAGGAAGCCAACGGAAAAATTGAGGGTAATATTCGTCCGGATGTAAATGTAAAGCCTGCAAAGAAATAAATGAACTGCCAACTTGTCGTTGGCAGTTTTCCTTTTATTTGCCCTTTTCTTGTTTCGGCAAGAAAAGGGCAAAAAGAAGCCGACATAAGGGGCGCTGAAAGTCGCGCTCCCGCGCGCCCCATACGCCCCCTTATGAATCCCCAGTCCGCACCGCCGGTAGTACGCAGCACCTTAACCTAAATCCCGTTCAAGCAGAAAATGTCCCGATTTTCTGCTTGAAGTTCAGTGCTTCTTACATCGGCAGGGCGGCGAGAGCGGCAGCCGCCGCCAACAGCAAGGCTATACGTTTGAGATTTTCGGTCGTTAAGGTGCTGTTAGGTTGTCAAGTGCGCGCCGGGTGGGGTACATAGGGGCGGGTGGCTTCGATTGCGGGAGCAATCGACTCAACGCCGCCCCTATGCCAGCTTCTTTGGTTACTTTCTTGTCTGGCACAAGAAAGTAACACTTCTCTTCATTGCCGAAACAAGAAAAGGGCAACAATCCCTTGATCGCTTTCTTGTCTGGTACAAGAAAGTAACACCTTCCCTGTAGAAAAACTTTGTGGTCTATGGTATAATGACCCAAACACAATTCTAAGGAGGCAACCTTATGCTGCCGGAAGCATTTTTAAAACGAATGAAGCATCAGCTTGGTGCCGAATACGATGATTTTCTTCAGAGCCTGGAACGGCCCCGGGCCGTGGCCCTGCGGTTCAATCCGCTGAAAGGGCAGATGCCAGAGCTTCCCTTTGTGGGGCAGCCTGTTCCATGGGAGCCCCAGGGCTTCTATTATGACCCGGAAGCCCGTCCCGGCCTGCACGTTTACCATGAAGCTGGCGTATACTATCTTCAGGAAGCCAGTGCCATGGCGCCTGTGGCCCTGCTGGAGCCTCAGCCCGGAGAGCGGATCTGCGACCTCTGCGCCGCCCCCGGCGGCAAGACCACCCAGATCGCCGGACGGATGCAGGGAGTGGGTTTTCTGCTGTGCAATGAGATCAATCCGAAGCGGGCAAAGATCCTGTCCCGGAATATCGAAAGAATGGGTGTTGCCAATGCACTGGTGACAAATGAACACCCTGCCAACCTTGCCGCCCGGTTTCCCGGTTTCTTTGACCGGGTGCTGGTGGATGCCCCCTGCTCCGGCGAGGGTATGTTCCGCAAGGAAGAAGCAGCCGTCACCGACTGGAGCCAGGAGACAGTGGAAATGTGCGCCCGCCGCCAGGCAGAGATCCTCCATTCCGCTGCTGCACTGGTGCGGCCCGGAGGACGGCTGGTGTATTCCACCTGCACCTTTGCTCCGGAAGAAGATGAACAGGCTGTGGCTGCTTTTCTGGCAGAGCACCCGGAATTCTCTCCGGAAGAATCCGACGCCCCCTGGTTCGAACCGGTGGAAAACGGCGGATACCGGATGTGGCCCCACAAGCTGCTGGGAGAAGGCCACTTTGCCTCCGTGCTGAAAAAGGCGGAAGGAGAACAGGAAGAAACCCCCATCCCCGCCGGAGAAAAGCTGCCGAAGCAATGGCTTTCCTTTGCCAGGGAACTGGATATCCGGCTTCCGGCAGGCAAAGCCGTGACCTTCGGGCAAACGCTCTATTGGGCACCGGAGGATATGCCGGAGCTGCATAAGCTGAAGGTTCTGCGGCCCGGTCTGGAACTGGGAACCGTCAGGAAAGACCGGTTCGAACCTGCCCACGCCCTGGCCCTGTGGCTGACAGAATGCGGCAATATCCACAGCTGCGGCCCGGACAGCAACGACATGAAAGCCTATCTCCACGGTGAGGTGATCCCCTCCGGCAAAAAGGGCTGGTGCCTTGTGAAAGCCGGGGATTTCTCCATCGGCTGGGGAAAAGGCGACGGAAATGTGCTGAAAAATCACTATCCGAAGGGTCTGCGCCGGTAAAAATCCGTTTTAGTCTTTACATAATCTGAAAAATGTGATATACTACATAAGCTTATGCAATGACTTTAATCCAACACAAGGAGAGGATATTCCTTGGCCAGATATGAAATCAAAGGCGGCAATCCGCTGAACGGCACCGTAACCATCAGCGGCGCCAAGAATGCGGCAGTTGCCATCCTTCCTGCAACGCTGCTGGTCAGCGGCAAATGCCGTATCGAAAATGTGCCTTACATTTCCGACATTCAGGCAATGGCAAACATCCTTTACCGGATGGGCGCCAAGATCGAGTGTCCCGAACGGCACGTACTGGAGATCGACTGTTCCGATGTTCAGTGCACCGAACCCGATGCTGACCTGGTCAAAAAGATGCGGGCCAGCTATTACCTCATGGGTGCGCTGCTGGGCCGTTTTGGAAAAGCCCACGTGGCCCTGCCCGGCGGCTGCAATTTCGCTTCCCGTCCCATCGACCAGCACATCAAGGGTTTCCTGGCCCTGGGCGCCGATGTGGATGACACCGATGAATATGTGGCGCTGCAGCCCGGTGAAGAAGGCTTGCAGGGCGGCCGTATCAGCCTGGATATGGCCTCCGTCGGCGCCACCATCAACATCATGCTGGCTGCCTGTCTGATCCCCGGCCAGACCGTGATCGAAAATGCAGCCAAAGAGCCCCACATCGTCGACCTGGCAAACTTCCTGAACACCATGGGTGCCCGGATCTCCGGTGCCGGTACCGATACTGTGAAGATCCGCGGTGTCAACGCCCTGAAGGGCGGTACATATGCCATCATCCCTGACCAGATCGAGGCCGGTACCTACATGGCAGCGGTGACTGCCGCAGGCGGCAATGTGCTGGTGCAGAACGTGATCCCCAAGCACATGGACTGCATCACCTCCAAACTCCAGGAAATGGGCGCCAAGGTCATCAACTATGACGATGCCATTCGGGTCATCCGTACCGGAAAGCTCCGCCGCACCACCGTCAAGACCCGTCCCTATCCCGGCTTCCCCACGGATATGCAGGCACAGATCTGCGTGTGCATGTCCCTGGCCGGCGGTGTCAGCAAGCTGACGGAAAGTGTCTATGAGACACGGTTCTTCGGTTACTGCACCGAACTGGAAAGCATGGGTGCCAACATCAAGATCAGCGGCAAAACTGCCACCGTTTCCGGTGTAGAGGGGCTTCGGGGTGCCACCGTCTGCGCCCATGACCTCCGGGCCGGTGCCGCACTGGTCATTGCCGGTCTGGCAGCCGAGGGTGTGACCCACGTGGAGCACATCCACTTTATTGAACGCGGCTACGAAAGCCTTGTTGCCAAGCTTACCGCCCTGGGTGCGGATATCCGCCGCCTGGATGATTAATGAAACATGACAGCAGCCCGAAACCGGGCTGCTGTTTGATTTTACATAGATTTTACAGTAACCATGTTCTTTTTTTGATGTTTTTCTGGTACAATGATACCGTTATAATTTTACGAAAGGCAGAAAGATATGGATATTTTTGATATACTTACCATGATCGGCGGCCTCAGCCTGTTTTTGTTCGGCATGAACATTATGGGCGAATCCCTGGAACGGGCCGCCGGCAATTCCCTACGCTCCCTGCTGGGCAAACTGACTTCCAGCCGGATGCTGGGATTCCTGACCGGTATGGCCGTCACTGCGGTCATTCAGTCCTCCTCCGCCACCACCGTCATGGTGGTCGGCTTCGTCAACTCCAGCCTGCTGACCCTGGGCCAGGCCATCAACGTCATCATGGGTGCCAACGTGGGTACCACCGTCACCGCCTGGGTGCTTTCCTTAAGCGGTGTGGATGGCGACGGTCTGTTCATCCAGCTGCTGAAGCCCACCAACTTTACCCCCATTCTGGCGCTGATCGGCATTATCTACTACATGTTCATCAAGGACAGCAAAAAGAAGGACATCGGCCTGATCCTGCTGGGCTTTGCTGTGCTGATGTTCGGTATGGATACCATGTCCGGCGCTGTGAAGGGTCTGCGGGATGAAGAGTGGTTCACAAGCCTGTTCCTGCTGTTCACCAATCCTGTGCTGGGTGTGATCGCCGGTGCCGTGCTGACAGGCATCATCCAGTCCTCCTCCGCATCTGTGGGTATCCTGCAGGCATTGTCCGCCACCGGTGCTGTCAGCTATGCCGCTGCCATTCCCATCATCATGGGCCAGAATATCGGTACCTGCGTCACCGCTATGCTGTCCTCCGTGGGCGCCACCAAGAATGCAAAGCGGGCTGCCTTTGTCCATCTGATGTTCAACGTTCTGGGCACATTGATCGGCCTGGTTCTGTTCATTGCTGTAAATGCCATCTTCGCCCCGGCCATTCTGGGCGAAAGCGCTTCCTATCTGGGCATTTCCATCTGCCACACCGCTTTCAACATTCTCTGCACCGCCATTCTGCTGCCCTCCGGCAACCTGCTGGAAAAGGTGGTCTGCAGAATCGTTCCCGATGCCAAGGAGCCCGAGGTCGTATCTGAACTGGACGAGCGTCTGATGGCCACTCCCTCCATCGCTCTGGAGCGGTGCCGCGCACTGACCGGCGAAATGGCCGACTGCGCCCACCAGGTTTTCCGCAGCAGTGCCTCCGCTTTCCGGGAGCTGACCCCGGAGCTGTCCCAATCCGTCCGTGACGGAGAGGACCAGACTGACCACTATGAAGATATCATCGGCTCCTACCTGGTCAAGCTCAGCGCCCTGCAAATCAGCGAGGCGGACAACACCGAAGCCGCCATGCTGCTGAAGGCCATCGGTGACTTTGAACGCATCGGTGACCATGCACTGAACATTCTGGAGTCCGCCGAAGAACTGCATACCAAGGGCTTTGCTTTCTCTGAGGCTGCCCGCCATGAACTGAAAGTCCTGGCCAGCGCCGTGGACGAGATCATCACCCTGTCCTTCCAGGCATTCCGGGACAACGATCTGGAAACTGCCTACCAGGTAGAGCCTCTGGAGCAGGTCATTGACGATCTGAAGGAAAAGCTGCGGATTCACCACATTCTGCGGCTGCAGCAGGGCAACTGTTCCATCGAGACCGGCTTCATCTGGTCTGATCTGCTGAATGCTCTGGAGCGCATTGGTGACCACTGCTCCAACATCGCCGGCTGCGTCGTGGACATGGCCCACCACAATATGAACATGCACGAAGCCCTCCGCTCCGCCCGGGTGGAGAACGAAAACTTCGGTGAGCAGTACCGCGACTACGCAAAGAAATACAGCCTCAAGTAATTTCAAAAGAAAAACCTCCCGGCAGTGCCGGGAGGTTTTTTGTTGGGTTATTTCCACTTTTCGATCAGGCTGCGGATCTGAGAGGTGAGTTTGGCATTGTCCTTGTTGGTCATGCCGCGGCGTCTGCGCACCAGCGCCAGCAGTTCCTCTGCCGCTGCCACCAGCTCGTCGTAAACCTGCTTTGCCCGCTGGGTGCCCTTGAAGACCTGCACCCGGTCAATAGGCTTGCCCTCGGTATAGATGGTCATTTTTCCGGTAAGCAGATCGTATTCCGTGCCGCTGTAGGGCGCTTCTGCATGGTAGCCCATTTCCTGCAGGCACTTCTGGAAGGCCTGGCACTGGTCGTCATCGCCATGGTTCACAAAGACCATGCCGGGCTTTTCTTTGAAGCCGCCCAGCCAGTTCAGCAGGCCGTCCTTATCGGCATGGCCGGAGGTACCCTTCAATGTGGCAATTTCCGCATTGACGGCGATCTCTTCACCAAAGAGCTTGACGGACACTGCACCATTCTGGAGCTTACGGCCCAGGGAGCCCTCTGCCTGGTAGCCCACGAAGAGGATGATGCTCTCGCTGCGCCACAGGTTGTGCTTCAGATGGTGCCGGATACGGCCCGCTTCGCACATGCCGCTGGCGGACAGGATCACCTTGGGGTTGGGATCCATATTGATCAGCTTGGATTCCTCGGCTGTGACGGAAAGCTGCACGCCGTGGGACCAGATTGGATTGACGCCCTGGCGAAGAACGGCCAGAGTCTCCTCATCAAAGTTGCTCTCATGGCTCTGGAGGAAGATACCGGTGGCCTCCACCGCCAGAGGGGAGTCCACATACACCGGGAAGCCGTAGTGACCCTTTACCAGGCCCTTCTGCTTGATTTCCCGGATGAGATACAGCATTTCCTGGGTGCGGCCCACTGCAAAGGAGGGGATCACCACATTGCCGCCCCGGTCAAAGGCCCGCTGGATGCACTCTGCCAGTTCATTAATCGGATAGATCCGCTCAGAATCATGATAGCGGTCGCCATAGGTGGATTCAATGACCAGATAGTCCGCTTCCTCCACTTTCTTGGGATCGTTCAGCAGGGGCTGGTTGATATTACCCACGTCGCCGCTGAATACGATCTTTTTCGTGACACCGCCCTCGGTCAGCCACAGCTCAATGGCCGCACTGCCCAGCAGATGGCCAATATCATTCATCCGGATGACAATGCCCTCCGCCACCTGGATGGGTTCTAAGTACCGGCAGGGCCGCAGCAGTTTGATGGCTCCGATGGCATCCTGGAGGTTATAGGTAGGCTCCACGGGTGGCTCACCGGCACGCTCTGCCTTCCGGCTGCGCCACTGGGCTTCGGACTCCTGGATGTGGGCAGAGTCCCGCAGCATAATGTCGCACAGGTTACAGGTGGCTTCTGTGGCATAGATCTGGCCCTTGAAGCCATCCTTGTAGAGCTTTGGAAGCATACCGGAATGGTCGATATGGGCGTGGGTCAGAAAGACGGCCTCGATCTGGCTGGGCAGCACCGGCAGCGGGATGTTCTGAAATACATCCGTGCCCTGCTCCATACCGCAGTCCACCAGATAATACCGTCCACCCACCTCCAGCAGTGTGCAGGAGCCTGTGACCTCATGGGTCGCACCGATGAATTGTATTTTCATTGTCTGTCACCTCCGGGGATTGATAAAAACAGGTTTCTATTATCAATATATAACAACACAAGAAATTTATCAATGCAAATCTTTGTAAACTTTGTTGAAACAACTGCAAAAAAGTCCCGCCTTCCAAAGAAGGCGGGACAAGGGATTCTTAGAACTTGATGGCATCGATGTGCCAGATTTCCTCACAGTACTGACGGATGGTACGGTCAGAGGAGAACTTGGCAGAGGAAGCCACGTTCATGAGGCACTTACGGCCAAAGGCCATGCGGTCGGCGTAGTCACGGTTGACACGCAGCTTGGCATCGATATAGGATGCGTAGTCAGCCAGGATGAAGTACTTGTCGGGCTTTTCGCCGTTGACATCATCCAGCAGGCTGCGGTACAGGGCATGCAGGTCGGTATCAGTTTCCACAGTGCCGTTGATCATGGTGTCCAGAGCGCGACGCAGGTCTGCATTGCTGTTGTAGATATCCCGGGGGTTGTAGGATCCCTTCATGGCGTTGATCTCGGGAACGGTATGGCCGAAGATATACTCGTTCTCGATGCCAGCCTCCTGGGCGATCTCCACGTTGGCGCCGTCCAGGGTGCCCAGAGTCACAGCGCCGTTCAGCATCAGCTTCATGTTGCCGGTGCCGGAAGCCTCGGTGCCGGCAGGAGAGATCTGCTCGGAGATATCGGCAGCGGGCATGATGTGCTCAGCGTAGGAGCAGTTGTAGTTCTGAACAAAGACCACCTTCAGCTTATCAGCAACGGACAGGTCATTGTTGATCATCTTGGCAACACGGTTGATGAAGCGGATGACAGCCTTGGCACGGGCATAGCCGGGAGCGGACTTAGCGCCGAACAGGTAGACGGTGGGCTGGAAGTCGGGAAGTCTTCCGTCCTTCAGCCGGTAGTAGATATCCAGCACAGCGATGATGTTCATCAGCTGGCGCTTGTACTCATGCAGACGCTTGACCTGGACATCGAAGATGAAGTCGGGGTTCAGCTGAACGCCTTCCTTCTTGGCAACCACTTCGCACAGCTGTTCCTTCTTGGCCCGCTTGATGGCATTGAACCGGGCAACCGTCTCGTCGTCCATGTGGTCCTTCATGCCGGCGATCAGGTTCAGATCCTTCAGGAAATCGCCGCCAACCTTCTCGCGGATCATGGCGGTCAGCTCGGGATTGCACAGACCGATCCAGCGGCGGGGCGTAATGCCGTTGGTCTTGTTCTGGAAACGGTCGGGGAAGGCCTCATACCAGTTCTTGAAGCAGTCGTCCTTCAGGATCTGGGAGTGGATCTCTGCAACACCGTTGACATAGCTGCCCACATAGATGCTGAGGTTTGCCATATGGATGATGTTGTTGTTGATGATGAAGTTATTGGGGTTGTGGTTCAGGTTGGGATCGTGGCGCAGCTTGTAGTCGATGAGACAGATGATGTGCTCGATCTCGGGCACAACAGACTTCAGCAGATCCTGGGGCCACTTCTCCAGAGCCTCACCCATGACGGTGTGGTTGGTGTAGGAGAAGGTCTTCTGAGCGATCTCGAAGCCTTCCTCGAAGGTGAAGCCTTCCAGCATCAGCAGGCGGATCAGTTCGGGGATGGACATAGCGGGATGGGTATCGTTCAGCTGCACAGCCAGGTACTGGGGAATCTTGCGCAGATCCTCCTTGGTGCTGCCGTGGACA
This sequence comes from Oscillospiraceae bacterium, assembly GCA_017440925.1. Classification (GTDB taxonomy): domain Bacteria; phylum Bacillota; class Clostridia; order Oscillospirales; family Oscillospiraceae; genus Faecousia. The sequence goes on along the minus strand of JAFSAP010000005.1, from coordinate 3,535 downwards.
AACTTGAAGGTACGCAGCATATCCTGCAGGGAAGCAGAGGACAGAACGTACTGCTGCTTGATGCGCAGGCGCTTGCCGTCCCAGGTGGAGTCGTTGGGATACAGAACGCGGGTGATATCCTCAGCCTTGTTCTTGGAATCCAGAGCGCGCATATACTCCTGGTTGTTGAAGGCGTTGAAGTCCAGCTCCTGCTCAGCTTCGCACTGCCACAGACGCAGGGTGCCGATGTTCTTGGTGCCGTAGCCGATGACGGGAACGTCATAGGGAACTGCCACAACGGTGTGCTCGGGGAACTGGATCTTGACGCTGTGGTTGTAACGGCGGTAAGACCAGGGATCACCGAACTTGGTCCAGTTGTCGGCATTTTCCACCTGGTTGCCCTTCTCGTCGAAGCTCTGCTTGAACAGACCAAACTTATAGCGCAGGCCATAGCCGGACAGGGGCATATCGATGGATGCAGCGCTGTCCAGGAAGCAGGCAGCCAGTCTGCCCAGACCACCGTTGCCCAGAGCATCGTCCTCGATGTCCTCCAGCACAGCCAGGTCGACACCACGCTCTGCAAACAGCTTCTTCATCTCGTCCAGAATGCCCAGGTTGAACATGTTGGCGTACACCAGACGGCCGATCAGATATTCGGCGGAGATGTAGTATGCCTTGCGCTCAGCAGCACGGGCCTTCTTGGCATCGCTCCAGTTATCGGAAATCGCCATCATAACTGCCATACCCAGAGCTTCATGCAGCTCCTGGGCAGTGGCATCCTCCAGAAATACGTCATACTTGTATTTCAGCTGGGCTTCCGTCCATTTCAGGATGTTCTGACAATCATAATTCATGTAATTTGCTCTCCATTCTTATTTCAGGCGGGCTTTGCCGCCGATTCGTTGCTCATTTCAGATTCGGGCATACAGGGCTGCCAGCTCCCGGATTCTCTTTGCCAAATCTTTGTTAATTATACCATCTTTTGCCCGCCATGTCCAGTTGGAAACGGATAAAGTTCCCGGAAAGTTCATTCTGGCGGCAGCGCCCAGGTTCAGATAGTCCTGCATCTGGATGATGCAGATATCGGAAACGGAGGCCAGGGCTGTGCGGATGGCACCCCAGACATAGCCCTCCTTTTTGGAAAGGGTCATGTAGGCTGCAGCATAGTCCACCACTTCCTTCGGGGAAGTCTCGAACCACTGGCGCATGGTCATGTTGTCGTGGGTGCCGGTGTAGCAGACAGTGTTCTGAATATAGGTATGCGGCAGGTAATCAGAGGGTTCCTTGGAATCAAAGGCAAACTGCAGCACCTTCATGCCGGGATAGCCGCTTTCATCCCGCAGATCCAGAACCTCCTGGGTCAGGTAGCCCAGATCCTCTGCAATCAGCTTCTGCTCCGGCAGGTTTTTCTTCAGCGCCTGGACAAAGGAAGATCCAGGTCCCTTGATCCACTTGCCGTTCCGGGCTGTCTTGTCGCCATAGGGCACTGCCCAGTAGGCCTCCAGACCCCGGAAGTGATCCAGCCGGGTCACATCATAAAGCTTTCCGGCTGCTGCCAGGCGGTTCATCCACCACTGGAAGCCCTGCGCCTCATGGACATCCCAGCGGTATAGGGGGTTGCCCCAGAGCTGGCCGTCCTCGGTAAAGGCATCCGGGGGGCAGCCTGCCACAGCGGTGGGATTCAGCTGTTCATCCAGCTGGAACAGTTCCGGACAGCTCCAGACCTCCACACTGTCCAGGGGGACATAGATCGGCACATCACCGATGATCTGAATGTTCTTTTCAGCGGCATAGCTGTGCAGGGCATTCCACTGCTTGAAGAACAGGTACTGCTGGAAGCAATAAAAGCGGATTTCATCTGCCAGATCCGCTCTGGCCTTTGCCATAGCCTTTGCCTGGCGGCTCTTCAGCGGCTGCTTCCATTCATACCAGGGTTTGCCGTGATTGCGGTCCTTCAGCGCCATAAACAGGGCAAAGTCCGGCAGCCAGGCAGCATTTTCTGCACAGAAAGCATCAAAGGCTTCGCCTCCTGCAAACCGGCCATAGGCCAAACGCAGCACCTTCAGACGGTTTTTATACAGCAGGCCGAAATCTACCCGGTCTTCCTTGCGGCACCAGCGGATACGGGTGAGTTCCTCTGTCTGCAGCAGTCCCTCTTCCACCAAGGCATCCAGGTCGATGAGGTAATGGTTGCCTGCAAAGGTAGAACAGGACTGATAGGGAGAATCTCCAAATCCGGTGGGGGTCAGAGGCAGGATCTGCCAGCAGGTCTGGCCGGCCTCCTCCAGAAAATCTACAAAAGCATAGGCCTGCTTGCCCATGGTTCCCACGCCGTAGGGGCCGGGCAGGCTGGTAATATGCATCAAAATACCACTGCTTCGCATTGCTTACGCTCCTTTTGTTCCGCCGCCGAAAAACCCGGTTTTGGAAGGATAGGTCGGGCGCAGGAATGAGAACGTTTCCACATTCCTCCCAACATACTTTAACAGAGTAATACTTTTTTCCACTTTTGTCAAGTAAAACCGGGCGAAAACGCAATATTTTTCTGCTTTTTCCCGTTCATGTACCATTTTCAATGATTTCCTGTTCCCAATTTGGCCGGCGCACAGCAGTATCATAGCCAGAAAGCGTAAAAGAAAAACAGACCTGCCCGAAGGCAGGTCTGTAAATTTTAAGGAAATTAGGCTTCCAGGTTGATGCCGGTCTCCTTGTTGAAGACATGGCAGACATGGCCGGGGAAGTTGTAGCTGATGCCATTGCCGTGGGACAGAGCGTTGACCTCTGCAGCGGACATGTTCATGGTAGAAACGACCATGACAACATCGCGGCCCATGGAGGTGACATGCAGGTGGACGGAGGAACCCATCAGCTCGGAAACGTCGACAGTGCCGTCGATGCCTTCGCCCAGGGTGATGTGCTCGGGACGGACGCCCAGAACGATATCCTGCTCAGCAACGTTGTTGGCTGCCAGCTTAGCCTGCTTCTCTTCGCTCAGTTCGACAGTCAGCTTGTCCAGCTTGACAGCGTACTTGCCGTTCTCCTTAACCAGCTTGGCGTCGAACAGGTTCATCTGGGGAGTACCGATGAAGGTAGCGACGAACAGGTTGTAAGGATGGTTGAAGACCTGCTGGGGAGTGCCGATCTGCTGGACTTCGCCGTCCTTCATGATGACGATGCGGTCGCCCAGGGTCATAGCCTCGGTCTGGTCGTGGGTAACATAAATGAAGGTGGTATTGATACGCTGACGCAGCTTGATGATCTCAGCACGCATCTGGTTACGCAGCTTGGCGTCCAGGTTGGACAGAGGCTCGTCCATCAGCAGAACCTTGGGCTCACGGACGATAGCGCGGCCGATGGCCACACGCTGACGCTGACCGCCGGACAGAGCCTTGGGCTTACGGCCCAGGTACTGGGTGATGTCCAGGATCTCAGCAGCTTCCTTAACCTTGCGGTCGATCTCTTCCTTGGGAGTCTTGCGCAGCTTCAGTGCGAAAGCGATGTTATCATAAACAGTCATGTGGGGGTACAGAGCGTAGTTCTGGAAGACCATGGCGAT
>JAFSAP010000024.1 GCA_017440925.1 Oscillospiraceae bacterium | reverse complement strand
GTCGCCACGCCAGTAAGCGCCGCAGGATTTGGTCAGCTTGAAGCCGTTGTGGCGCAGGCGGCCGGTGTGATCCAGGTGGGGACCGGCGCACAGGTCGGTGAATTCACCCTGGGTGTAGAAGCTGATAACTGCGTCAGCAGGCAGATCCTCGATCAGCTCCTTCTTGTAGGGCTCGTTGTGTGCCTCTGCCCAGGCAATGGCCTCGGCCCGGGGCAGTTCGCTGCGCTCAAGCTTGATGCGCTCCTTGACGATCTTCTTCATCTCAGCTTCGATCTTGGTCAGGTGCTCGGGGGTGAAGGAGAAGGGAGCATCAAAGTCGTAATACCAGCCCTCGTCAATGGCGGGGCCGATGGCCAGCTGGATCTCGGGCCACAGGCGCTTGACAGCCTGGGCCATCACATGGGAGCTGGTGTGCCAGAACATCTTGCGGTATTCGGGGTTTTCAAAGGTGAACTGCATTTCTTCGGACATAATATTTCCTCCTTTTTGATTGGGGAAAGGTATAAAAAAATCCCATCCCCTGAAAATCAGGGGTGGGATACAAAGTATTCCACGGTTCCACCCTGGTTACGGCCTTGGGCCGTCACTCATTGGCACGGTAACGGGTGCGCCCGTCCGGCCATTTCCGGCCGGCAGCTCAGAAGTGGTATCACGCCCGGCAGGGTTACAGGCGCCTCACACCAAACGGCACCCTCTCTGAGGATCTTTCCGGGAATGCATGTCTTCATCACAGCATTTTACCTAAAAAATTTAGCATATTTTTTACAGATTGTCAATCCCCGTTGAACAGGAAAAAATCTGTCGGAAAGCGGGCGTAACTGTCGAACCACAGACTTTGGTTTCCATAACAGCAGTTTCCATGCGGAACACCGGAATCAGCAAGCTTCGACGCGTTTCGTAACTTTTTGTAATCTTTTAGTCCTATATATTGTTTTCCTGCATTTTTCTGCACAACATATGGCCCTTAGGTTTACGTAATACATTTCATTTATTATCATAAAGTTTGTCGAATTGTACATTTTACTGCGTTTGGTTGACTTTTTACCGTATTTTGATATAATATCCCCACATCCCTTTTATTTGTAACCATTTGACATTTTTACTTTCCAGGAGGTTTCCTATGTCCAACCGCCTTGTCCGGCTTTCCCTGCTTTCCCTCTGTGTTCTGCTGCTGTCCCTGTTTTCCCTCCCCGCCAATGCCAAAACCTACGTCATAACCAACGGCAGCCATATGCTGACCTTCGAAAGCGGCCAGGCAGCCGCTGCACCGGAGGGATCTGCTCCGCCGATCCAGCGGGGCAAGGAAGTATTCCTCAGTTTCCGGGGGACAGATTCCTGCATCATGGCAGACTGTGAAACGGTGGGCCAGCTTCTGAACCAGCTGGAGCTGGAACTTGCCGACACCGACGTGCCCTCCCTCCCCCTGGATACCCCCATCACGGATGGGATGTCTGTCCAGGTGGATTCTGTCATCACCCGCCAGGAGGTCTATACCTCCACCCTGCCCCATGACACCCTGTACTGTCAGGACGACACACTGCCTGTGGGAATGACGGAAACCCTCATTGAGGGACGGGACGGTGAACTGCTTTGCACTGCAGACGTTACCTACTGCAATGGTACAGAAGTCAGCCGGGAAATTCTCCGGGAAGACCTTACCATCTCCCCCATTACCGAAGTCATTGCCCAGGGCAGCGCCGACCCGCTGCCTCCGGAGGAAGCCAGTCAGATGCCCGTCATCGGAGATGGGTACATCATCATGCCCTCCGGAGAGCTTCTGACCTACTACAAAACCGATTACGTCACCGCCACCGGCTACACCCACACCGATGCCGGCTGCGATATGATCACCTCCACCGGCACCACCGTCCGCTACGGCACCGCCGCTGTGGATCCCCGGTTCATTCCCTACGGCACCCGGATGCTCATCGTATCCCATGACGGAGAACGGTACTATGGCATTGCCACCGCAGAGGACTGCGGCGGTGCCATCAAGCGGGACAAAATGGACTTGTATTTTCCCACATACCAGGAGTGCATTGAATTCGGCCGCCGCCGGTGCACCATTTATTTCCTCGGTTGATTCGATAAATCGATTAGAATAATAAATAAATGCACTATTATAGCAAAATGACATATTTACGAAAGGGCAGTTATCCGTTATAATATACAAATAATGAGCATTTTTAGGAGGACGCCCTATGCTGGTAGATATGCACCTGCACGAATGCACCCATTCCCTGGACAGTTTCATCAACTTAAAACAGATCGTGGATATTGCCAGGTTCAAAGGTTTGGATGCCGTTTGTATCACCGATCACGACAGCATGGGTTTGAAGGACTATGCTGCCGAGTATTCCAAGGAAGTGGGCTTCCCCATTTTTGTGGGCATTGAATTCTTCTCCCTCTGGGGAGATATCACCGCCTGGGGCATTGACAGCTATCCTGACCACCGGATCGGCGCCCAGGAATTTATCGACCATGTGAACCGTTCCGGCGGCTTCTGCGTCTCCTGCCACCCCTTCCGGAACAACAACAGAGGACTGGAAGATCACCTGCGGGATGTAAAGGGACTTCACGGTGTGGAAGTCCTCAACGGCTCCACCTCTCTGGAAGCCAACCGGACAGCTCTGCGGTACTGCCGGGAGCTGGGACTCCAGGCCATCGGCGCCAGCGATGCCCACATCGAGAAGCAGATCGGAAAATACGTGACCTGGCTGCCGGAAATGGTATATAACACCCAGGATTTTGTTGCACAGCTGCACACCTGCCGTACCCGTCCTGCCATCTGGAATGGCAGCAGCTACGATGTGGTGGATACATTTTAATGGCAATATTGGGACTGCTGCATGCTTTTGCAGCAGTCCCTTTTCATAGAACAGAGCAGGCTGCCAAAAAACGGCAGCCTGCTCTGTTATATCAGGAGGGGAGGAACATTGTATGATTATAAATCCTTTTTCCGGGACAATTCCCGGATATAGCGGATAAAGGCAATGGCAGATTTGGGCAGGTACGGGCCTTCCTGGAATACCAGATAGAAATTTCTGGGACGTGCGTATTCTCCCAGAGGGAATACCAGCAGCTTGCCCCGCTGGGCATCCGCCTTGACCATCCGGTGGGACACCAGGGAAATACCCAGGCCCTGGATCACATAGTTCTGCAGTGCATGGGCATCGTTGACCTTTGCCACGATATTCAGATCTTTTTCTGACAGGCCGAGATCCTGCAGAAGCTGCTCTGCCTCATACTGGGTACCGGACTGCTCCGTGCGCATAATGAAGGGTTCCTTCAGCAGCTGTTTCAGATCCGCATTTTCCCCGTATTTTTCCCGGAAATAGGCATTGTTGGGGGCTGCAACCACCAGTTCATCGGTGGCAATGGTTTCAAAAACACAGCTGCAATCCACTTTTCTGCCCACAAGGCCCAGATCCAGTGTACCGTTCTGTACCTGCTGGATGATGTCCATGGAATCAGAGTGGGTCACAAGGGCATTCACTTCCGGCGCCTCCACCCGGTAGCCGCTGAGTACCCGGGGCAGAATGCACTGGCCGGGAACGGAAGAGGTGCCGATGTGCAGCTCCTTGGTGCCGGTGTTGGAAAGCTCCGTGATGGCTTTCTGCTGCAGCCGAAGCAGGGCAACGGCATACTCATAAAGCTGCTGTCCGTTGATGGTAACTTCAAATTTTTTGGTGGTACGGCGGATCAGCTGGGTATTCAGTTCCCGTTCCAGCGCATGAATGTAAGAACTGATGGTAGGCTGGGACAGATACAAAGCATCCGCTGCTGCGGAAAAGCTCTGGTGGTCCACTGTCGCAATAAATGCCTCCAGTTGGCGAAAGTCCATAGTAAAATACCGTCCTTTTCTCTCTCCATAATCACGCTTATTATACATAAGTTTATAGGAATATGCAATGAAATTATTTGATATATCAATAAATACTATAAGCCGCGGTTATTTATCATTTTTCTTTATGCGTTTATCGATAATTTTAGTCATCCATTTTCCGGCGAGCCCTTCTTAAAGCTGCAGAAAAGGCCTCCAGTGGAGGCCTTTCCGATTTTTCTATCCATTTATGCTATGGGTTCAAAATCTGCTGCACCATGCTTGCACAGGGGGCACACAATATCCTCCGGCAGCGGATCTCCTTCATAGACCCAGCCGCAGACCTTGCAGACATAGCCCTTTTTGCCCTCGGTTTCGGGCTGGGGCTTCACATGGTTCTGATAGTAGGTGTAGCTCATGCTCTCCCGGTCAGAGATCACACGGGCCTCTGTTACCGCACAGATGAACATGCCATGGGTATCCAGATCCACGTACTGCTCCACCTTCAGACTGAGGAAAGCGTTGATATACCGGGGCAGGAACCGCAGGCCATTGTCACTGCGAAGATCCTCGCAGCCGGCAAACTTGTCCATACTCCGGCCGCTCTGGAAGCCGAAATGCTGGAACACGAAGAAGGGTGCCGACACATCCAGGCAGTTCACATTCATGATGCCGGTCTTTTTGATCACATGGTGGGAGTAATTTTCCTTGTTGATGGTAACAGCTACCCGGTTGGGCGTATTGGTCACCTGGCTTACGGTGTTGACGATCAGACCATTGTCCTTATCGCCATCCCGGGAAGTCACCACATACAGGCCGTAGCCGATATTGAACAGGGCGTTCATATCATTCTTATTGGCAGTCTCATCCTGCCGGGCCAGATATTCCTGGCACAGCTCATTGGCCATGGTTTCGATCTGATCGCGGCTGTCTGCATTCAGTGCAGACAGGATCTTTACCGTGGTATCCGTAAAGGTCAGATTCTTGCTGCCCTCCAGCATTTTGCGCATGACCTTCGCGGCCTGGGGGGCCCAGGAGCCGTTTTCCATCAGGCCAACGGTGCGGTTCTGGAAATTCCGCTCCGTCAGATGGTGGATGAATTCCTTCATAAAGGGGAATACGTCCGCATTATAGGTGGTGGTTGCCAGAACGATCTTACCGTAGCGGAAAGCATCCTCCACTGCTTCTGCCATGTCGCACCGGGCCAGATCATTGACCACCACCTTGGGGCAGCCCTTTTCCCGGAGTTTTTCCGCCAGCAGATCCACCGCCACCTTGGTGTTGCCGTAGATAGAGGTATAGGCGATCACGATGCCGTCACTCTCCACCCGGTAGGCAGACCAGGTGTCATACAGATTGATATAATATCCCAGATTTTCCGTCAGCACAGGGCCGTGGAGGGGGGCGATGATGGCGATGTCCAGTCCCGCCGCCTTCTTCAGCAGAGTCTGAACCTGGGCGCCGTACTTGCCCACGATGCCGATATAGTACCGGCGGGCCTCGCAGGCCCAGTCCTCCTGGACATCCAACGCACCGAACTTACCGAAAGCATCGGCGGAGAACAGCACCTTATCATAAGCATCATAGGCCATGATGACCTCGGGCCAGTGAACCATGGGTGCCGTGACAAAGGTCAGGGTATGCTTGCCCAGGCACAGAGTATCCCCCTCACCCACAACGATGCGGCGGTCGGCATAATCCGTACCGAAGAAGTTTTTCATCATGGCAAAGGCCTTGCTGGATGCCACCACAACGGCTTCGGGATACAGGGCCAGGAACTTGTCAATGTTGGCAGAATGGTCGGGCTCCATATGGTGCACCACCAGGTAGTCGGGCTTCCGGCCCTCCAGTGCCTTTTCAATATTATCCATCCACTGGTGGGTAAAGTTTTTATCAACGGTATCCATAATGGCGGTTTTTTCGTCCAGAATGGCATAGGAATTGTAGCTCATGCCGTTGGGGACAATGTACTGTCCCTCAAACAGGTCGATTGCATGGTCATTGACGCCGATATAGCGGATATCGCGGGTAATTTTCATAGCTTTTCTCCTCTTTCCTTTTTTATTGTATTGTATGGATTCCGGGCCGGAGATACCGTGACTTTATCACGGAAAAATGTCCGAAGATCCGGTATGATGAAGCCACAAAACAAAACCGACAAGGAGGATGTCCTATGACTGTGAATCATATCAACCGAACCAATTTCCATGCCGAAGTGATGGGCAGTGAAAAGCCCGTTCTTCTGGACTTCTGGGCACCCTGGTGCGGCCCCTGCAAAATGCTCAGCCCCATTCTCGATGAGATCGCCCGGGAGCGTCCCGATATCAAGGTCTGCAAGGTGAATGTGGACGAAGAAATGGAGCTGGCCCGCCAGTTCCGGATCTTCAGCATCCCCACCCTCATCGTCATGCAGGATGGCCAGCAGGGCTCCAAAATGACCGGCCTGCGGGCCAAGGATCAGATCCTGGCCGCCCTGTAAACAGAAATGCCCGATGATCCATCGGGCATTCCGAAGCTTTTATTGCAGTGCTTCCAGCCGTTTCCGGTCGGTGATATCCACCGTACCCCGGTTCAGCTTGACCATGCCCTCACTCTGGAAATAGCGGAGCATCCGGGTCACAACCTCTCGGGCAGTGCCCATATGGTTGGCGATCTTTTCATGGGTGATCCTCAGGGAGTCGGTCTCTTCCACCGTGCTTTCCTCCAGAAGGAACTTGGCCAGACGCTTGTCGAAGCTCTTCCACATGATCTGCTCCATGAGCCACATCAGTTCCGAGAAGTGGTTGGTGATCAGATCCCGGGCATAGCTGGCAATTACCACCGATTCATCCATAAGGTTCTTATAAAGACAGGCAGGAATTACCCAGACTTCGCTGTCCTTTTCCGCTTCGATGAAAATATCAAACTGCATATTGGGCATCACGCAAGCTGCTGTAAACAGGCAGATATCCATTTCAAAGAAACGGCAGATGGTCACTTCCCGGCCCTCTTCATTCAGCAGGTAGGCCCGCAGCTGGCCGCTGCGAACCAGCAGCATACCCAGACAGTCCGGGCTGCCATCATGTACAACCGTGCCTTTTTTGATGCAGTGCATATCTGTGACCGAAAGGATCCGGTTCTGCTGCTCCTGTGTCAGCTTATCCCAGATCGGGAAATACTGTGGAAAATCATTTACCATAACGCTTCCCTCCCAATACAATAACTATAATCAACTTTTCCCAATATGTCAAACCATAAAATTTTATCCTTTTTTTGCAAAAAAATGCAGACAAAGCAAAGAGGATATGCTATGATATTTACAGCACGAAGCTGTGCAGCAACTCAGAATCATTACAGGAGGCAATCACTATGTCCAAGAATAAATTCTATATCTGCCGCCACTGTGGCAATCTCATTGGCATGATCCATGACGCAGGCGTTCCTGTGGTCTGCTGCGGCCAGAAGATGGAGGCCCTGGTTCCCAACACTGTGGAAGCCAGCGGCGAGAAGCACATTCCTGCCGTCACCGTAGAGGGAAATAAAGTTATCGTCAATGTTGGTTCCGTGGATCATCCCATGGTTCCCGAGCACTTCATCGAGTGGGTCTATGTTCAGACCGAAAACGGCGGCCTGCGCAAGGCACTGAAGCCCGGTGATGCCCCCAACGTCACCTTCTGCCTGGGCGATGACAAGGCTGTTGCTGTCTATGCCTACTGCAACCTCCATGGCCTGTGGATGGTGGAACTGAACTAATGGGGTTTTTCCAGCGTTTTTGACGCACCCTTAGCCATCAGGCTCTTTTTACAAAACCATAATGAAAGCACGGAAGCCGGCCCCAGGGCCGGCTTCCTCTGTTTTTTCCTGCGACTGCACCCCTGCCGGTTTTGCCAACGGAGGGGTGTTGAATTTTTCAAAAAAGTTCTGTTTTCCTCTGCTTTACAAATGTTTCTCCCACGAGTATAATAAAATCCGAAGAAGGTGAATCTATTGTCCTTG
>JAFSAP010000023.1 GCA_017440925.1 Oscillospiraceae bacterium | reverse complement strand
ATGGTCTATGCCCAGGAAGAAGCAGACGTTCGCGCGGGAATTGAACGGTTTAATGCTGATGTGGACAGAACCACACAGCACATAGCAAAGACCTCCGAATCCATCCGATCCATGATCCAGATTGAGAAACCGGTAATCCCATCCATGATGAATGGACTGCCTGCCATGCTGCCCCAAAGCCAGATGAATGCGGCACTTACAACCGCTTCCAAATATCAGGATCTGATTCAGACAACAAGACGTCTACAGGAAGCAAAGGACGAGCTGGATGAACAATGGGACGAAGTTGGAAATCGGATATCAGAGCTTTGGAGCAATAGTTCCTGCTTCCTGATCAAACCTAGAGAATGGATTGCAGAGCAGTACGGAGAAAAAATCGCGGATATCTGGGCGGGAATTGAGATCGAAGATCCTTATGCACTGTGCTTTGCGTTCCTGTATTTGGTGGATCAGGGCTCTGATTATCCGTGGGTGTATTACCCTGGTGTGACTCTGTTTTCCATGACTATGGATACCCTCCCTTGGTGCAGAACCGCATACAAAGGTGACCCGGAGGGGGTATGGGATCACTTTGACCCTGAAACTATGGAGCTTGTTCCGGGCCCTTTGCAGGCAGAACTACCGAAGCGGATTAAGGTTCCGGAACTGGAAAACTGGAACCGGATGCAGTATCTGGACCAGTATGAAGATGAGCTGGGATATCAGGAAAAGGTCAGTCTGGCACAAGTCATGTATGAGCTGACCGGATGCATTATGCCAAGAAACCAGCAGCGCTACTTCCCGGCACTCCCGGATCTGGATGCTTACGGGATCACCGGAAAGAAAGCCCTGCACCCTCTGATCTACTGTATGAATCTCCTCGGGGAGAGTAAGAACCGCAGCCGGACGCTGCCCCGGATGGAATGGACTCTGGAGGAACAGCGAGATGAAGAACAGAATACTGGTCAGACGGAATCCGTAGAGGAACTGAAAGCAAGGATCGCGGCACTGCAATCTGAAAACAGCAGGCTGAAGCAGACGGTCTACGAAGCAGACCGGGAACTGCGGGAAACGAAAAAAGCAGCGGAGGTACAGGAGCAGAAAGCGGAACTGGACCGGCAGGAGCTGGCAGACCTTCGGGAGCTGGTGTTCCACCTACAGGAAGATGTGTATGACGCTGAAGCCGAGGACACAGGGATCACATTCCCATATCATAACTTCCAAAGAATTGTGGTGTTTGGTGGACACGACTCCTGGACCAGAGAAATCAAGCCCCGACTGCCGGATGTACGGTTCGTGGATAAAGATATGGTTCCCAATGCGGAACTGATCCGAAGGGCAGAAATCGTCTGGATTCAGGCTAATGCCATCTCCCATGCTTACTACTACAAGATTTTGGACGAAACCCGGAAACACAGCATCCCTGTTCGGTACTTCTCCTATGCCAGTGCTCTAAAGTGTGCGGAGCAGCTTGCCGAACAGGATATGAAAGAAGCACAGAAATAAAAAGGAGTGTATAAGATGGCAGGTCCAAGCTATGAACTGATTGTTGCTGCTGTTAGCGGTGATGAGCAAGCAATGAATAAAATTTTGAAGCACTATGAGCCGATGATCAATGAGCAGTGCGGCGGTAATGAAATGGTGCGCCGACAAATTACCGAAGCACTCTGTGAGGCTATTCTACATTACGATCTGAATGACCCAGCAAAAAATGATGCATACCTTCGGGAAAATTATCCTGATGATTCAGAGTAATTGAAAAGACAACAGCGCCTGCTATCGTTTGAGTGAGCGATAGCAGGCGCTTGCTTTATTCATTATTCAACGTAAATGCCTCGAAAAGTTTGCAGATAACACTATTGGCAATATCAAACTGCTGCGGACTCAATCTCTCCAGTCTTTCCGTGATGCTTTGAACATCGTTTCTGGGAGTACCTTCAAACAGCAGGACATTACTGGAAATACAAAGGGTACTGCAGATTTTTACAAGCAGGCTGAGAGAAACACCAACAGTGCCACGTTCAATTGCAGATAGGCTTTTAGTGCCGATCCCAATCATTTCAGAGAAACGCTCCTGAGTATATCCTGCTTTTTCGCGTTCCCGTTTAATATTTGCGCCGACCAGAATGTTGATATCTTTCTTTTCTTTCATAGCAACACCGCCTCCTAGCATTAGTTTATGTAATGCAGATGTTGACTTGAACCCATTAACTGCATTATAATTATCGTGCTAATAATGCGACAATAATCGCACAGCAAGACGGAGTTGAGGTTTGCGGAAAAAAATACCTGTCCTCCAAAGGAAGGACAGGTGAACAAAGGCAGTTATTCTCGCCCCAAAAGCCAATCAACAGAGACATTGAGTATATCTGCCAGGGCATTCAGTTCGATATCAGAAACAGGGCGCTTCTGACCCTCCAGTAATGATAAGGCCGGTACACTCATATCGACACCTGCAAGCTGGAGTTTGGCAAGCAGTTCAACCTGCTTCATACCAAGATCGAGTCGAGCCTTTGTAACTCTGGCACCGATCATGTTGCGATTGCCAAGTTCAAGTTTT
>JAFSAP010000022.1 GCA_017440925.1 Oscillospiraceae bacterium | reverse complement strand
CTATGGGTATCTATGTGTTCAACTGGAAGGTTCTGCACGACGCTCTGGTTGCTGACGAAGAAGATCCCAAGTCCTCCAACGACTTCGGCAAGAACATCATCCCCAACCTGCTGAACGCCGGCCACAAGATGATGGCTTACAACTTCGACGGCTACTGGAAGGACGTCGGTACCATCGACTCCCTGTGGGAAGCCAACATGGAGACCCTGGGCAAGAACCCCGACTTCGACCTGCGCGGCGGCAAGCGGGAAACCATCTACGCCCGTAACTCCGCACTGCCCTCCTCCTACATCGATGAGAACGCCAAGATCCGTAACGCATTCGTGGCAGAAGGCTGCGAAGTCTACGGTAAGGTCGTTCATTCCGTCATTTCCGTCGGCTGCACCATCGGCGAAGGCGCTGTCATTGAAGACTCCGTTGTTATGCCCGGTGTCGTTGTCGAAGCCGGTGCCATCGTCCGTCACGCCATCCTGGGTGAGGATTCCAAGGTCTGCAAGAATGCTGTCGTGGGCGGCGCATTTGCAGAGGGCGAACAGAAGAAGATCAGCGTTACTTCCAAGGGCGCTGTTGTAGAAGCCAACACCGTGCTCCTGCCCGGTGACATGCTGTAAGAGGAGGATTCCGCAATGAACGTACTGGGTATTATTTTCACCAATGATGCAAGCCTGGGTGAGCTGACCAACAAGCGCACCTCCGGCAGCATTCCCTTCGGCGGCCGTTACCGCCAGGTCGACTGGGCCCTCAGCAACATGGCCTGCGCCGGCATCCGCCACATCGGCATCATCTCCCGTCACAGCTACCAGTCCCTGATGCACCACGTGGGCGACGGCGAAGAGTGGGGCCTGGAGCTGGAAGAGGGCGGCCTGGAATTCCTGACTCCCTATGCAAGCAACGTTGATGTCAAGTACCGCGGCAAGCTGGAGTCCGTCTACAATGCCATGGACTTCCTGGAGTTCTCCGATGAAGTGGACGATGACGACCTGGTTGTCATGTCCGATTCCGCTGTTCTGGCAAACGTTGACCTGGCCGATGTCATCCGCTCCCATGTGGAAAGCGGCAGACAGGTCACTGTCGTCACCAAGGCCGGCATCGCCAACGGCGAGAAGAAGCTGGACCTGGCTCTGAAGCTGGACGAGAACGGCGAAGTTACCGACATGGTTGTTGACTTCGCTGCTGACGAAGACTACGTTGCCTCCATGGACATCTTCGTTCTGAACAAGAAGAAGCTGATCAAGTGGGTCAAGGAAATGGTTGCCCGGGACAAGTACCACATGGACCGCGACCTGGTCATGGGCGGCTGGTCCCGCGGCCGGATCCAGATCAATGCCTATCAGTTTGCAGGCCATGCCCTGTTCAATGAGTCTGTGGAAGAGTACTTCAGCAACTCCCTGTCCCTGATCGACAAGGATATCCGCCATGATATTTTCCATGGCTGCCATCCCATCTACACCAAGGTTCGTGACCGCGTTCCCACCTACTACGGTGAGGACTGCGACATCGAGAACAGCCTGATCGCTGACGGCTGCATGCTGGACGGCGAAGTGGAGAACTCTGTTCTGTTCCGCCAGGTCACCGTGGAGAAGGATGCAGAGATCGAAAACTGCATTATCATGAATGATGCTGTCATCGGTGAGGGTGCAGAGCTGAAGTATGCCATCCTGGACAAGAACGTTACCGTTACCCCCGGCGCAAAGCTCATCGGCACCAAGAAGAACCCCATCATTGTCAAGCGGGGTGAAACCGTATGAGAATTGCCATCTGTGCTTCTGAAGGCGCCCCCTACGCCAAGTCCGGCGGTCTGGGCGACGTAATGGAAGCCCTGCCTGCTGCGCTGCAGCGGATCGAGGGCAATGAAGTTGCTCTGTTCCTGCCCTACTACAGCAAGATCAAGAGCAATGAAGCTTATATCACCGCCAAGGTTGCCGAGTTCCGGGTTTCCCTGGGCTGGCGCCAGCAGTACTGCGCTGTCATGAAGCTGACAAACCGCACCGATGGTGTGCAGGTCTACTTCCTGGATAACGAGTACTATTTCGGTGGCCGTACCGGCGCTATCTATGGCGACATGGACGACGGCGAGCGCTTCGCCTTCTTCTCCCGTGCCTGCCTGGATGCCATGATCGCTGTGGATTTCATCCCCGATGTGATCCAGTGCAACGACTGGCAGTGCGCCCCCATTCCTGTCTATCTGAAGGCCCTGTACCAGGGTTCCTTCCCCAAGACCCGCTGCATGTACACCATCCACAACATCGAGTATCAGGGCTGGGCAAATGCCGGCTTCTTCGATGATGTGCTGGCTCTGCCCTGGGAGTACCGCAGCACTCTGGACATGAACAACTCCGTCAATGTCATGAAGGGCGCCATCGAGACCGCTGATCTGGTCACCACCGTTTCCGAGACCTATGCCCGGGAACTGATGTATCCCTACTATGCCCACGGTCTGGATGGCATCCTGGCCAACAATTCCTGGAAGCTCACCGGCATCACCAACGGCATCGACACCAATACCTTCAACCCCGAGACCGATCCTGCTCTGCCTGCCCACTACAATGCAGAGACTTTCGTCGAGGGCAAGGCTGCCGTCAAGGCTGCCCTGCAGGAAGAAGTCGGCCTGCCCGTGAAGCCTGATGTGCCTCTGATGGTCATGGTCACCCGTCTGGCCGGCCATAAGGGCCTGGATCTGCTGTGCTACATTGCCCGCCGTCTGATGTGGGAAGAGGATGCCCAGCTGCTGATCCTGGGTACCGGCGAGCCCCAGTACGAGACCTTCTTCAAGGATCTGGCAAACCAGTTCCCCGAGCAGGTTGCCGCCAAGATCACCTTCAATCTGAAGCTGGCCTCCCGGATCTACGCAGGCGCAGATATCTATCTGATGCCCTCCAAGTCCGAGCCCTGCGGCCTGTCTCAGATGAACGCTATGCGTTACGGCACCGTTCCCGTTGTCCACGCCACCGGCGGTCTGAAGGACACTGTTCCTCCCGCTGATGAAAAGGGCGAGGGCGGCCTGGGCTTCACCTTCCAGAGCTACAATGCCGATGACTTTATGGCTGCTCTGAAGCGTGCCCTGAACCTGTACAACAACGATCGTGAAGGCTTCCGTGCTCTGCAGAAGCGCGGCATGGACATGGACTTCAGCTGGAATGTTCCCGCTGGCAAGTACATGGAGCTCTTCGAGAAGATGCTGTCCTGGTAATCAAATAAAGGATGAATCCCGCCTGCTTTTGCAGGCGGGATTTTTTCGGCGGATATCCTTATGTACACCATAATTGTTTATGTGAGCAGGAGGATATCTGCTGTCAGGCATCGATAACTACTGTCATTGCGAGCCAGTCTGAGGACTGGCTCGCAATGACATGGTAATCGGCAGCGGGGTATAAAGCCATTGGTGCTAAGATAACCGCAACGGTCCTTTATCTCAGAAAAACAAAAAGTATGGCAGGGGTTTCCTCCTGCCATACAATATTATTTATTCTTCTCTTCCTCGGGAACAAAGTCCAGGGTAATGCTTTTCAGATGGGTACGCAGCTGGGTGAACTTTACCCCGGCAGACATCATCATCCGTTTGGAGGCCAGGGTGGACATGGAATCGGCATACTTGTCAGAGAGATAGTATACTTCCTTCACGCCGCTTTGGATAATGGCCTTGGCACACTCGTTGCAGGGAAACAGCGCCACATACAGCTTGCTTCCCCGGAGGTCACGGCCGTTGGCATTCAGCACCGCATTCAGCTCCGCATGGACAACAAAGGGGTATTTTGTCTCCTGGCCATCCCGTTCCCAGGGATATTCGTCATCACTGCAGCCTTTTGGCATACCGTTGTAGCCAGTGGAGATAATAATATTGTCGGGGGAAACGATGCAGGCGCCCACCTGGGTATTGGGATCCTTGCTCCGCTTGGCTGCCAGCATGGCAATGCCCATGAAATATTCGTCCCAGTTGATGTAATCCTGCCGTTTCATAGAGATTCCTCCCGTTTTTCTTTCAGTTTACTCCATGGAACGGGAAATTGCAAGGAAAAGATAATGGTTCCCGCCCGGAAAGAGGCGGCTGGAAAAAGCTGCCTGCAAAATGTTCAAGAATAATTCAAAATCACCCCATTGACTTTTTTAGCACTCTCTGGTATAGTGTGCTTAGCACTCAAGGATGTGGAGTGCTAAAGAAACGGAGGAAACCAAATGGAACTGACCGACCGGAAAAAGAAGGTTCTGCGCTCCATCGTAGACCTGTATATCCGCACGGCGGAACCCGTGGGCTCCAAGGCCATTGCCGCCCTGCCCGATATGAATTATTCCTCCGCCACCATCCGCAACGAAATGGCTGATTTAACGGCCATGGGTTATCTGGAGCAGCCCCACACCAGCGCCGGACGGATCCCCTCCGCCGCAGGCTACCGGCTGTACGTGGATGAACTGATGATGGACTACCGTCTGTCTATTGATGAAACCAAGTCCATCAATACTGCCATCGAGGAAAAGATGCAGCGGGTGGACAAAATGGTGGAAAAGGTTGCAAAGCTGGTTTCCCAGGCCACCAACCTGCCTGCCATCTCCGCCGCCTCCCGTTCTTCCAGTGCGGTGGTCAAGCGCTTCGATCTGATCTATGCCGGGTCCGGCAGCTTCATTCTGGTGCTGATGATGCCCGGTGACCAGGTGGTCAATAAGCTCATCAAGCTCCCTGTGAATGCAGAAGAATCCGATCTGAAGCTTTTAAGCGCAGTTCTGAACGCCGCCATGACGGAGATTCCCCTGGAGGATATGACCGGGGAACTGATGGAGCGGGTCATGCGCTCTGCCGGTGCGGCAGCGCCTCTGGTGCCGGTGATCCTGGATTTCGTTCAGGAGACCCTGAAAAACCATGCTTCCACCAATATGGCTGTTTACGGACAGTCCCGTCTGCTGGGACTTCCCGAATACCAGGATGTGGACAAAGCTCAGCGGCTGATGGCTTCCTTTGACGAGGATGCTCTCTCCAACCTGCCGGCTGTGATGCAGAACGCCAATGGAACCAAGGTTCTGGTGGGCCCCGAGAATGTGGCCCAGGAGCTGAAGGATACATCCGTGGTCATGACCAAGTTTGACATCGGTGACGGCATGCAGGGCATGATCGGTGTGGTTGGCCCCACCCGAATGGATTACGCCCAGGTCACCGCCCGGTTGAGTTATTTTGCCGAGAGCCTCAGCAAGGTTTTCGCAAAGCCCGAGCAACCCCAATTACCGGAGAGCATCTCCGAAGAACCCCACAAGGAGGCCTAAAAAGTGGCAGAGCTGGAAAAAGAACTGAATGAGGAAATCACCGAAGAGACTGTCGAGACTGCCGAAGAAGCAGTTGAAGTCAATCTCTTCGAGGAAAAATACAATGCAGAGCATGATGCGCATCTGCGTCTGGCTGCGGAATATGACAACTTCCGCAAGCGTACCATCAAGGAAAAGGAAGCCTCCTACGGCAACGGTAAAGCCGATGCTGTGGCAAAGATGCTTCCCGTCTATGACAATCTGGAGCGGGCCCTCAATCAGCCCACCGAAGATGCCGCCTACAAGAAGGGCGTGGAACTGACCATGACGGAACTGGTAAAGATCCTGAACGGTCTGGGTGTGGAGATCTTCGGTGAGAGGGGCGATGCCTTCGATCCCAACCTGCACAATGCTGTCATGCACATCGATGATGAGACTCTGGAAGAAAACACCATTTCCCAGGTGTTCCAGAAGGGCTTCAAGATTGGCGATAAGGTTGTCCGGTTCGCCATGGTGCAGGTTGCAAACTAACGATCATCGCATGTCATCGCGAACCAGTCCGCAGACTGGTGTGGCGATCCCCATCTTAAGAAGGAGATTGCACCGAAAGGTATTCCCTCTGGTCCCACGTCGGCCGTTGGCCTTCTCGCAATGACAGCAACGAATAACACTGTATAAAATTTTAGGTTTATCTATATAGGAGGAAATTTATTATGGCAAAGATTATCGGTATCGACCTTGGTACTACCAATTCCTGCGTCGCTGTTCTGGAAGGCGGCGAACCCGTTGTGATTGCAAATGCAGAAGGCACCCGCACCACCCCCTCTGTCGTGGCCTTCTCCAAGACCGGTGAGCGTATGGTGGGCCAGGTGGCAAAGCGCCAGGCTGTTACCAATGCTGACCGCACTGTGGCTTCCATCAAGCGCCACATGGGTGAAAACTACCATGTTACCATCGACGGCAAGGGCTACACCCCCCAGGAGATCTCCGCAATGACCCTTTCCAAGCTGAAGGCTGACGCCGAAGCTTACCTGGGCCAGCCCGTCACCGAGGCCGTCATCACTGTTCCCGCTTATTTCTCTGACGCACAGCGCCAGGCTACCAAGGACGCAGGCAAGATCGCCGGTCTGGAAGTCAAGCGTATCATCAACGAGCCCACCGCAGCCGCTCTGGCTTACGGTCTGGACAAGGATAATGAGCAGAAGATCATGGTCTACGACCTGGGCGGCGGTACCTTCGACGTTTCCATTCTGGACATCGGCGACGGCATCATCGAAGTTCTGGCTACTGCCGGCGACACCCGTCTGGGCGGCGATGACTTCGACCAGCGGATCATGGACTACCTGGTTGCCGAGTTCAAGAAGGCTGAGGGTATCAACCTGGCAAACGACCGTGTTGCCATGCAGCGCCTGAAGGAAGCTGCTGAGAAGGCCAAGATCGAGCTCAGCGGCATGACCACCACCAATGTCAATCTGCCCTATATCACCGCTGATGCCACTGGCCCCAAGCATCTGGATGTCACCATCACCCGTGCAAAGTTCAACGAACTGACTGCCGATCTGGTGGAGCGCACCATGAAGCCTGTCCGCCAGTCCCTGTCCGATGCCGGCCTGAAGGCATCCGACCTGGATAAGGTTCTGCTGGTTGGCGGTTCCACCCGTATCCCTGCCGTTCAGGACGCTGTCAAGTCCATCACCGGTAAGGAAGGCTTCAAGGGCATCAACCCCGACGAGTGTGTTGCTCTGGGCGCAGCCATCCAGGGCGGCGTTCTGACCGGCGACGTGCAGGACATCCTGCTGCTGGACGTCACCCCCCTGTCTCTGGGCATTGAAACCATGGGCGGTGTGTTCACCAAGCTGATCGAGCGCAACACCACCATCCCCACCCATAAGAGCCAGATCTTCTCCACCGCTGCTGACGGCCAGACCTCCGTTGAAGTCCATGTGCTGCAGGGCGAGCGTGAGATGGCTGCCTACAATAAGACCCTGGGCCGTTTCCAGCTGGGCGGCATTGCTCCCGCTCCCCGCGGCGTGCCTCAGATCGAAGTCACCTTCGACATCGATGCCAACGGTATCGTTAAGGTTTCCGCCAAGGACCTGGGTACCGGCAAGGAGGCCAACATCTCCATCACCGCTTCCACCAACCTGAGCCAGGAGGACATCGACAAGGCTGTCCGCGAGGCTGAGCAGTATGCTGCCGAGGACAAGGCCCGCAAGGAAGAGGTTGACACCCACAACACGGCTGACCAGGTGGTCTATCAGACCGAAAAGACCCTGAACGAGCTGGGTGACAAGATCGATGCTTCCGAAAAGGCTTCCATCCAGTCCGCTGTGGACAATCTGAAGGAAGTCAACAAGGGCAACGACATCGAGGCCATCAAGGCTGCCACCGATGCTGTGCAGCAGGCCTTCTACAAGGTTTCCGAAAAGCTGTACCAGCAGGCCAATCCCCAGGGCGGCGCCGGTGCACAGGGTGGCTACTCCGCACCCCAGGGCGACGACGGCGTTGTAGACGCTGACTACGAAACTGTCGACTAATCCAACCCATAAAAGGGGCGGCAAATCGCCGCCCCTTATTGGTGTATAATGAGGTATTACAGATGCAGGGAATGACAAAGAGAGAACGGCAGGTCACCGATCTGCAGCAGATCCGGGAAATTCTGGACAGAGCAAAAGTGCTCCATCTGGGCTTGGCGGTGGACAATGAACCCTACGTTGTGCCGATGAACTATGGCTATACGATGGAGGGGGAGAAGCTGACGCTGTACCTGCACAGCGCTGTGAAGGGCAGAAAGCTGGATATGATCCATGCCAATCCAAACGTGTTTTTTGAGCTGGACTGTGACCGGATGCCCTTTGAAGGGGAAAAACCCTGCCAGTATGGCCTTGTCTATTCCTCCGTCATGGGCCGGGGTACCGCCCACATCGTGGAGGATGTGGAAGAGAAGAAAAAGGCCATGTCCATATTGATGAAAACCCAGACAGGAAAGGACTTTTCCTTTGAGGACCGGCTGGTGAGCATCGTCTGTGTGATCCGTATCGATGTGCAGGAATACACGGCAAAGCACCGTCCGCTTCCTGAAAAAATGAGGTGAAATTATGGCAGAAAACAAACGTGATTATTACGAGGTGCTGGGAGTCAAGAAAGATGCCAGCGCCGATGAAATAAAGAAGGCCTACCGTAAGGCGGCCATGAAGTACCACCCCGACCGGAATCCCGGCGACAAGGAGGCGGAAGCCAAGTTCAAGGAAGTGGGCGAGGCTTATGAAGTGCTGTCCGATGACGGCAAGCGTTCCCGCTATGACCAGTTCGGCTTTGCCGGTGTGGATCCCAATTACGGCGGCGGTGCCGGCGGTTACGGCGGCAGCGGCTTCGGCGGTTTTGGCGGGTTCGGGGATTTCGGTGATATTTTCAGCGAATTCTTCGGTGGTGGCGGCAGCAGCCGCGGCGCAAGCCAGAATGCACCCCGCCGGGGTGAGAACATCATGACCCATCTGGAACTGACCTTTGAGGAAGCCGCTTTTGGCTGCGAGAAGGAAGTTGCCACCCCCAGAATCGAGAACTGCGCAGTCTGCTCCGGCAGCGGCAGCGCCGATGGCGTCATTGAAACCTGCAGCCAGTGCCGTGGCAGCGGCCAGGTGCGTACCGTGCAGAACTTCATGGGCATGCAGATGCAGTCCACCACCACCTGCCCCCAGTGCTCCGGCCGGGGTAAGATCATCAAGAATCCCTGCTCTACCTGTAAGGGTAAGGGCAAGGTGCGCCGCACCAATAAGGTTAAGGTCAAGATCCCTGCCGGTGTGGATACCGGTCAGAGCGTTCGTGTCCGGGCTGAGGGCAGCGTTGGTATCAACGGCGGCCCCAACGGCGACCTGCTGGTGGAAGTCTACATCAAACGCCATCCCATTTTCACCCGGGAGGACCGGGATGTTTTGTGCGAGGTTCCCATTTCCTTTACCCAGGCTGCTCTGGGTGCCACCATCCAGGTGCCCACTCTGGACGGCAAGGTGGAATATGAGATCCCTGAGGGTACCCAGACCGGCCGGGAATTCGTCCTGCGGGAGAAGGGTATCCCCGAGGTGAACAATCCCCGCCGCCGGGGCAACCACCGATTCACCGTGGTGGTGGAAACACCTACCCGCCTGACCAAGGAACAGAAGGAACTGCTGCGGCAGCTGGATGAAACCCTGGTGCAGGCCGAGACCCCTAAGATCAAAAAGTTTTTTGAAAATCTGAAGGATTTCTTTGATTAAAAAAGCGCCCCCGGAAAGGAAAACGCCTTTCCGGGGGATTTTGCGTTTATTCGGATTCTTTGGCCCTTTCCGCATTCAGCGGATCCACGACGATACCGGCATAGGGGTTGGCAATGACGGTTTTATAGGTATGGTAGATCACCATGCCGGGCTTGCCATTGGGGATCTTCTTCACCTGCTTGACGCTGGTCACATCCACGGGGATGTTCTGACCGCCGGTGGTCTCGGAGTAGTAGGCCGCCAGCTGGGCAGCTTGGGTGATGGTGTCATCCGGAGGGTTCGTGCCGCCGCAGGAAATAATGACGTGGCTGCCATGGACTTTGGAGGCATGGCACCAGATATCGTCCTTTCTTGCCAGTTTGAAGGTCAGCTCGTCGTTCTGCCGGTTGTTCCGACCCACATAGATGGGATAGCCGTCGGTACTTTCAAACCGCATGGGCTGCAGCTTGGCTTGCTTGACCTTTTTCCGGCCGGATTCCGCCCGGAGGTAGCCGCCCTCCTGGAGCTCCCGTTTGATCTCCTCCAACTCTGCATCGGTCTGGGCCCGGCTCAGCTCGTCCAGTACGCTTTTCAGATAGTGAAGTTCATTTTCACCCAGCTCGATCTGCTTGGTCAGCTCTTTTTCCGCGTTTTTCATGCGGGCATAGTCCTTGTAGAATTTTGCGGCATTCTGCTGGGGGGACAGGATGGGGGAGATGGGGATATCAATGACTTTCATTTCTTCGTCGTAAAAGTCCTCGCACTGCACCACCGTCTGGCCCTTTACGATCTTGTGGATATTGGCAGTGACGATATCGCCCAGCTGACGCAGCCGCTCCCGGTCATAGGTGGCGGCCAGTTCTTTTTCCTGGATTGCCAGCTTCCTTGTCAGACGGGTGCACAGGTTCTGCACCGTTTTCCGGACAGCCTGGCCCTTCTGACGCATAGCATCTTTTCTGTCCCGGAGGGTGTAGTACATATCCAGAAGCGCGCCAAAGGATTCTGCTTCCTTGTATTCTCCGTACTGCCGGATGGGACAGAAGGCGAACTGCTTCGGGGTGCCGTCTGGCAGGGCATAGTAATAAGGCTTGGGGTGGTTCAGATGTTCCCGGAAGAACAGTCCCAGCTTATCCGCCGTGGTCTGCGCATCCAGCCCGTCCACCCGGGCATCGGTATCCCCGGCAGCAAACAGGGCGGCCTCCCGGCATACCAGGGGGGACAGGCCGCCGAAGGTATCCATCAGCCGGTCAGACAGAACATCTGCGCCGGGGGTGGTAAGAAATGTGTGGAGTTCCACCGCTTCCAGCAGGTTTTCTTTGGTGACGGCTTCCGGTTCCTGGTAGTTCAGCCCCGGCAGGGCAGCACGCTTTGCGCTTTCATCCAGGCCGATGCGCCGCAGGCAGTCGATGATCCGTCCTTCGGGGCTCAGCAGATACAGGTTGCAGGTTCTGCCCATCAGTTCTGCCACCAGCTTTTTCTGGACAGGAAAGCCCATTTCGTCGGTGCAGTCAAAGGTAAAGACGGCGCACCGTTCCATAGGCGGCTGGGAAACGTCCGAAAGCTTGGCACCCATCAGGTGCTTGCGCAGCAGCATGCAGAACATGGGGGGCTCCGCCGGATTTTCCGGGGAGGCCGTGGTCAGATGGAGCCGGGGAGCGGTGGGGTTGGCAGCGAAGAGCAGCTTTGACCGGTGCTCCCGGCTGTGCATGTGCAGGATCAGCGTATCCCGGCTGGGCTGGTGGATCTTGTCGATCCGGGCACCGATACAGTTAGCCCGGACTTCTTCAAGAACGGCAGATAAGAAAAAAGCATCAAAGGCCATTGAAAACCTCCATTTGGTGTTGTACTGGCGCGGGAGCGCCTAAAGCCTCCCTTGTGCAAAGGGAGGTGTCAGCCCGACAGGGCTGACGGAGGGATTGTCAATCCCCCAGTCACGCTGTTCGCGTGACAGCCCCCTTTACACAAGGGGGCCTTTGGGTGCGGAAATAAAACCAGAAAGTTCTATTACGGTTTTAAACAATTCGTTCAATCTTTCGGTCTTGCCAGCCAGGTACAGTGCCCCGAACAAGGCTTCCAATCCCGTTGCCTTGGCGTACTCAGCAGGGGTGCAGGACTTGGGTACGGCGTGGACATGGGAATTTTTGCCCCGGCGGTAGTAAGCCAGCTCTTCCTCTGTCAGCAGAGGCAGCAGCTTGTCCATAAACGCTGCCTGAGAGGAGGCTTTGACCATGTTGATGGTGTCCCGATGGAGATTGCCCACATTTTTTCCGCCTTTGGCGCAGAGGTAGCCCCGGCAGAGGATCTCAAATACGCAGTCTCCCATGTGGGCAAGTCCCAGATTGGAGATGGCGTTGATCTCCTTTTCACTCAGATTCATTTTGAAATAATTTTCCATATGTTCCCCCGGTTTACAAGGAATTGGGCGGCAAAGCCCGTAAAGAGGCCGGTAATGATGCTGATGAGGATCATTACCGGAAGATACACAGCCACGGAAGGGGTTCCCAGCAGCGCGGCGGCCATGGCCACCTGTCCGATGGAATGGGCAATGGCGCCGAAGCAGCCTGCCACCCAGAGCTGATTTTTATTCAGAACCTTCCGAAGAAGGATGGTAACGGCAATGGCGCAGGCGCCGCCTGCCACAGAATAAAAAATGGTGCTGAAATTTCCGGCGAATACCGCACCCAGAAAGATCCGGCCAGCCAGCACCGCAAGGCCATCCTTCGGGCTGAGGGCAAACACCGTGAACACCGTCACGATATTGGCAAGTCCCAGCTTCACGCCCGGCAGCGGTACCGGTGAGGGAATCTGGGCCTCGACCATAAAAATGGTAAGCGCAATGGCGGTCAGCAGCCCTAATTGGGCCAGTTTTCTGGTTTTCACGGAGTTCACCTGCCTTTTCTGCCCTTTAGCATATCAAATTTCCGCCCGGTTGTAAAGTGGCGGCGTGGCGCAAAGGGGATCAGTATTGCAGAAACCGCCGCAGCCGGTTTTCTGCCCGGCGCAATGTGCGCAGTACAGTACTCCGGTGAACGCCCCGGATCCGGGCGATCTCCGCAGGGCGTTTGTTTTCAAAGTAGTAAAGTGTCAGTATCTGCCGCTGTATCTCGGTGAGTTCCTGTGCCATGACCCGCTTCATCCGCTGCAGCTGCACTTCCCGGGGAAGCACCAGCCCGGTTTCTGAATTATATGGTATATTTTTCACTGCGCCAATACCCCCGGTCATAATAGTGGGCGGTCAGTTCCGCCAGTTCATTCATCTGTGTCAGTATGGGTGTCAGCTCTGCCAGCCGCCGCTTCAGGTGCCAATGTTCCTCCGGATCATCGGTCTGGCGAAGCTGCAGGCGAAGCTCCTTCATCCGCTGCCGCAGCAGCCGGGCAGAGTTTTCGTAGGCAGTGCTCAGCTCAGCAAGGCTCATGGCAGTCTCCTTTCACAGCGCAGGCAGAAAAGACTGGGAGCATACCGTTCCCCGCCGCATACCGGGCAGAGGCAGCCGGGCTTTGCCGCCTGGTCATCCAAATACAGAACAGGTTCGATCTCTTTCATTTTACGCCCTCCTTAAGCATATTCTGCCGCCAGTATACCAGTCGAAAAATGCTTCTCCATCGATTTTTGCCACAGGCTGCTTTCCCGGTATTTTTTTGATGGACGTATGCTATACTGGCAGCACATGAATGCCTGCGGTGTTTTCCCTCTTCCCATTTTCCGCATTCTGGGGTATGATAGGGGAAAGGAGGGATCACAAGTGGACGACCTGTATTTTATGGATCTGGCCCTGGAACTGGCCAGGGAAGCGGCAGCGGAAGGCGAGGTGCCTGTGGGCTGTGTCATTGTCCGGGGGGATGAGGTGGTTGGCCGTGGCCGGAACCGCCGGGAAACGGGAAAATCTGCCCTGGCCCATGCGGAGATCGAGGCCATCGGGGAAGCCTGTGCCCGTTTGGGAGGCTGGCGGCTGTGGGAATGCACCCTCTATGTGACCCTGGAGCCCTGCCCCATGTGTGCCGGTGCCATCATCAATGCCCGGATCCCCCGGGTGGTCTATGGCGCCGGAGACAAAAAGTGCGGTGCCTGCGGCGGCGTTTGCAGCCTGTTTGACATGGCCTTCAACCACCACCCGACGGTGGAGCGGGGCATTCGGGAAAATGAGTGCAGCGCACTGCTGACAGAATTTTTCAAAAACTTGCGGATGGAGCTGCGCAGCCGTCCCAAATGGAAGCGGAAAACGGAAGATTGATGCAGAAGGGGGCAGGGTATGGATCAGCGCCAAAGAACAAAACGCTTTGGTCTTTGTGTAATTCTGTTTGCGCTGGTGTTTCGGCTGGCAGTGGAAGGGATACCCCGGAAAATGCTGGCATGGCTGATACAGCTGGATACCGCCCCGATCCATACATATTCAGAAACCGGACGAAACGTCCGGTTTTCTGCATCTGAGGCGGTTTTTTGGGATCATGTCCGGGAATCGCCTCCACCCTGGCTGCCGGAAGCACAGCGACCCCGGTTTTCTGCGGAAGATGCGGAATTGGTGGAGGTATTCTATGCCTGCAGCAAGCAGCCGGATCTGCAACAGCTTCTGGAAAGTCCCCTGGAATGGGATCTGGCCGGGGAAACGCCCACGGTGCTGATCCTGCACACCCATACCACGGAGAGCTATACCCCCGGGGAGGAACCCTATATAGCCTCCTCTGCCTACCGCACCCTGGAGGAAGACCACAATATGCTGCGCATCGGGGATGCGGTGGCAGAGATCCTGGAGGAGAAGGGGATCGGGGTCATCCATGACCGGACGCTCCATGATTACCCCTCCTATAACGGTTCCTATGTCCATGCCCGGCAGGCCATTTCCGGGTATCTGGCGAAAAATCCATCCATTCAGCTGGTTTTGGATCTGCACCGGGATGCTTCCGGCACGGCCTCCCACCAGCTGCGGACGGAAGCGGTGGTGGATAGCAGCACGTCTGCCCAGCTGATGCTGGTAATGGGAACCAATTATGACACCTGGGAGGAAAATCTGGCGCTGGCACTCAAGCTTCATGTGCAGCTGGAACGGCAATTCCCTGGCATCATGCGGCCTTTGAGCCTTCGTGGGCAGCGGTTCAACCAGGACCTGTGCCGCGGAGCGCTGCTGGTGGAGGTGGGAGCCGCCGGAAATACCCGGCAGGAGGCGCTGACAGCCGCCCGGGTGCTGGCAGAAGGGATCGCAGAACTGGCAAAGGGTGCAGATACAGGGAACCGGCAGGGTTAGCGGCAGAAAATCCGTCTTTTTGTATCGATACCATCTTACACCGTAAAAATTTTTGGTAATTATGCCGTATTTATATGGACAAAACGAGTAAAATGCGTTATTATACTAAAAGACAATGCGGCAGTCCGCGTAAAATGAAAGAGGTGAAGTAAAATGGCGTTTTCTTTTTTCGGAGGGGTACATCCCAAAGAAAATAAGTTCTATGCCTGTGACAAGCCCATCCAGGAATTCCCGGAACCGGATATTCTCGTGATCTCCATGTCCCAGCATATTGGCGCCCCCTGTAAGCCCCTGGTCAAGAAGGGTGACATGGTCACTGTTGGTCAGAAGATCGGTGATAATCAGGGCCTTTGTGTTCCTGTACATGCTTCTGTTTCCGGTAAGGTTAAATCCGTGGAAGCAAGAGCCCACACCAACGGCACCACTACCATGAGCGTGGTCATTGAAAATGACCATCTGGGTACTCTGTGCGAGGATTGCAAGCCCCGCACCCAGGAGGAAGTGGATGCCCTTACCCCCGAGGAACTGATGAACATCATCCGTGAGGGCGGTATCGTCGGTATGGGCGGCGCCACCTTCCCCACCCATGTGAAGCTTTCTTCCGGTCTGGGCAAAGTGGACACCATCATCGTCAATGCCGGCGAGTGCGAACCCTACATTACTTCCGATGACCGCCTGTGCCGGGAGATGCCTGCTGAGCTGATCTCCGGCCTGAAGATCATTATGAAGATCCTGGGACTGAACACTGCCCATATCGGCATTGAGGACAACAAGCCCGAAGCTGCCAAGGCCCTGCAGGCCCAGCTGTGCGATGCCGATGGCATCACCGTGGACGTGCTGCCTGCCAAGTACCCCCAGGGCGCTGAAAAGCAGCTGATCTACGCCGTTACTGGCCGGGAAGTTCCCTCCGGCGGCCTGCCCGCTGCCGTTGGCTGCGCTGTGTTCAACGCTGCCACCTGCAAGGCCATCCATGATGTGGTTTACGAAGGCATGCCCCTGATCAAGCGCGTTGTCACCGTCTCCGGCGACATCGTTATGGAGCCCAAGAATCTGCTGGTTCCCATCGGCACCAGCTTCAATGACCTGCTGGAAGCAGTGGGCCATTCTGAAAATCCCTACAAGGTCATCTCCGGCGGTCCCATGATGGGTGCCACCCAGTACGACCTGTCCGCCCCCACCATCAAGGGTGTCAACGCCGTCACCATTCTGGGACGGAAGAACAAGTACGCTGTGGAGCGCGCCCAGTGCCTGCGCTGCGGCAAGTGCATCGATGCCTGCCCCATGAAGCTGATGCCTGTTCTGATGTACAAGGCTCTGCAGTCCGGCGAGGTGGAGGAAATGAAGGCCGTACATATGATGGACTGCATCGAGTGCGGCTGCTGTGCCTACACCTGCCCTGCCAGCGTGCCCCTGGTTCTGGCTTTCCGCTCCGGCAAGCAGGTCATCCGTAACGCTGCTGCCGCAGCCAAGAAATAAGGAGGTGGAGATCGCATGGCACAGATGAAATATTTTTATGAGCTGACGATTTCCAGCTCTCCCCACGTACATTCTCCCGTCACTACCCAGACCATCATGCGGGATGTCCTCATCGCTCTGGCACCTGCTCTGGTGGGCAGCGTCGTGTTCTTCGGTTTCCGGGCTCTGCTGGTCACCCTGGTTTCCGTAGCCGCCTGCCTGTTCTGGGAGTGGGGCTACTGCAAGGTGATGAAGCTGAATGTCAAGGTCGCTGACCTGTCCGCCGTTGTCACCGGCGTTCTGCTGGCCTTTGTCTGCCCTGTCACCATTCCCTACTGGACCATCGTTCTGGGCGCTTTCTTCGCCATCATCGTGGTGAAGATGCTCTTCGGCGGTCTGGGCAAGAATATCGTCAACCCTGCTCTGGCAGGCCGTGCCTTCATGTTCAGCTGGCCCGTGCTTATGAGCACCTGGGTCAAGGTGGGCTTTGAAAATGCCGCCGGCCTGGGCTCTACTGCAGATGTGGTCACTGCTGCTACCCCCCTGGCTGCCCTGCACCAGTTCCAGCTTCCCGAAACCTCCGTCATGGCAAGCTTCTGGGGCAATGTGGGCGGCTGCCTGGGCGAGACTTCTGCGGCTCTGCTGCTGGTGGGCTTTGTTTACCTGCTGCTGCGCAAGGTCATCACTGCCCGGATCCCTGTGGCCTTCATCGGCACTGTGGCCGTTCTGACCTTCCTGTTCCCCATGGGCCAGCCCAGAATTGAGTGGATGCTGTATCAGCTCTTCAGCGGCGGCCTGATGCTGGGTGCCATCTTCATGGCAACCGACTATGTTACCTCTCCTCTGACCCGCCTGGGCCAGATCGTCTACGGCATCGGCTGCGGCGCTCTGACGGTGCTGATCCGCTATTTCGGCGGCTACCCCGAGGGCGTTTCCTATGCCATCCTGTGCATGAACTGCTGCGTGGTCCTGCTGGACCGGATCGGCCGTCCTGTGAAGTTCGGCGCACCCAAGAAGGAGGCGGCGAAATAATGAAAACAGAAAATAATGTTATGTATGTGCTGCGCCTGGCACTGACTCTGCTGGCCATCACCGCTGTTGTGGCGGCTGCCCTGGCCGGTGTCAACTCCATTACCAAGCCTGTTATCGACCAGCTCACCGCTGAAAAGACCCAGCAGGCGATTCAGGCTGTCCTGCCCGGCGGCGGTGAGGAAGTGGACTTTGCTGCTTCCTCTGCCATTGTCTCCAAGGTTTACAAGGGCGAAAGCGGCTACGCCGTGGAAGTCACCCCCGGCGGCTTCGACAACACCATCACCATGATGGTGGGTGTGGACTATGACGGCAAGGTGCTGGGTATCTCCATCATTTCCCACACCGAGACCGCCGGTCTGGGCGCTGTGGCAGCTGCCGCAACCCCTGCGGGTGAGGCTTTCCGGGGTCAGTTCGTCGGTCAGTCCGGCAGCGTGTCCGTCACCAAGGACGGAGGCGCCATGGATGCCATCACCGGCGCCACCATCACTTCCCGCGCCATCTGCGACGGTGTCAATGCTGCCCTGGCCTGTGCAGCAACTCTGGGTTAAGGAGGTAGGCTTATATGAATTTCAAGAAACAGTTTAAAGAGGGCCTGCTGACCAAGAACCCCGTCACCGTTCAGCTGCTGGGTATGTGTTCCACCCTGGCCATCACCACCAGCCTGTTCAACGGCATCGGCATGGGCCTGGCCGTTACCATCATCACCATCTGCTCCAATGTGCTGATCTCCGCTCTGCGGAAGGTCATTCCCAACCAGATCCGTATTGCTGCCTACATCACCATCATTGCCGGCTTCGTTACCGTGGTTGACCTGTTCCTGCAGGCCTATATCCCTGCGCTGGCAGAAAGCCTGGGCGTGTTCATCCCCCTGATCGTTGTTAACTGTATGGTTCTGGGCCGTGCGGAAGCCTTTGCCTCCAAGAACGGCGTTCTGGCCTCTGCTGTGGACGGCCTGTGCCAGGGTATCGGCTATACCGTAGCGCTGGTCATCGTCTGCGTTATCCGTGAGCTGCTGGGCAGTGGCACCTTCGGCGGCGGCCTGCTGGGCCCCGGCGGTGCCGGCATCCAGATCATTCCCCAGCCCTTCCCCGCTATGCAGATCGTCATGCCCGTGGGCGGCTTCCTGGTACTGGGCTTTGTCCTGGCCGGCTCCCAGTGGCTGATGAAGCATCTGGAGATGAAGAGTAAGAAGAAGGAGGCTGCTAAGTAATGGAAGCTATTTTGGGTATTATCATTGCTGCCATCCTGAGCCAGAACTTCATTCTGGTCAAGTTCTACGGCATCTGCCCCTTCATGGGCGTCTCCAAGAAGATCGACACCGCCCTGGGCATGGGCATGGCCGTTACCTTCGTTATGGCCCTGGCCTCTGCCGCCTGCTGGCTGGTGTATGAGTTCCTGCTGATTCCCCTGGACATGGTCTATATGCAGACCGTGGCCTTCATTCTGGTCATTGCTTCCATCGTGCAGGTGGTGGAAATGTTCCTGAAGAAGATGGTTCCCGCCCTGTATAAGGCACTGGGCGTGTTCCTGCCTCTGATCACCACCAACTGCGCTGTTCTGGGCGTGGTTCTGGTAAACGTGCAGGAGGGCTACAACTTCCTGCTCAGCGTCCTCAACGGCGCAGCCGGCGGTCTGGGCTTTACCGTTGCCATTGTCCTGTTTGCTTCCGTCCGTGAGCGTGTCAACAAGGCAGAGTGCCCCGAGTCTTTCCAGGGCTACCCACTGGCGCTGATCGCTGCCGGTCTGCTGGCACTGGCATTCATGGGCTTCTCCGGCCTGAGCATTACCTAAGGAGGACGACAGAATGGATATTATTCTTGCGATTGCAGTGTTGGGCGGTCTGGGCTTGATTTTCGGTCTGGTTCTGGCTGCCGCATCCAAGGTCTTCTATGTGGAGACCGATCCGAGACTGGATCAGCTGAATGCCTGCCTGCCCGGTGCAAACTGCGGCGGCTGCGGCTATGCCGGCTGCGGTGCCTATGCGGAAGCCGTGCTGAAGGGCGAGGCTCCCATTGGCGCCTGTGCTTCCGGCGGTAACGAGTGTGCCCAGGCCATGGCAGCTATCATGGGTGTCAAGGCTGAGGCGGTTACCCGGAAAGTGGCCCTGGTTCGCTGCTCCGGCGACCGTTCCTATGATAAGGATGGCAATCTGGTCCGGGGTTCCAAGATCAAGGCTGAGTACGAAGGCTTTAAGGACTGCATGGCAGCCTCCAAGGTCGGCGGCAACGGCCCCATCTCCTGTAAGTACGGCTGCCTGGGTTTCGGTACCTGCACCAAGGCCTGTAAGTATGGCGCCATCTCCGTCAAGAACGGTGTTGCCGTGGTTGACGAGGATCTGTGTGTCGGCTGTATGGCCTGCGCAGCAGCCTGCCCCCGGAACCTGATCGTTCCTGTGGAGCCCGGCCGGAATGTGGTCATCGCCTGTGCTTCCATGGCAAAGGGCGCTGTCACCACCCGTGGCTGCACCGTGGGCTGCATCGGCTGCGGCCTGTGTAAGAAGATCTGCCCCGAGGGTGCCATCACCGTCACCAACAACCTGGCTGTCATTGATTACTCCAAGTGCACCAACTGCGGCCTGTGTGCCACCGTTTGCCCCAAGAAGCTGATCAAGGACTCCAATGTGGAAAACCTGGGCGATCCCACCGTCAAGCCCATGAACAACCCCGAAGTGAAGGTTTAACCTCCATACTTAGAAACGCCTCTCCTGCCAAGGAGGGGCGTTTTTGTATAAGAGAATGATGTTACTTTCTTGTTGCTGAACAAGAAAGTAACCAAAGAAATCAGCCTAAGGGGGCGCTACGGGGTAAATGCGCCCCCCTTAGGCATCCCCCCGCCGCTTCGCCGGAACCACTTGCAAATTTGTAGGGAGGTATTTTTCAATCAGAAAATCGGGACACTTTCTGATTGAACAGAATTTAGGTTAAGGTGCACCGGGCTGCCGGCAATGCGGACTGGGGTTTCCAAAGGGGTGGTGCTCCGTGCAGCGGATCAAAATGTCCATGATTGCCAGTGGCAATCATATCATAATTCACGGCTTAGACGCGCGGTGTGCAAAGCCATGTCTTGTGCTGAGCGCGGCATTCAGCGCCCTTTTGGGTGGTTCTTTTGGTACTTTTCTTGCAGAAGTAAGAAAAGTACGTAATCATATAAAAGACGAAAGCGGACAGCTTTTGCTGTCCGCTTATGTTATTCTTCCACCAGACAGAAGCCCCGGGGGGCCAGAGCAAGGGCATCGTCGGCAACGGTCTGCAGGTTATAGCCAAAGACAACCTTACCGGGCCGGATCTCCCAGGGATCGCCGCTGCGGTTCACATAGACCCGCAGGGTCTTTCCCTGATAGGTTCTGGTGAAGCCCAGATGCTTGTCCTCCGCTTCAAAGAACCGGATGTCGCCCAGCCGCAGGGCAGGCTGTGCATTGCGCAGCTTACCCAGCCGCTGGAAATGGTGTACCATTTCCGTATCCTCCCGGCCCCAGGGATAGGTGCGGCGGTTGAAGGGATCTTTATAGCCCTCCATCAGCGCCTCATCGCCGTAGTACAGGCTGGGGCTGCCGGGCAGGGTGTACTGCAGGAAGGAGGCCATCAGAAGCCGTTCCCGGGCCACTTCCATATTGTTCCGGGACAGGCGGCGCTTTGCCTTTTCCTCCCGGCTGCCATCGAAATCATCCACCAGTGCGGTAAGGATCCGGGGGGTATCATGGGTGCCCAGCAGATTCATGTTGGCAGCCACTACCTCCGGCGGATAGTTTTCCACAATGGACATGACGGTTTCCTTCAGTCCCCGGCCGCTGTCCCAGCCCCGCATAAAGGCCAGAATGGCGGTGCGGAAGGGGTAATTCATAACGCTGTCCAGTTCTGCATTGGTGAAATAGGTGCGGCGGCGGTCATAGGCCTTTTTGTTGGAGGCATCTTCCCAGACTTCGCCCAGCACCAGGGCATCGGGGTTGATCTGCTTTACCCGGTCATAAAGCAGCTTCAGGAATTCATCCGGCAGTTCATCGGCCACGTCCAGCCGGAAGCCGTCAGCACCCAGGCCCAGCCAGTGGGCAATCACACTGTCCTGACCGGAGATGATGTATTCAATAAAGGCCGGATCCATTTTGTTGATGGTGGGCAGGGTATTGAAGTCCCACCAGGAGTGGTAGTTGTAGGGCCACTCGTAGAAGGTGTACCAGCTGTGGTAAGGAGAGTCCTTGCTCTGGAATGCGCCCACAGACTCGAAAGCATTTTCCCGGTTGAAATAGCGGCTGTTGGAGCCGGTGTGGGAGTAAACACCGTCCAGGATCACCTTCAGCCCCAGTTTGTGGGCTTCTTCACAAAGGGTTTTGAAATCTTCAATGGTGCCCAGCATGGGATCGGGGACTTTGTAGTCGCCGGTGTCATAGCGATGGTTGGAAAAGGCTTTTCCAATGGGATTGAGGTAGAGAATGGTAGCCCCAAGGGAGGCAATATAGGGCAGCTTTTCTGTGATGCCCTTGAAATTGCCGCCGTAAAAATCGTTGTTGAGCACAATGCCCTCCGGCGTGGGCTGCCAGCCCACTTCCTCGTACCAGTCACGGTGGACGCTGTAGGGCTCCAGCTTTCCGGTCAGATTACAGCTGCCGGATTTGTAAAACCGGTCGGGGAACACCTGATAAATGATGGCGCCCTTGGCCCAGTCGGGGGTGTGGAAGCTTTCGGGCACACAGCTGACCTGCCACAGGTCGCCGGCCTCCATATTGGTGTCCTCCCCCTGCTTGAACAGCCGGAAAGAGCCCTGCGGCGTATTGACCCGGAAGAAGTAGAAATACAGGGCAGGGGTTTCCAGAGAGAAGGTGCCTGAGAAGATCTCATAGGCATCCTGGGCCTGCTCTTTTGTGAGGGTGACGGTCTGTGCAGCGGTATGGTTTTCGTAAAGCAGTTCGCAGGTCACAGAGGTGGCATGTACGGCTGCAGGAACATGGATATGCATGCTGCAGGACTGTCCCGGGGACAGGGTGCCAAAGGGGTCTTTGAACCGGAGCTGCTTGCTGTCGTAGAGAATTCTCATGGTAGTCTTCCTTTTCACTGATCTAAGGCGGCTTGCCAGGAATTCATTATACCCTATTTTTTTCCAAAAGAAAAGAGGAAGATGGAAATATGGATCAGATTACAACAATAGTAGGGTGAAGGCATGCTTCAAAGAAAGCAGGGATGGCAATGCCATCCCTGCTGCTATGCGATTTAGCGATGTTTCCCCATAAAAAAGACGACCAGCACGCCGGGGCCGGTGTGGGCGCCGATGACAGGCCCCACATAGCCGGTGATGACGTTTTTTATCCCGTGCTTTTCCCGGATCAGTGCTTCCAGGGCAGCGGCATCCTCCGGGCAGTCGCCGTGGGCGATGAATGCGGTGTCAAAATCGGTGCAGGTCTGGCCCAGCTTTTCCGAGAGCAGTTCCATAGCAGCTTTCCGGCCCCGAACCTTGGCGCAGTTGATGAGATGGCCATCGTTGTCCACGTGGATGATGGGCTTGATGTTCAGCATGGTGCCCACCAATG
Organism: Oscillospiraceae bacterium; assembly: GCA_017440925.1. GTDB lineage: Bacteria > Bacillota > Clostridia > Oscillospirales > Oscillospiraceae > Faecousia. The sequence continues at coordinate 12,435 of JAFSAP010000022.1, read as the reverse complement.
CCGTGGTGGCGCTGATGCGGCCGCCCCGCTTCAGGTGGGTCAGGTCATCCACCGTGACCCAGTGGCAGATGTGCAGCTTGTTTTCCTCCACCCAATCCCGGAGGTCATCGATTTCCATTCCGGCATCGCGCTTCTGGCAGGCGTACCACACCAGCAGACCCTGGCCCAGAGCGGCACAGAGACTGTCCACCACATAGATCTTCCGCTCCGGGTAAATCTCCCGCAGTTCCTTGGCGGCAATGACGGCAGACTGATAGGTGGTGGAAAGGCCGGAGGAAAAGGCGATCACCAGCACATCCTCTCCATTTTTCAGGGCCTCCTCCATGGCGCAGGCCCAGCCGTCGGGATTGACAGCGGAGGTGGTGGCGGTAACACCGGCGCGAAGGTCATCATAGAATGCTTTGACAGCGGCGGGATCGGAAAAATTCTTATGATTTTCCCCGTTATACAGAACAGTCAGCGGAACGCTGCAGACATTCCAACGGGTATATTGTTCCTGGGTAAAATCGCAGCAGGAATCGGTAATGATTCTGTAAGACATAAAAGATACACTCCATTTAAAAGATAAAAACAGCCGGGACGGCATTTCTCCGGTTGCTGTAGACCAACCGGCAGCTTATGTGCTATGATATCGAAAAACCGGTCAGCCCCATCATCATAGCGCAGGGTACGAAAAAAATCACGCTAAATCGGGGAGATGGGCTGCCTTTTTCTCTCCCTGTCTGGTGGAAACGGGAATTCTACCGGAGGTAGAGACAGAAAAAAGGACATTTTGCAGAAAGCGGAGGAATACCATGACGAAACTGCTTCTGAAACTGTTTGTGCCCCGTTATGCCGATGGCGAGGATCCATTGGTGCGCAGTGCGGTGGGTACATTGAGCGGCAGCGTTGGCATCGCGGCCAATTTTTTGCTGTTTGCAGCCAAATTGCTGGCGGGATTTCTGACGGGATCGGTGTCCATTACTGCCGATGCCATGAATAATTTGTCGGATGCCTCCGGCTCCGTTCTGACCCTGGTGGGATTCCGCCTGGCGGGAAAACCAGCCGATGCCCACCATCCCTATGGTCACGCCCGGTTCGAATACCTCAGCGGACTGGCAGTGGCGGCCATGATCCTGCTGATCGGCTTCGAACTGGCCCAGACCTCCCTGGGAAAGATCCTGCATCCGGAAGCCATCACCTTTTCCGGCGCAGCGTTGGGGATTCTTCTGCTGTCCATTGCCGTCAAACTGTGGCTGAGGCACTTCAACCAAAAGCTGGGAGAGCATATCCGCTCCACAGCCCTGCTGGCAGCAGCCGTTGACAGCCGCAATGATTGCCTTTCCACTTTGGCGGTTCTGGCGGCGGCTCTGGTGGAGCACTTCTGGAACCTTCGTGCAGATGGTGTTATGGGCCTGGGCGTGGCGGTTTTTATTCTCGGCAGCGGCTGGAAGCTGGCAAGGCAGACCATTTCTCCCCTGCTGGGAGAGGGGGCAGACCCGGAACTGCGGCAGCGGATCGTGGATTATGTGCAGAAAAATCCCTATGTCCTGGGATACCATGACCTTATGGTGCATGATTATGGCCCGGGACGGCAGTATGCCAGCCTTCATGTGGAAATGGACTGTCGGGAGGATCCGCTGATCTGCCATGAGCGGATCGACGATATGGAATATGAGTGCCTGCGCAGCCATGGCATCCATCTGGTGATCCACTATGACCCGGTGGTGACGGATGATCCGGAACTGAACCGGCTGAGAGACTGCTGCACCATGCTGCTGAAAAACTGGGATCCCCGGCTGAGTCTCCATGACTTCCGGATGGTGCCGGGAAAGCACCATATGAATCTGGTATTTGATGTGGAGCTTCCCTGGGACTTAAGGGGACAGGAGGAATCTATTCAGCAGGAGATCGGGGAATTTTTGAACCGGGAAACCAACCGGGCCTATCATATCCGAATCACCTTCGATACGGCATAAAAAATCCGACGGCGCTGCCGTCGGATTTTTGCTGTTATTCTTCCATGGACAGGATGTGTGCGCCCTGGAATTCCACATGCAGCGGCAGCATCTGCCAGCTGTGCTCGGTGATGCTGTCCAGCTTTTTGGAGAGCACCTCCTCCAGTTTTTGGTTCCGGGTAATGCACAGCAGAGTGGGGCCAGCGCCGCTGAGGCAGAAGCCTGCACCGGTGGTGCGCACCAGAGCTTCGATTTTTTCGTAGTCTGGGATCAGCTTTTTGCGGTAGTTCTGGTGGAGCCGGTCCTGCATGGCGGTACGCAGCAGCTTTTCGTCACCCAGTTCCAGAGCCTTCAGCACCAGAGCGCCGTGGGAAACGTTGTAAATGGCATCCGCCCGGTTGATCTGTTCCGGCAGAACAGATCTTGCCAGGGTGGTGGGCAGGTCGAATTCCGGGATCAGCGCCACGAATTCCCAGTCGGGATGCAGGGGGAAGTTGACGGTGACGGGCAGGCCGTTGTCCACCATGGAGGCGGTGAGACCGCCGTAGAAAGCCGGGGCCAGGTTGTCCGGGTGGCCTTCCATGGCGTTGGTGATGTTGAGCAGACCCTGGGTGGAAAGCTTGTTGCCCCGCAGCACATTGGCACCCATGGCGCCGGCTACCAGCAGGGCGGCGGAGGAGCCAAGACCCCGGCAGATGGGAATCTGGGAATCGATGTGGATCTTCACACCCCGGACTTCTTCGCTCATGGTATTCAGCGCAGCGCAGTAGGAAATATAGACCAGATTGTCGGGGCCGGTGAATTCCTCGGGACAGCCGGTGATCTCCAGACCGTACTCTGTTTCCTCAAAGGTTACGTCGGTATACAGGCTCAGTGCACAGCCGAAGGCATCAAAGCCGGGACCCAGGTTGGCAGTGGTGGCAGGCACACGGATGGTAACTTTTTTCATAGTGTTCTCCGAATTATAATAATGTAGGGCGGGGTCATGACCCCGCCGATCAAGTGAGATAACTGCAATGCAAAAAATAACGCAAATAAGAGAGTGCGGAAAAATACGCCGGGAGGTATTTGCTGCTGCGTCGGCGGGGTCATGACCCCGCCCTACAACAGCAGATCGTTACAGGTTCAGCACATAGTCCAGCATCTTATCCTTATCAATGACACCGGTGTGCTTCTCTTCCTTGCCCTGCAGGCCGGAAAGGTTTTTGGGGATTGCAACACCGGTCATGGCGCTGAGGCGTTCCATCTGCTGGAATTCATCGCCGCTGGTGTCGCCGCCGATGGCGGTCAGCACGGCAACGGGGAACTTGTAGGGAGAAGCGGTGGACAGCACCACCATGGGGCGCTGATCTCCGGTGGCAGCGGTGTATTCCTCAGCAGCGGCCCAGCCGGCAGCGGTGTGGGGATCGCAGAGGTAGCCCAGTTCCTGATAGACCCGGCCCATGACTTCGTCAGCCTTTTTGTCATCGCAGAAGCCGCAGCAGAATTCTGCCTGGATCTTTGCCAGCAGGTCGGCGGGTACGGTGTAAACACCTTCGGTGTTCAGCTGCTTCATAAGGCTGGCAACCAGTGCGGTGTCGCCGCTCAGCAGGTACAGCAGCCGCTCCAGGTTGGAGGACACCAGAATATCCATGGAGGGAGAGGTGGTCTTCAGCAGGGGACGGCGCTTGTCATAAGTACCGGTGGTGATGAAATCGGTGAGGACGTTGTTGGCGTTGGAGGCGCAGATCAGTTTTCCCACAGGCAGGCCCAAAAGCTTTGCCAGGTATCCTGCCAGAATGTCACCGAAGTTGCCGGTGGGAACGGAGAAGTTCACCTCATCGCCAAGGGAGATCTTTCCTGCATCCATCAGATCCCGGTAAGCCCGGAAGTAGTACATCACCTGGGGGGCCAGACGGCCGATGTTGATGGAATTGGCGCTGGAAAGGCTGAAGGGCAGGGCTTTGTCACGGCAGGCGGCAAAGATATTCTTCACGCCGGTCTGGGCATCGTCGAAGTTGCCCCGGACAGCGCAGACGGCTACGTTATTTCCCTCCTGGGTCACCATCTGGGCCCGCTGCACCTGGGAAACACCGCCGTGGGGATAGAAAACGCAGATGCGGACACCGGGAACATCGTGGAAGCCCTCCAGAGCGGCCTTGCCGGTGTCGCCGGAGGTGGCGGTGAGAATAAGGATATCTTCCTGCATGCCCTTGGCGGTTTTGGCGGCGGTCAGCAGCTGGGGCAGCATGGAAAGTGCCACATCCTTAAAGGCAGAAGTGGGACCCCGGAACAGCTCCAGCACATGAAAATCACCCACGCTGCCGGTGGGGGTTAAGTCCTCGGTTTCGAATTTTCCGGTGTAGGCCTTCTTGACCAGGTTGGGCATATCGGGGATATCCGGCAGCAGGGCGGACAGAATATCCGTTGCCATATCCAGGGAAGAGCCCTGCAGGCAGGCTTTCCAGTCAAAGGCGGGAAGCTGGGCAGGCATATACAGGCCGCCGTCCGGGGCCAGTCCCTCCAGGACAGCCTGAGCACTGTCCACGAAAGCCATATCGCTACGGGTGGAATGATATAACATAGTTTTCTCCTTAAAACAGTCAGTTTTGTTATGAATTGCACAAAAAGTAGAATAGAACATGGGAAAGGTTTGCTTTTTGTGCAGTTGAAATTTGAGTAGCTATATGATATACTGTTTTTCGTGAAAATGCAAGTGTTTTCGGCGCAGGTACATTTGTTTCTGCCATATTGCTGAAAATATGGATATAACGGAGGAAGAATTTATGAGAATCGGTTTGCTGGGCTTCGGTGTTGTTGGCCGGGGCGTTTACGATATTCTGGCATCCAGGGAGGATATGAAAATCGTGAAGGTTTGCTGCCTGGAGGATGTGACCCTTCCCGATGCGGAGGTCACAAAAGATTTCCAGCGGATCCTGCAGGACGATACCATCGATACCGTCATCGAAGCCATGGGCGGACTGCATCCGGCCTATGAATTTGTCCGTGCCTGCATGGAGGCCGGTAAGAACATCGTTACCTCCAACAAGGCGCTGGTTGCTTCTTACTATGACGAACTGCTGCCCCTGGCTGCGGAAAAGGGTCTTTCCTTCCGTTGTACTGCGGCTGTCGGCGGCGGCATCGGCTGGCTGAGTGAAGTGGAGCGTTCCCGCCGGGTGCAGACCATCACCCAGGTGGGCGGCATTATGAACGGCACCTGCAACTACATTCTCGACAACATGACCCGCAAGGGCCTGGACTACAATGTGGTATTGAAGGAAGCCCAGGCACTGGGCTATGCGGAGGCAAACCCCTCCACCGATGTGGACGGCATCGATACCTGGCATAAGGTGATCCTGTCCTCCAACATCGCCTTCGGTGTCAGCCTCAACCGGGATCAGGTTCCCGTGGCAGGCATCAGCAAGATCGCTGCTTCCGATGTGGAGAATTTCAAGGCCCATGGCCTGGTGTGCAAGCTGATCTCCACCGGCAAGTGCGAAAACGGCAAGTACAGTGTCTATGTCCAGCCCACGCTGGTGAAAGCCGATACCCTGGAAGCCAACGTGCCCATGAACTACAATCTCATCACCCTTTATGGTGAGACTTCCGGCCGCATGAGCTTCTATGGCCAGGGCGCAGGCCGCTATCCCACCGCCTACAATGTGGTGCAGGATCTGGTGGATCTTACCGAGGGCAAGGGCTTCTACAGTGTCTATGGCCCGGCTGTGGATGTGGATAACTCCGAAGAACTGACCTGGTATGTCCGGGGCAGCTGGCAGGGTGATGTGGCAGAAAACTGGGGCGGTGCAGTCGTGACCAAGGCTGTTTCCGTTTCTGAGATGCACGCCTGGATCAAACAGAATCCGGATGCCTTTGTGGCAGCCATCCGGGCGTAATACCTTATATTTATAATGTAGGGGCGGCCTGTGTGCCGTCCGCAGAAAACCAAGAGAGGGAAAGAATATGAAAGTAGTCAAATTCGGCGGCAGCTCCATGGCGGATGCCGGCCAGTACCGCAAGGTGCGGGATATTCTGCTGGCAGATCCGGAGCGCCGTGTCGTCATCGTCTCCGCCGCAGGCAAACGGTTCAGCGGCGACCATAAGCTGACCGACCTGCTGTACCTTTGCTATTCCCATGTCAAATACGGCGTGGACTGCAGCCTGATCTTTGATATGATCCGCTCCCGTTATTTGGGTATCCAGAATGCGCTGGGCTTAAAGATCGATCTGGAGCCGGAACTGAATGAACTGAAATCCCGTGTGGCGGCAAAGCAGGTCACCCGGGAAGAACTGGTGAGCCGGGGCGAATATTTCTCTGCCAAGCTGATGGCAGCTTACCTGGGCTTCCAGTTTATCGATTCTGCCAACTGGGTGAAATTCAATTACGATGGCACTGTGGACCAGGAGGCAACCTATGAAGCCCTGCGCAGCCAGTTTCTGGGCTGCACGGGTGCGGTGATTCCCGGCTTCTATGGTTCCATGCCTGATGGCTCCATCCATACCTTCTCCCGTGGCGGCAGTGATATCACCGGCTCTCTGGCTGCCGCTGCCCTGGATGCGGATGTTTACGAAAACTGGACGGATGTTTCCGGTATTCTCATGGCTGATCCCCGGATCGTGGAGAATCCCCAGGCCATTCCCGAAGTGACCTATGACGAGCTGCGGGAACTGAGCTACTCCGGCGCCCAGGTTCTTCACGAGGATTCCATTTTCCCCGTCCGGGAAAAGAATATTCCCGTCAATATCCGCAATACCAATGATCCTACAGCTCCCGGCACCATGATCCGGGAATCCTTCGAGGGGGATCACGATCCCGACCGCTTCATCACCGGCATCACCGGCAAGAAGGATTTCTCCATCATCTCCCTTTCCAAGCGGGGTATGAGCAACCAGGTGGGTGTGCTGTATAAGGTTCTGAAAGTTCTGGTACGGCATAAGATTTCTGTGGACTATGTTCCCAACGGCATTGACAATGTCTCCGTTGTTCTGCCCACCAAGTCCATCGAAAAGGATCTTTACACCATCCTGTCCGAGATCCAGCTGGAGGCCGAGCCCGACACCCTGGAAGTCCACCACGACATTGCCGTGGTTGCCGCTGTGGGCCGGAAGATGGCGTTCCGTCCTGGTATCTCCGGCAAGATCTTCGCTGCACTGGGCGAAAGCGGCATCAATATCCGCATGATCAACCAGGGCCCCGACGAACTGAACATCATCTTCGGCGTGGACAACAGGGACTTTGAGAATGCCATCAAGGTGCTGTACAACAGCTTTATTACAAAATAAATATATGTGCAGGAGGGTCTATGACCCTCCTCTGCGATTCCTGTATTGGAGGTAATGATTATGAAATTGTATACTGTTGCCATTTTGGGCGCCACCGGCGCTGTGGGCCAGGAAATGATGAAGATCCTGGAAGAACGGAATTTCCCCGTCGGTAAGCTGATCCCCCTGGCATCCAGCAGAAGTGCAGGCAAGACCCTTATGTTCAAGGGTGAGGAAGTGACCATCCAGGAAGCCTGCGATGCTGCCTTTGAGGGCGTGGACATCGTTCTGGGCGCTGCCGAGAACCCCATCGCCAAGCAGTTTGCTCCCGCTATCGTCAAGGCCGGCGCTGTCTTTGTGGACAATTCCTCTGCCTTCCGCATGGATCCCAAGGTGCCCCTCATCGTCCCCGAGGTCAATCCCGAGGATGTTTCCTGGCACAACGGCATCATTGCCAACCCCAACTGCTCCACCATCATCACCATCACCGCTGTCAATGCGCTGAACGCCATTGCACCCATCCGCACCATGACGGCCTCCACCTACCAGGCAGTTTCCGGCGCCGGCGCCAATGGCCCCATTGAGCTGATGAATGAGGTGGAAGCCCTCCGGGAGGGTAAGTCTTATGAACCCAAGGTGTTCTCCCACCAGATCGCCTACAATCTGATCCCCCAGATCGGCGGCGAGGCTTTCGAGGGTTACACCAGCGAAGAAATGAAGATGCAGAACGAAGGCCGGAAGATCATGCACCTGCCGGAACTGAAGGTTTCCTGTACCTGCGTCCGTGTCCCCGTTGTCCGCAGCCATTCTATTTCCGTCTCCTGCCACTTTGATGTGCCCGTCACTGTGGAGCAGGCCCGGGAGGCTATTGCTAAGGCCCCCGGCTGTAAGCTGGTGGATGACCTGGCCAATAAGCGCTATCCCATGCCCCTGGAGACATCCGACCAGGATATCGTTTTTGTAGGTCGGATCCGTCCCGATCTCACGGATGACAACGGCCTGTGCCTGTGGTGCTGCGGCGACCAGGTGCGCAAGGGCGCTGCTACCAACGCTGTGCAGATCGCAGAGCTGCTGGTAAAGTAATATACGGTAAGTAATAAGGAGGACTGCTTATGGCAGTCCTCCTTTATCTTAATTTCAGGCAGTGTATAAGTGCGATGCCGTTCAAACAGAAATAAATGGTTCTATCTGTAATCAGTATTATTTTGCGATCAGAACGAAATCGCCGGGAGCGGTTGCGGTAACGGCGGCAATACCGGAATCGCTGACAGTGACGGTTTCTTTGACAACTGTTTTGTTTTCTAAGGTGCGGATTTCCACAGTCCTTCCGGCGTACTCCTCGCCCAGATGGAACCGGACAACATAGTTATCCTTATAGTTTTTTCCGAGCGACAGATAGCAGGTGCGAAGGATGTCCTCTTTTGCAACATCCTCTGTCAGCTGCTTGTTGCGCAGCTTGGATTCTGTCAGCTTTGCGGATTTGCCTGTACCGGAGGCGATAACGGAAATGTTCTTGTTCTTGGTCTTGAGGATCCGGCAGTTTTGGAGGGACTCTCCTTTGGCCACAAGGATCAGATCAGAATAGTCTTTTCCGAAAGGCATGAATTTTCCCAAAGCCTCGATATCCCAGCCGTGGATACCGTTGATGACAGTCTCTGTGCTGATAATATAGGTGCCGCTTTCGGAGTAGGCGCTGTGGCTGACTGCAACCTGTGCATTGCCTTCAACGGCAAAAGTGCTTTCAGCCTGCTTGCCGTCTGAAAGGGGGACATCGTCGTCTTCGATGATTTCATAGCCAATGAAGCCGGGGCCGTAGATGTTGATGTCTATCGTGGCGTTATTGCCGCTTTCTTCCGGAACTGGCTTCTTCTCCTTGGGAGAGGCTTCGTCATGGAGCTTCAGCGTGCCGCCTGTTTCGCTGGTAATGGTAAGGTTGCTGTTTTCACATTGGATGGATGGTACAGAGTCATCGGAATGATTGAGAATGCTGTTTTCTCCGATAAGGTTCAGTGTTACGAATGCACCGGAACCCATTTGAAGTCCATGATCATTGTCGGTGTGGATGGCGACATTCTTCAGGGTGATGGTGGCGTTTACATCGTCAGCGATGGTGATGGTGTTTTTTGTTTCAACGGGATTTCCTTTGCTGTCTGCAGAAATAATGGTGTAATCTTCGTCGGTGGTAACGTTCAGATCTCCCTGCAGTGCAAGGTTCCAGTCTGCTGCACAGACGGGCAGGGCCAGAAAAGCAGTGAGAAAGAGGGCAGTAAACAAAGAAAAAATTTTATATGTTTTCATGATATCTCCTCCGTATTCTTGTTTTGTAATTTCATTATACGGAGACAGTATTTCAAAATGCGTTACATTTTCAAAAAAAGAAAAATTATTATCGCAAAAAATATAAGAATCACCGTGGCTCTTCGGCGGACGGCAGATCATCCTAAAAAATCTGCCGGAGGAATGCATCCGGCAGATTTTGCAGATAAATATTCGTTATTCACTGAGGATTGGTTCACCGATCGTGATGACCAGATTTTCGCCTGTGCCCTTCAGCGAGAAGGCGATGGAACCCCGGCCCGCCCGGCCATTGGTGGCGGGGAACAGAACAGAAGCCTTTCCTTCGGGAATAGGGGTCAGACGGTAGTATTGCTCTCCCAGCTGCTCAATGGTGAAGTAGTTTTTAAACTCCGCACCTGTGGCCTGGAGCACCAGGCGGTATTTCTGGCTGTCATAGATGAAGAACCGGGTGTGGTCGTCCTCGTCCAGAGTGGCGCCCCAGATATATATTACAGGCGGCGTGCGGTAGGAGGGGACGGTAAAGGGAATGGCGCCTGTGGTCACATACCGGGCGTCATGGCCATAGGGCCAGGCTTCTTCGTCAATATCGTTGCACACCAGGTAGGTATGGTTCCGGTAGCCGGTTTCGTTGAAAATGGTCTTGTTGTAGCGGCCGAATTCTGTGGCGGTGGGAACCTGGTTGGTGTAAACTCCTTCCGGGGCCGGGGTTCCGGAACTGACAGTTTCGGTCAGCAGGCCGGAATCGTAGGGGATCTCCCGGTCGTAGCCTGCGCCGTAGTTTGTGCAGTGGATGACCTTGCTTTCCCGGTCGATGGTTACGATGTTGAAGGCAGTGGCCTTTTCGGTGCCGGGAACCTTTTCAAAAGTTTCTGCCTCTCCGAAGTCGATGCCGTTGCTGTCGGCAGAATCGTTGGTGCCGAACCGGTTGGTGCCGCTGCTGCCTGCATTGGGGATGCAGATACGGACAACGGGAGAGCGGTACATGGCGCCGTTCTGGTTCACCAGATACAGGTTGTCTGCCAGCAGGCAGCGGGTGTGGCCGTGAAAATTGGCGATAATTTCTGCGCTGTTCTTTCCGGTGAAATCATAGGCAACGGATGTGTCATCCCAGGCAAATTCTGCGGTTGTTCCGCAGAGGTAAGCATCCAGAATTCTGCCGGCAGAGTCTACAAGACTGCCGAAGTCCAGTGGAATATGGGACAGGATCAGAATGCCCCATTCGGAAGCGTCGGGTTTACCGGATAAGTCCAGAGACTCTGCAAACCATTGCAGCTGTTGAGCGGACATGCTGATACCATCCTCGGAAATACCATCGGAAGTGTTCAGTGCGATCACTCTGGTCTTGAATTCCGGGAAATCCTGGAAACTGTATCCGCCGGAAAGATCATCGGTGGGCAGGGTGTCTTTCTCGCCCATGGCGATCAGGGTGGGGATTCCGGAGAATGCATCTGCCAGATGGCCGGTAGTGACTTCTGTTTGGGAAGCAATGCGGCCTTCGGAATCGTCACTGTCCGAGACGATATCACCCAGCAGCGCGGCAAAATCCACGGATACGGAATTCCGAACCGCGGCAGCGGCCTCTCCTGCCAGGCGGTTGCCGGCAGAATTTTCTTCATTTTCACAGGTGTCGGAAATGGCCAGGAAGGTAAAGCTACTGTCCGACTGCACTTCCAGCACAGCCTGGCTGACCCGCTGGATCTCCAGCTCCACGGGGGACAGCACCGGAGCGGGCTGGGTGGTTTCCGGAGGCAATGTTGTTTCGCTAGGCTGCTCCGGTACTTTGCTGCATCCGGTCAGCAGGGCCAGCAGAATGGTGAGGATGACCAGCAGGGACAGAATATGCCTGCTGTAATTTCGTACGATCATAGCAAACTCCTATACAATCAATAATACCCATATTATACAGGATGAAACAGAAGTTTGCAAGACGAGTATCATCCGCCGGGAAAGTGGTTAGAATTCCTCCAAAAGGAGGATTGCCCATGAAATTGCGGGACGTTATGACAAATCCAGTGATCCGGATCCATCCGGACGAAACAGTGGCGGTGGCTGCCCGGACGCTTACACATTATAATATAGGAATTCTCCCGGTCTGCGGAAATGACGGCAGGGTTATCGGACTGGTGACGGACCGGGATCTTGTGACACGGTGCCTGGCTTCCGGCCGTTCTCCGGCCACAACTCCGGTGAGGGTAGTTATGACCTCCAAGATCGTGTCAGCCAGGCCGGATATGGATGCAGCCCAGGCGGCGGCAGTCATGGGCCGGGAGCAGATCCGGCGGCTTCCGGTATTGGAAAATGGCCGGCTATGCGGCATGGTGAGCCTGGGGGACCTGGCGCAGCAGGAGGAATCCAGCATGGATGCCGGAGATGCCTTGTCGGAGATCAGCAGTTCCCTGTCCAGTCGGTAAAATCCGCCAATGGCGGACAGCTGTCTTTATATAAAACGCACAAAAAATAAGTGAGAAATTTGTAAAAAAGTGCTTGACAAATCCATTTGACGGTGGTAATATATGCAAGCTGTCCGCGAGAGCGGCGGCGATAACAGAAAAATTTCAAAAAACAAGAAAAAAGTTCTTGACAAATTGAAGTTGATATGTTATCTTATAAAAGTTGTGTGATGAACGGCAAACGCCTGGAGCACAAGAAACACATCAAAAGAATTTGAAAAAACTTGAAAAAAGTTCTTGACAAACTCGATAAGATGTGATAACATAAAACAGTTCGCGGCGGACGCAAGAGCGACCGCAAAAAGCGAGCTGCCTGTACCTTGTAAATTGAATAACGTAAAGACAAACTATAACACCTTGGACAATTATGAATTGTTTAAGAATCGTGTAAAAGCGAATTTTAAGCCAACGAAAATTCTTGAGTAATATTGCTAGAAGCAAATTATTCAAAAAATGATTTGAGCTTCCGGAAGGGAGTTTAGATACAATTTTTTGAGAGTTTGATCCTG
>JAFSAP010000021.1 GCA_017440925.1 Oscillospiraceae bacterium | reverse complement strand
TGCCCAGGCCCACTCTGCCGCAGGAAAGCGGGTCTTCATTTTGAACTTTGCCTCCTCCGTGGCTCCTGGCGGTGGCGTGCTCACCGGAGAACAGGCCCAGGAGGAAAGCATCTGCCGGGTATCTACCTTGTATTTCGCCCTCAGCGACCCAAAAACGGCAGGAAAATTCTACGATTACCACTGGGAACTGATCCGCGCAGGAAAAATGAACCGACGGAACCGGGATGACATCATCTACACCCCCGGTGTAATCGCCGTCCGGGACGATGCCAGCGGTGAATCCATGATGGAGGAAAAGGACTGGTATGCAATGGATGTGATCACCTGTGCCGCGCCGGATGTCCGGCAGCTGGGTGATGCTGCCCAGTTTACCCCCACGCAGGAAGAACTCCGCACCCTGCACGAAACCCGCTGGCGCTGCATTCTGGCCGCCGCTGCAAAGCATGAGGCTGATGTGCTGATCCTGGGCGCTTTCGGCTGCGGTGTGTTCGCCAACCCCCCGGAACTGGTCGTGGAAGCGTTTAACAACATTCTGCCGGAATTCCGGCACCATTTTGAAGCCATCGAGTTTGCGGTATACTGCCACAGCAAAGAGGATGCCAACTACCGGGCCTTTGCGGGAATCACTGATATTCGGGAAGAAAGGTGAGAGAATGATACCACTCAGGGAAAAAGTCGGCGCAGGCTGTGCTTTCGTACTAAGCATTGTAATGATGGCGACAGACTATGCATGGGTAAGTATCCTATTGATTGCTGCTGGCTTCTTTATCATACTTTTTGAAGAAGAGAAGAAACATCCACTCCACCTGCGGCCATGGGTAAAGAAATGCTTCCGCAAAAAGCCGGAGGCACCGGTGAATCAGGAGGTAAACGATCACACAGCACAGCAGCCTGCCCCGGCTCCGGAGATTCCGCAGCCGGCACATCCGGCGGGTACCGGGGACATTCAGAAGAAAACGGAGGAAATGAGCATGGCAGCTACGGTAATCGTGTCTGAGGAAGTAGAGCGTGGTCTGGCAGGCAAGATCCACTGCAAATGGCCCGACAGGACAGAAACGGATCTGAACGAGATCAACCGGATCCTGTCCAAGAGAGAACTAAGCAGTCTGAAGATCCTTGACTATGAAACCTATTTGCAAACCAAGACCACGCCGGATAACAGAACCGGAGAAACCACGGTTTCCTACCGGATGGGTCTGGACAGCCTTGTGCTGCACGTTATTCCGGCAAATCTTGCGGAACGGTACCGCTATCAGATCGGTATATATTCTGTGGAAGATGCGGAACTGTTCGACCGAAACTGGAAGCAGGCACATCCAGATCAGGTGATGCACTGCAAAATCGTAATCAAGTATTCATGCGGCCATTTCGGCGTACTGGTGGCTTATCATGCGCACACAGCGTGTAAACCAGAAAAAAATGCCGCTGCCGATGCGGACATCAGCAGCAGCAACGGCATCACCTATGCTTTACATTCCGATGGAACCATGTGTATCATTGACGGCAGCCGTGCCAGCGGCGGAGTGGTCATTCCGGAGATCTTTGACGGCTATCCGGTGACAAAAATCCGGGCAAAGGCTTTTGCCGGAAACGACAAGCTGACCCGGATCTGTATCAGCCGGAGCATCCGGAGTATTGAAGCAGAAGCTTTCCGGGACTGTCACAACCTGTTCGATATTGAGATCCCCGCCGGTGTTGCCGAAATCGGTACCGATGCTTTTAAGCATTGCGGCCGTAAGGAGGACGAAGAGCTGTCCCGTGGCATGACAGCCCATTCCCGCCGGGATTTGGAATATATGTTTGGCTGGGGCTATGAGGCTGTGGAAAGCAAAATGATTGCCTATCAGACAGGCGTATATGACGGCTATCTCTATGAAATAACCGCAGCCGTTGCCAGAGGCAGCTATGCGGAAGCGTATTGCAAGAAAAACAACATCAAATATAGGTACATGGCAAACTAACGCCGTACCTTTCCTCGGATAAAGGGCAGATCCTATCTGCCCGCAGCAGCTTTTCAAAAAAGAGACATCCAAAGGATGTCTCTTTTTAGTCTTTTACCGTTTTTTCGGCGGCTTCCACCACGTGCTTGGCAAGCACTGCCGTGGTGACGCTTCCCACACCGCCGGGGACAGGGGTGATGGCTTCCACGATGGGCTCCACCTCTGCATAGCTTACATCACCGCAGAGCTTTCCTTCGGCATTCACATTGATGCCAACATCCACCACAATCTGTCCGGGAGCGGCAAAACTTCCATCCACCACACCGGCCTTACCGGCAGCAACCACCAGAATTTCTGCATTGCGGCAGACTTCCGCCATATTGACGGTCTTTGTATGGCACATGGTGACTGTGGCGTTCCGGGCCTGGAGCATCATGGAAACCGGCTTGCCGATCACAAGGCTTCTGCCGATGACCGTGACCTGCTTTCCCTCCAGCGGGATTTCGTAATGATCCAGCAGTTCCATGCAGGCTTCCGCCGTGCAGGGGGGATAGCCTGCACCCTTTCCGGCAAATACCGTGGCCAGGGAACCGGCAGTCATGCCATCCACATCCTTTTCCGGGGAAAGCAGCCTGCAGGCGGCTTCCTCCATGGCCTTATCCGGCAGGGGACGGAACATCAGGCAGCCATGGATGGAAGCATCTTCGTTGATCTGCCGGATGGTATCCAGCAGCTGCTTTTGCGTACAATCCCCAGGCAGCAGAAACTGGCGCACGGCAATGCCCACCTTGGCGCAGCGCTTCATGGCACCTGTCTCATAGGAAATATCGTCTCCCCGCTCCCCCACCCGGAGGATAGCCAGGGTCGGTGTCACATTTTTTTCATTCAGTGCCGTCACCCGCTCCGCAAGAATCTGCGTCAGCGCATTGGCGGCCGGCAAGCCTTTCAGAATCCGGGCCATATCAGCCCTCCTTTCGGATATACGCCGTGACGGAAGCGGCAATTCTGTCTGCCAGAGGCAGATAGGTTTTCAGAGCATCCTCCACCTGCTGCTCCATCTTTGCAGCGGTTTCCCGGTTCCGGAGGATCCCGGTATTCACAAACACATTCAGCGCAGCGCTTTCCATGGCAGCCTTGCACAGCAGTGCGCCGCAGCCCACATCGGGGATCAGCAGTTTGCTGCCCTTTTCCAGCATTTCTTCCAGCAAATGCAGCGCCCTGCCGCAGCAGGCAATCACTTCCATGGGTGCCTTGCAGGCGGTCACTGCCGCTTCCTCTATGACCTGGGGCCGGGAAGGATCCTCCCGGGGGATGGCATAGGCTTTGCTGAGGGGCTGGAATGCCTCAGCATCCACATCCACCAGTTCCAGAAGCCGGGCCCGGAGGGCTTCTCCTTCAGAAAGCATCCGCTGAACATCTTCCTCCACCGCTTCAAATTTCTTTTTTCCGGCGGTGAAATTACCCACCATGGAGCACAGGGCAACGCCCAGGGCGCCCGTCATGGCTGCGGCACCACCGCCGCCGGGCACCGGTGCTTTCGCTGCCAGAGCCTGGGCAAAGTCGGTGCAGCTGAATTGGGTGAACTGGTTCATAAGAGGCCTCCTTGATCTGTTTTTCCTATTTTACTGAAAAAATGCCGGAGCGTCAACCATGAAGTCTGCCATTTCCGCACCCTGTCAAATTGGATGCCTGCGGCCAGCACGCAGAGGGCAGGCGTTTCCCCAGAAATATCATACTTATGCAGAACAAGAAAGGATACCCCAAAGAGTATCCTTTCTTGCAGACTGTCAAAAAAGCATCGCAGAGTTTTCCGGAAATTCACCGAAATTATTCCCCGTTGCTGCATAGTATCCCACATGTTGTGATTTTTCCGCAAATTTACATCCCACATCTTGTGTTTCGACAGCATTTGCACAAAACGGGGTGTATTATGTAGACGGCTGGCGAAGCTGCAGCCGCAGTACCGCAACGGTTGCATCATCTTCGCTGAGCCCACATTCCTCAAGAAGCCGCTCCGCCAGGACCCCAGGCGGCACTGGCCCAGATGATCCATGGCGCAGGCACTCCCCAGCCTCCACGCCGTCGCTGAGCAGAATCAGCATCTCCCCCCGGCGCAGGGACAGCCGAATCACCAGTTCCCGGGTATCTGCCACGCAGATCCCCGGCGGTGGTGTGGCTGTCCCGATTTTTTCTGCCCCAGAAGGCTTCAACAGCCAGCTGGGAGCCGCGCCCCATTTGTACAGCGTCACCCGGCCGCTGTCCAACCGCACCTCCGCCAGGTCCAGAGTGGCCGCACCGGCCTGGCCCCGGAGGGCCAGGATACTGTTGATGCTGCGGAAGGCATGCTCCGGTGGAAACCCGGCAGTCAGCATCTGCCGCAGAAGCTCCGCTGTGGATTGGCCGGCCTGGGCCGCCCCCAGGCCGGTTCCCATACCGTCGCACAGCAGCACATAGAACCGGCATCCCGTTCCGGCAAAGGCCATGCACCGGTCACCGTTGGTCTGGCCCTTGCCCCGGGAGCGGGCAGAAACCTCCACCCGGTAGACCGGCGTGCGGTGCTCCCCCTGCCGGGTCAGCTGATCCGAAAGCTGCCGCAGAAAAACGGACAAAAACTGATATTGCTGCACCAGGGCGCTGCGGTATTCCTGCCGCCGCTGCCGGTCTGCCCGCAGAAACCGAAGCCGTTCCCGGCTCCGCCGCAGTTCTCCCTGGATGTCTCCGGGACGGCGGCAGGTGAAGCTTTCCGGGTCATGCAGGGCTTCCAGGGAAAGACGCTGCTGCTCCTGGCAGGATTCCCGGTTGACACAGGTGCCGCAGGCCCTGCTCACCGCCCGGTGCAGCAGGGCTTCCTCGTCCACAGCCGCCTCTCCCATTTCCAGCAGCAGCCGCTGGGTATAGGCCAGGATCCCGGCGGTCATCTCCAGCCGCACCTGGACGACGCCGGTTTCTCCCCGGCGGTGGATGGCATCGGGCCGGGGCGGCAGGCAGTAGCCCAGCATTCCCCCCAGCACCAGCCCCGGCAAAGGCCGAAGATCCCAAACCCCGCACAGCCCCATGATCCCTAAGTAGGCCGCCCCCGGCACCAGACTACGGATCCACCGCTGCTGAAAGGGCAGCAGCCGGGCAAACCAGGCCGCACAGGCAACTGCCGCCATGGGCAGCGGTGTCACCCGGGCCAGATCCAGGCCCAACCCCGCCATGGCCGCCGCCGGAAAGGACAGCCACACCGAAAAAATCCCTGAGAGCACATAGCCCAGTCCCAGCCAGGGCGCCGGCCCCACCCGGGCCAGTGCCAATGCTCCGATACCGCCGCAGATCCACTGGGTCAGACTGTCCCGGCGGAGCACCGCCCGGCGGAAAAAGAAGGCGGCGGACGGGGCAGCCAGAACCCGCAGGAGAAACAACGGGAAGTCTCCTCCCGGCTGAAAAAACAGAAATACCAGTCCCGTTACCGCTGTTGCCACACCGGCAAACCCGGGCAGCAGCAGGGGCATCTGTTCGGCCCAGCCGCTTTTCCCCAGAGCCAGGGCCATCAAGCAGCCCAGCGCTGCCCAGGCCACGCCTTCCAGACCGCTGCTGCCCCAGAAGAGCCGGTAGCCCGCCGCCGCTCCCAGGGCCGCCACCAGTGCGCGCCAGCCGGTCATGGAGAGGATCAGCCCCATGGCCAGAGGCTGGCAGCCTCCCTGAAGTCCTGCCGCGCTGAGAAAAAAACCGCTGCCGCCACAGGCGGCGATTTTCGCCGTCCACTGTACCCGGGAATCCAGTGCCCATCTGTGAAATTGCCGCTGAATCCGATGCAGATAGCCCTCCACCGTTGCCAACATTGATAAACCACTGCCTTTCCTTTGTGATAGAGCGATTCTACCACAGGGAAAAAAAGTATGCTGTCGGAACAGCAATGGGGCGAAAGATTCTTGCATGATGGATTTTAAGGGTGTATAATAGATCGCAATATAGGTTTGTACCGCACCCAAAGGCCCCCTTTGCACAAGGGAGGCTTTTCGGCGCTCCCGCGCCAGCGCAACAAATAAACTTAGCTTATACGGAGGTTCCTTATGGGTAGAGAATTTGAACTGAAATTTCGGGCATCGGTACGGCAGATGGATGCCATCCGGGCAGATTTTGAGGGTTTCCGGGAAATCAATATGGTAAGCACATATTTTGACACCCCAGACCGGGCACTGGCTCCCCTGCACTGGACCCTGCGGCAGCGCATGGAAAACGAAACCTCTGTCTGCACGCTGAAAACCCCCGCCGGTGATGGAAGCCGGTCAGAATGGGAGACCGAATGCGCTGACATCGGCTGCGCCATTGAGCAGCTGTGCAGCCTGGGCGCACCCGGAGAGCTGAAAGCACTTGTGTCCGGCGGACTGGAAGCCGTCTGCGGTGCCCGGTTCATCCGGCAGGCTGCTTTGATCAATACGGACGGCTGCACCGTGGAACTGGCCCTTGACCGGGGCATTCTGCGGGGAGGCGCCAGAATCGAACTTCTGGGCGAGGTAGAAGTGGAGCTGAAAGCCGGCAGCGAGGAGGCCGCCGTGGCCTTTGCCCGGACACTGGCCGCCAAATACGGTCTGATCCCGGAGCGTGCCAGCAAGTACAAACGGGCCCTTGCCCTGACAGGAAGATTCTAACAGGAGAAAAACAATGGCTTTTGAACCGCTGTTTGACAAATACGATAAGCTGGTGCTTTTCGACACCGAGACAACGGGACTGCTGTTTTCCCGGGATGAGATCATTGAATTCGCCGCCGTGGTGGTGGAGAAGGTGGAGGGTGTTCCCAAAGTGACCCGGGAATATGATGAGCTGGTGGCCCTGGCCCCCGGCGGCTTCGTACCGCCGAAGATCACGGAGCTCACCGGCATTTCCACCCAGGATCTGCGGGAACGGGGCCTGCCCAAAGCCCGGGTCTGCCGGGACATTGCGGAGATGATCGCCGGAAATACCCTGCTTCTGGCCTATAATGCCCATTTTGACCTGAGTTTTCTGTTCTACATGCTGCTGCGGGACGGGGATCCTTCCATATTAAAAGGCAAGGACAAGCTGGATCTGCTCACTGTTTACCGGGACCGCCACAGTTATCCCCACAAGCTGTGCAGCGCCATTGACGTTTACGGCCTCACCGGGAAGGTGGTCAATTCCCACCGGGCGGTGGACGATGTCATTGCCACAGTAGCAGTCATGGAAGAAATGGAGAAGGAAAAGAATGACCTTCTGAAGTATGTCAACTTGTTTGGCTACAATCCCAAATACGGCGTGGAAGGCAAACCCATCGGCTCCGTCACCTATAAGCCGCAGCCTTATAACCCAAAAGCACCTCTGTACTTATAAAGGAACAATTTTCACCACGCTGCAGGCCATACTCTCATCTCCCGATTACCATGTCATTCCGAGGAGGGGCGCAGCCCCGATGTGGGAATCTCCCGGAACCATTTACTGATTAACACAGCAGAATTCAATATTGTACCAGGAGATTGCCACGTCGGCTGTCAGCCTCCTCGCAATGACTGTGGTCGTCGTTCTTCGGTTACATCTATTTTTCTTGCTGATATACAACTGACCATTTTCCAACCGAAGGAGGAAACCACCATGATCAACGAAAAATCCTATGCCCTGGGTGCCAACCGTTCCTGCATCCGGGATCTGTTTGAATACGGCTGCCAGCGCGCCGCCATCGTGGGCCGGGAGAATGTCTATGACTATTCCCTGGGCAATCCCTCCATTCCCTCTCCCAAAGAGGTGAATGAAACCATCTGTGCCGTTCTTTCTGACACCGACTCCCTGGCTGTCCATGGCTATACCTCTGCTGTGGGCGACTTTGCCATGCGCAGCGCCATTGCCGATGATCTGAACGAACGCTACAACGCAGGCGCTGCCCCGGAGGATTTCTTCATCATGGGCGGTGCCGCCCCCGAATTGGTGGCAGTATTCCGGGCCCTGGCCGTTCCCGGCAGCGAACTGCTGGCAGTTGCTCCCTACTTCCCGGAGTACAAGCCTTTTGCAGAGGAAGCCGGTTTCCTTTTTAAGGTCGTTCCTCCCGATGTGCCGGATTTCCAGATCAAGCTGGATGCGGTGGAGGCTATGCTGACGGAAAAGACCCAGGCCATCATCCTCAACTCCCCCAACAACCCCTCCGGCGTGGTCTACACCCGGGAGGTTTTGACGGAACTTGCCGCCCTGCTGGAACGCAAGGGCAAAGAATACGGCCATCCGATTTATATTGTATCGGATGAGCCCTACCGGGAGCTGGCCTACGGTGTGGAAGTGCCCTTCCTGCCGTTGATCTATCCCAATACCATCGTCTGCTACTCCTACTCCAAGAGCCTGTCCCTGCCCGGTGAGCGCATCGGCTATGTCTATGTGCCCAAGGCCGCTGCCGACAGCCGGACTGTTTATGCCGCCGTGGCCGGTGCCGCCCGGGCCTGCGGCCATGTCTGCGCCCCCAGCCTTTGGCAGAAGGTCATCGCCCGGTGTGCAAAGCTGCGGCCCGACCTCGCCGCCTACGATATCAACCGCAAGACCCTTTATGAGGGCCTGACCGCCATGGGCTATGAAATGGCCAAGCCCGACGGCGCTTTCTACCTGTTCATCAAGGCCCCTGGCGGCGATGCCAACGCCTTCAGCGAAAAGGCCAAGCAGAAGGATCTGCTGCTGGTGCCTGGCGACGGCTTCGGCTGCCCCGGCTATTTCCGGATCTGCTACTGCGTCAGCCTGGAGATGATCCGCAAGAGCCTGCCGGTATTCAAGGCGCTGATAGAGGAATAACGAAAAAACGGAAGCAGAAATGCTTCCGTTTTTCTTTCCATATTTTTCTAAAAAGTTTTATAAACTATGTATAAATATTGATTTACATCACTTTCCATTGACGAAAAGTTTGGTTTATGTTACACTCCTGCTCGAGCGGATGTCACGGCCAGTCCGCGCAATCCACTTTCTCCAGGAGGAAACAACCATGAATAAACCCCTATTCCGCCGGGGCATCAGCCTTTTGCTGACCCTGGCACTGACCCTGAGCGCAGGGATCACCGCAAGGGCCGCGGAAAGCGATGGCCTGTGCGAGCATCACCCCAGCCACACCGAGGACTGCGGCTACGAAGCCAGCGGCGAATGCACCCACCAGTGCACCGAAGCCTCCGGCTGCATCACCACCCCCTGCTCCCATACCCACGTGGCCACCTGCTACAACGGATCCGGTAAGCTGAACTGCCACCACAAGTGCGAAAAGACTCCGGAATGCAACATTCCCACCCTGGTCTGCATCCACACCCAGCACGGCAGCTGTGGACACAGCGATGGCAAGGACTGCAATTTCGCCGCCGGCGGCTGCCCCCTGTGCAACGCCACCGAGCTGAAGGGCACCGATGTGGTTCTGAATGATGGCACTGAGTACACCTATACCGGAAGCTTCATCACCCCTGCCGTCACCGTTACCGTTGACGGCACCGTGCTGGAGGAAAACAAGGACTACATCGTCACCTATGCCAACAACATTGCCGTCGGCACCGGAACGGTGATCATTACTGCCACCGAAACCACCGGTTACAAAGGAACTGTGGAGATTCCCTTCACCATTGTAGAGGCTCCCGGCACACCGGAGTTCACTCTGGTGGAGATCAAAGGCACCGATGTGACCATTGACGGCACCGAATTTGCCTACACCGGGGAAGCCATTGAGCCTGCCATCACCGTCACTGTGGATGGCAAGGTGCTGACCGCCGGTAAGGACTACTCTGTTGCATACACCAACAATGTAGCACCCGGCACAGCAACCGTCACCGTTACCGGCATCGCCACCGCCAGCGAAACGGTAGGCTACACCGGCAGTGTTTCCATCGACTTCACCATCACGGAAGCCCAGGAACCCAGCCAGCCCACGGAGCCTTCCGAGCCCACCACTCCCTCCGAGCCTACTACCCCCTCTGAGCCCACTACCCCCTCCGAGCCCACTACCCCCTCCGAGCCCACCACTCCTTCCGAGCCTACCACTCCCTCTGAGCCCACTACCCCCTCCGAGCCTACTACCCCCTCCGAGCCTGAAGAGGACAAGGATCCCGACTACAAGATCCTGAAAGGCAGCGGCAGCAAGTGGCGCCAGGAAAGCGGAAAGGATCTGTCCTTCACCCTCAATGCGGATACCGATAATGTCACCGGCATCAGCATCGACGGCAAGAAGCTGGACAAGACCCACTATTCCCTGCTGGCAGACGATACCCTGGTGCTGAAGAACAGTTATCTGAAGAAGCTGGCCATTGGTACCTACCGGATCACCGTCCACTTTGCAGACGGCGATGCCTCCGGAACCTTCCAGGTTGCCGCGGCAGCAGATTCCAGCAACCCCAAGACCGGTGACACCATCGGCCTGTGGGTCGGCATCCTGCTGACTTCCCTGGCCGGTCTGGGCGGCACCGTTCTGATCCTGCGCAAGCGGATTTTCTAACCAACCGCAGGGCGGGGTCATGACCCCGCCCTACAGAGATATTTCATCCTTTTCACCACCCTGCGGGGTGGTGGATTTTTTTGCAAATTAATAGCATCTTAAACTCCTGCGCCCCGGTTCGACTTGTTTTTCCCGGCGGGAAATAGTACAATGGAAAAAATTATCCCCATTGAAAGAAAGGGACATCGTTATGCAGACCAAGGAAACCAATATCACCGGCAGCGCCCAGCAGATCCTGAACCAGGTGCGCAAAGCCGTTGTGGGCAAGGACAGCGTCCTTTTGTGGGTGCTGGCTGCCATTTTGTCCAAAGGCCACATTTTGCTGGAGGACATTCCCGGCGTTGGCAAGACCACCATGGCCCTGGCCTTCTCCCGGGTGCTGGACCTGAGCTACAGCCGGATGCAGTTTACTCCGGACGTGCTGCCCTCGGATGTGACGGGCTACACCATTCCGGATCAGAAAACCGGGGAAATGTATTACCAGCCCGGCGCCGTGCTGTGCAACCTGTTTCTGGCAGACGAGCTGAACCGGGCCACCTCCCGAACCCAGTCCGCTCTGCTGGAAGCCATGGAGGAAGGACAGGTCACGGTGGACGGCATCAGCCACCAGCTGCCCCAGCCCTTTGTGGTCATCGCCACCCAGAATCCCACCGGTGCCGCCGGAACTTCCCTGCTGCCTGACAGCCAGATGGACCGCTTCACCGTGCGCCTGTCCCTGGGCTACCCCAGCCCCAAGGACGAAGCCGCCATGGTGCTGAGCCGCCAGAGCGGCAATCCTCTGAACACCCTGCAGCCCCTTATGACCCGGCAGCAGCTGATGGAGCTGCAACAGTCCGTGGAAGAGACTTTCGTCAGCGACACCGTTGTAAATTACATCGTTGCCCTCATCGGGGCCACCCGGCAGAATGAACAGATCCTCCGGGGTGCTTCTCCCCGGGCAACTCTGGCGGTCACCGCCATGGCAAAGGCTGTTGCCCGGCTCCGGGGCCGGGACTATGTGGTGCCCGGAGATGTTCGGGAGGTATTTATCCACACCGTGGCCCACCGGCTGCTGCTGACACCCAGGGCAGAGGCCCAGGGCGCCACCGCCGAGCAGCTCCTGCGCCACATTCTGGAGCACACCGATGCTCCCAAACTGCGCTGATATGGCTGCGCGCAGAGCAATATACCTGGCCGTGCTTCTCGGCTGCGGTATCTTTTACATCGCTTACGGACAATGGCTGGCCTGGTTTTTGCTGGTCACAGTGGTGCTCCTGCCTTGGTTCTCCCTGGTGCTGAGCCTGCCTGCCATGCTGAATTTCCAGGTGCGTCCAGCCTCCCAGAAGATCCTTGAAACAGGGGAGGATCCCCAGCTCTGGCTGCTGGGCAGCTGCATCTGGCCCATGCCCCCCTTCCGGGGTCAGCTGGTGCTGCGCAGTGCCTTCACCGGAGAAGTCACCCGTTACCGGGAGGATATGGGTTCCATTACAGACCACTGCGGCGGCTATACCATCTCCCTGCGGCGGGTGCGGATCTTTGACTATCTGGGACTTTTCGCCATGCCCGTTTGGAAAAAGGAGGAGCGGATCCTTCTGGTGCGGCCCAAGCCTGTGGCTATGGCCCTGCCGGAGACCCTCTACCGCCGGAAAGCTGCCCGGTGGAAGCCAAAATACGGCGGCGGCTTCGCAGAAAACCACGAACTGCGGCTCTACCGCCCCGGCGACAGCCTGAACCAGGTGCACTGGAAGCTCACTGCAAAAACCGGAACGCTGATCCTGCGGGAACCCGTGGAGCCGGTGCAGGGACTGATCCTGCTGACTCTGCACCTGCGGGGCACCCCGGAGGAACTGGACCGGAAGCTGGGCCGCCTGCTGTGGCTGGGCAGAAAGCTGCTGGAGCAGGACATTTCCTTTGAACTCCGGGCCCTGGCCGCCGGCGGCACCCTGAGCTTCTCCATCCGGGAGGAAGCCGGGCTTCTGCGCGCCCTGGATACCCTGCTGTGCCAGGGCACGGAAGCGGCAGGCGACCTGCGGGAGCAGGGCTTTGCTGCCGCCTGGCACTGCCATATCGGAGGTGCACCGGATGAAAGCTGAAAAAATCCTCTCCCCGCTGACGGGGATCCTGCTGGGGCTGACCCTGGCTCTGGGCAGCATCGGCTGCTTTGCCTCTGCCTTTGATCTGACACTTTCCGAGCCTCTGGTATTCTGGGGAAGCACCGCCGGGATCACCCTGCTGTGCGCCCTGGTGCTGCAGTGGAAGCACGGCTCCCTGGCCATTGCCTGTCTGCTGGCGCTGCTGGGCGGATTTCTCTACCGGGATGGCACAGCGCTACAGCAGCTCAAGCAGTTGATCTTCCGCCTTTCCACCATTTACGACCGGGCCTACCACTGGGGTGTGGTGAAGCTGGTGGACACAGCCTGGAACGCAGGCTCCGCCGATCTTCCCCTGCTGGTCTGGGCCGTTCTGATCTGCCTTACCACCCTGCGCTCCGTCTGTCTGCAAAAGCGGACAGCCCTTCCGGTGCTGACGGCTTTGGTGCCGCTGAGTGCCTGCATCGTGGTGACGGATACCGTTCCCCGGGAGGGGTATCTGCTGATCCTGCTGACTGGCCTGATCCTGCTGATCCTTCCCAGTGCCGTCCGCCGGGAGAATCCCTTCCAGGGCCTCCGGCTCACCTTTGCCGCCGGACTGCCGGTGGTCATCGGTCTGACCCTTTTGTTCCTGGCCATTCCCCAGGATAGTTATGTAAACCATTCTGCCCTTTTACAGGAAAATCTGATCACGGCTCTGGACTATTTTCCCCAGCTGATGGATAACGGCATCACCCAAACCGCCGCTGCCATCCAGGGAAAGCCCGCCCGGCAGGTTGACCTGGCCCAGCTGGGCGCAAAGATCCCCTTTACTTATCCCGTGATGGATGTCACCACCGACAAAACCGGCACCCTGTATCTCCGGGGCCAGGATTTTGACGGCTATGACGGTCTGGGCTGGACTGCCTCCGAAAACCGGCAGGAACCCTTTTTCTTCGGTCAGGGCGTTCCCGGCACCGTTGCTGTCCACACCCACAGGGAAATGGAGCAGCGGTTCCTGCCCTACTATCCCGGCGGCGAGACCTTCCTCGCCGGGGGATATCTGCCCAATGCCGAAAAGGAGACAAGCTACACCATTAAATGCCATTTCCTGCCCGCCAACTGGCGTCTGGCGGCCCTGGGCCTTTCGGCAGAGCAGACCGGAGTGACGTCTGATCCCGGCGGTCAGCTGCCGGAGGATCTTGCCGCCTATCTCGCCCTGCCGGAAACCACCCGGCAGGAGGCCCGGCAGCTGATGGCAGACCTTCTCTCCGAACCCGCCGCCAACACCGAAAAGGCAGAACGCATTGCCGCCATGGTCATCGATTCCGCCGGATATGATCTGGATCCCGGAAAAATACCTGACGGCGAACCGGATTTCGCCCTCTGGTTTCTGAAAAAAGCAGACAAGGGCTACTGCATCCACTTTGCCACCGCAGCTGCGGTGCTGCTCCGGGCGGCGGATGTGCCTGCCCGGTATGTCACCGGATATATGGTGGAAGCCAGCGCCGGGGAGACCGTCACCGTAACGGAGGCGGATGCCCACGCCTGGGCGGAATACTATGAGCCGCGGCTCGGCTGCTGGATCCCTCTGGAAGCCACCCCGGCAGGGGAAGCCGAAACCGTGACCTCCACCGTGCCACCTGTCCAGACCCAGCCCACGGAAGCACCTGTCCCGGCCACAGAGCCGGAGATCCCGGAAACTGCCGCTGGCACAGAACCCATGCCCTCTGCACCGCCTGCCCTTCCGGAGGTGCCTGCACCCCAGGATCCCACCGGGGACCGCGGGCTGCTGCTCCTGCTGCTGGTTCCGGCTCTGATCCCGGTGCTGGCAGTCCAGCGGTCCGTCCGGTTGAAGCTGCGCCGCAGAAGGCAGCACCGGGGTACCACAAACCAGCAGGCCCTGCAGCGCTGGCGGGAGGCGGAACGGCTGGCCCGGCTGCTGAAAGAGACCCCTGCAGAAGAACTGGTCGAACTGGCCCAAAAAGCAAAATACAGCCAGCATGCGCTGACTGCGGAAGAGCTGCAGTCCTTTGACAGCTACTGCCGCAGCTGCCTGCGGCGGATGAAAGAAAAACCGCTGCCAAAAAGACTGGTTTACCAGTATTTTTATGCTGTATATTAAAAAATGTCATGCCCTTTTCTTGTTTCGGCAAGAAAAGGGCGAAAAGAAGCCGACACAAGGGGCGCTGAAAGCCGCGCTCCCGCGCGTCCCATACGCCCCCTTGTGTATCCCCCGTCCGCATCGCCGTCAGCGCACAGCATCTTATCTTAAAACCTGTTCAAGCAGAAAATGTTCCGATTTTCTGCTTGAAGTTCGGATTCTCCAGAATCGGCAGGGCGGCAGGTGCGGAACAGCCGCCAATGGTAACGCCATACGTCTGAAAATTTCAGTCGATACGAGGCATAGCAGTTTTGGCGGTGCGTGTCGGGTAGATTCTTAAGGAGGGCGACTTCGATTGCGGCTGCGCCCGCAGGCGCGTGCAGAGCGCAACCGGGCAACGCCCGGCTCTTAGCGCGGCGCTGAGCGCAGAACTCAGCGCCCCTTTGGTC
The DNA here is from genome assembly GCA_017440925.1 of Oscillospiraceae bacterium. Lineage (GTDB taxonomy): Bacteria > Bacillota > Clostridia > Oscillospirales > Oscillospiraceae > Faecousia. The sequence goes on along the minus strand of JAFSAP010000021.1, from coordinate 5,544 downwards.
TGTTCTTTTGGTACTTTTCTTGCAGAAACAAGAAAAGTACGATACAATGATATAAACCTTCCATCCAGAGAGGAGAAAAAATATGGAACAGAAATTTATTGCTGCCTGGGCGGCCAGCCGGGAAAAGGCCGCAAAGCTCGGCATCCGGATGCGCCCTGTGGAAGCAGATGACGCCATGAAAGCCGCCCACCGGGCACTTTCCGGCAACCGCATCAGCGATGGCTTCAACCAGCTGGCGGACAAGCGCCGCCTGGATCTGAGCCTGGAAGCCCTGGTGGTGGACAAGCGGTTCACGGGACTGTTTTCCGACGAAGAAGCCAACAACGCCCTCATGCGGCTGCTGGATGCCGGTTACCGGTTTTGATACAAAAACGGCACTGCAAAAAGCAGTGCCGTTTTTTATGCCGAAAAGAAAAGCCACCGACGTGCCACTGTCGGTGGTTTCCTGCAGAAAAGCCGCCCCAGGTATTCCCAGGATGGTGCTACTAGAGCCATATGAATATTGGCACCGGATCAGTCCAGGGTGAACCGGCCGGCATCCCACTTCAGCAGATGGTATTCCGCCTCATCGCATTCGGGACGTACCCAAAGAGGCTGGCTCACATCCAGAGAAAACATTTCCATGAAGTTTTTGCCGTTGACCTGGTGCTGGTGGTTGGTGACGATGACGGGAAAGGCTCGCCGTGTGGCGATGCTCACAAACTCTTCTACGTCCTGCACAGAATGTAGCTGGATGCGGAATTCCATAAAACTGCCCCTCTCATAACTATACAAATTCACCTTTTTCATGTATAATGAGGGAACAGCGGTCTGTGTGTTCGTCTCCAACGATCAGAAAAAGTAATATTTGCGTCATATTATATCAGTATTTTTATATTTTTTCAACTGTCACTTTGGACGATTATCACAAATCCTGCATTTTATTATTGGTGGAATTCACAAATGAAGTTTGCTTTTTATACCCTTGGCTGCAAAACAAATCAATACGAAACCCAGGCTATGGAGCGGTTCCTCACCGACCTGGGCCACACCATCGGCGGCTTTGAGGAGCCCTGCGACGGTTATATCATCAACACCTGCTCCGTCACCGCCGTGGCCGATAAGAAAAACCGGGCCGTGATCCGCCGGTGCCGCCGGGAGCATCCCGATGCCGTCATCGGTGTCTGCGGCTGCTATTCCCAGCACGACAGCGATGCTGTCCGGGCGCTGGGCGTGGATGTCATCGGCGGCAGCGGCCACCGGGAGGCATTCATCGGCATGCTGCTGTCAGCCCTGCAAAGCCGGGAACGGCAGGAAAGCGTGGACATCGCCCTGCGCCGCCGGGAATTCGAGGTGCTGCCCGCCGGCGGCCTGGAGGAACGGACCCGGGCCATGCTGAAAGTTCAGGACGGCTGTGTCAATTTCTGTTCCTACTGCATCATTCCCTATACCCGGGGCCCTGTCCGCAGCGCGCCTCTGGAGCTGGCAGTGCAGCAGGCAAAGGAACTGGCAGAAAGAGGCTACCGGGAGATCGTGGTCACCGGCATCGAGATCGCCTCCTGGGGCGTTGACCTGCCGGGAAAGCCGGAACCGGCTGTGCTGATCGAAGCCATCTGCCGGGCAGTCCCCGACCTTCGGGTGCGGCTGGGCAGTCTGGAGCCCCGGATCATCACGGAAGATTTCTGCTGCCGCATGAAAAAGCATCCCAACCTGTGTCCCCAGTTCCATCTTTCCATGCAGTCCGGCTGCGATACGGTGCTGGCACGGATGAAGCGGAAATACGATACCGCCCGGTATTATGAAAGTGTCCGCTTGCTGAAGGAACATTTTCCCGGCTGCGCCATTACCACGGACATGATCGTGGCCTTCCCTGGGGAAACAGAAGAAGAGTTTGCTGCAAGCCTCGGCTTTATCCGCAGATGCGGCTTTGCGGACATGCACATCTTCCCCTATTCCCGCCGTCCCGGCACACCTGCCGACAAAATGCCCGGCCAGCATGACAATGCCACCAAGGAGGCCAGAAGCCGCTCCGCCATTGCGGTTGCCGAGGAAATGAGCCACGCTTACCGGGAAGGGCTCATCGGCACGGAACTGGAGGTTCTCTTTGAGGAAACGGACGGAAAATACTTCACCGGCCACACCCCTAACTATGTGAAGGTTTATGCCGAAGGGGAAAACCTCCATAACGAGATCCGTACCGTCACCGTCACAGCGGTTTACAAAGACGGCGTTATCGGCATACTGTAATATAAAGCACCGCCGGAGGCGGTGCTTTTCCCATCCTTTCTCTGCCCTTTTCTTGTTTCGGCAAGAAAAGTACAGATACTTGTACGAAAAAAACACCCGACTTACGTCGGGTGTTTTTTGATTCTTTAGCAGTAGAAATCCCGGATCTTCTTGGCGCGGCTGGGATGGCGGAGCTTCCGGATGGCCTTGTTTTCGATCTGGCGGATACGCTCACGGGTAACGCCGAAGATCTGGCCCACCTCTTCCAGGGTGTGGGTGCGGCCGTCATGCATGCCGAAACGCATCCGCAGAACATCTGCCTCGCGCTCGGTGAGGGTATCCAGAATTTCCTTCAACGCCTCGGCAAGCAGGGCGTTGGAGGTGGCATCGGCGGGGCCGGGGGTGCGCTCATCCTCCACGAAGGAGCCGATGGAAGTATCTTCTTCATCGCCCACGGGGGTATCCAGGGACAGGGTATCGGCAGCGGTGCGGTTGGCCTCGATGATCTTTTCCACAGGCAGGTTCAGCTCGGCTGCGATCTCTTCCACAGTGGGCTCACGGCCCAGCTCCTGCACCAGCTTCCGGTTGCAGCGGGTAGCCTTGTTGATGACTTCCACCATATGGACAGGCACACGGATGGTTCTGGCCTGGTCAGCAATGGCACGGGTGATGGCCTGGCGGATCCACCAGGTGGCGTAGGTGGAGAACTTGTTGCCCTTGGTCCAGTCGAACTTATCCACGGCCCGGATCAGGCCGGTGTTGCCTTCCTGGATCAGATCCAGGATATGCAGGCCACGGCCGGAGTACTTCTTGGCAATGGAGACCACCAGACGGAGGTTGGCTTCCGTCAGCTTGTTCTTGGCAGCCTGGTCGCCCTCGGAGACCCGCTTGGCCAGTTCCACTTCCTCTTCAGCGGACAGCAGCTTCACCTGGCCGATCTCCTTCAGGTACATCCGGACAGGATCATCCAGGGAGTACTCGGCAGCCAGATCCACAGGATCCACCAGATCCTCTTCCTCCAGGCCGGACAGGTCGATGTCGCCTTCCAGATCCAGGGCATCATCGGTATCCAGTTCCAGTTCAGCAGTGATGATCTGAATGCCCATAGCCTCAAACTGGTCATAGATCTTCTCGATCTTATCGGCATCCAGCTGCATTTTTTCCAGCAGGGCGTTCAGATCCGCCAGACGGATCATGCCTTCCTTCTTGCCCTGGGCGATCATGGCCTGCAGCGCAGCCTGGTGTTCTTCGGGAGTTCCGGTTTTTGTGGGTTTTTTCGTTGTGCTCATGGAATGTCTCCTCTTTTTCTGTCTGTATATGTAAATACGAGTTTTTTATCAGTCCGTTAGACTATACCGCTTTTTTTATGGTTTGACAAGGGTATTTTTCTTAAATTTCAGGAATTTTCAGAGATATTGGCCTTATTCACCCGTAACACAGCCAGTTTTCCCCCAAATTCGTGAAAACATACGGTTTACTTTTTCGGAAAAATTCAGTATAATTGGGAAAATGACATAATAGCGCTTGCTGGCCCAAGCCTTCCCCTTGAGGGGAAGGTGGCCGAGCGTAAGCGAGGTCGGATGAGGTGTTCTGAAATCATTTTTTACACCTCATCAGTCATAAATGCCCTGTCGGGACATTTATGACAGCTTCTCCTCAAGGAGAAGCCTTTCATCTTTTCTCTGAGGTGTATTTATGACCGAACTTTCCAAAATCAGAAATTTCTCCATCATTGCCCACATTGACCACGGCAAGTCCACCCTGGCTGACCGCCTGCTGGAAGAATGCAACGCCATCGACCAGCGGATCCGGGCCGAGCAGATGCTGGACTCCATGGAGCTGGAGAAGGAGCGTGGCATCACCATCAAGGCCACCGCTGCCACATTGACCTACACCGCCGATGACGGCGAAACCTACGCCCTGAACCTCATCGACACCCCGGGCCACGTGGACTTCAACTACGAAGTTTCCCGCTCCCTGGCCGCCTGCGAAGGCGCCATCCTCGTTGTCGATGCCTCCCAGGGTGTGGAGGCCCAGACCCTGGCCAACACCTACCTGGCCATCGATGCCGGTCTGGAAGTGCTGCCCGTTATCAACAAGATCGACCTGCCCTCCGCCCGGCCTGCCGAGGTCAAGGCAGAAGTAGAGGATATCATTGGCATTCCCGCCGAGGAATCCCCGGAGATCTCCGCCAAGAACGGCATCAACATCCACTCGGTTCTCGAAATGATCGTGCGCGATGTGCCCGCCCCCGAGGGCGACCGCTCTGCTCCCCTGCAGGCGCTGATCTTCGACAGCCAGTATGACAGCTACCGGGGCGTCATCGTCTACACCCGGATCAAGCAGGGCACCGTCAAGGCCGGCCAGGACATCAAAATGATGGCCACCGGCGCCGTCTACAAGGTTGTGGAAGTGGGCACCATGAGTCCCAATGGTCTGATCCCCAGAGAGGCTCTGGGTGCTGGCGAAGTGGGTTACATCACCGCCTCCATCAAGACCGTGGCCGACACCCAGGTGGGTGACACCATCACCACCCTGGATAACCCTGCGGAAGAACCTCTGCCCGGCTACCGCCCCGTGCAGCCCATGGTATTCTCCGGCGTTTACCCCGCCGACGGCTCCAAGTACCAGGATTTGAGAGAAGCCCTGGAAAAGCTGAAGCTGAACGATGCTTCCATGAGCTATGAGCTGGAAAGCTCCATTGCCCTGGGCTTTGGCTTCCGCTGCGGCTTCTTAGGCCTTCTGCATATGGAGATCATCCAGGAACGCCTGGAGCGGGAATACAATCTGGATCTCATCACCACCGCTCCCAACGTTGTTTACCGCATTACCAAAACCAATGGTGAAACCATGATGGTCTACACGCCCCTGGACTACCCCGATCCCATGGAGATCGAGCTGGCAGAGGAACCCTACGCCAAGGTCAATCTGATTGCCCCCCAGGAATATGTGGGCAACATCATGGAACTGGCCCAGCAGCGCCGGGGCGAATTCAAGGACATGGTCTACCTGGATGCCAACCGGGTGGAACTGCACTACCAGATGCCGCTGAACGAGATCATCTATGACTTCTTCGATGCACTGAAGTCCCGCACCCGCGGCTACGGCAGCCTTGACTATGAGCTCATTGGCTACCGCCCCAGCAAGCTTGTCAAGCTGGACATCCTGCTCAACGGCGAGATCGTGGACGCCCTCAGCTTCATCCTCTTTGCGGACAACGCCTATCCCCGGGCCCGTAAGATCTGCGAAAAGCTGAAGGAGAACATCCCCAGAGCACAGTTCGAGATTCCCGTCCAGGCAGCCATCGGCGGCAAGATCATTGCCCGGGAAACCTTCAAG
>JAFSAP010000004.1 GCA_017440925.1 Oscillospiraceae bacterium | reverse complement strand
TCTCAGACCACCCAGACCGAGCAGATCCAGACTGCTATCACCAAGGGCGCTGCTGTCCTGGTTGTCAACATCGTTGACGCTTCTTCCGATGACGCTACTCAGGCTATCATCGACATGGCTAAGGGCGCTGAGCTGCCCCTGGTTTTCTTCAACCGTTCCGTCTCTGAGGAGCTGGTCTCCGCTTACGACAAGGCTGCTTACGTTGGTACCGACTACACCATGGCCGGCCACATGGAAGGCAAGCTGGTTGGCGAGCACGTTCTGGCCAACTACGACACCGTTGACCTGAACGGCGACGGCGAGATCTCCTACGTTATGTTCAAGGGCCAGGAAGGCAACATGGAAGCTGACGCCCGTACCCAGTACGGTGTTGAAGATGCCGATGCCGTTCTGACTGCTGCTGGCAAGCCCGCTCTGAAGTTCTACGACGACAAGAACGCTGCCAAGTACCTGGTTGACCAGAACGGCGCATGGTCCGCTGCTCAGGGTCAGGAATACATGCAGACCATCCTGTCCTCCTACAACGAGGCTAACGGCAACATGGTCGAGCTGGTTATCGCCAACAACGACGACATGGCTCTGGGTGCAATCGCTGCCCTGCAGGCTGCTGGCTACAACAAGAACGACGGCGGTGTCACCATCCCCGTCTTCGGCGTTGACGCTACCGCTGCTGCTCAGGAAGCTATCGCTGCCAAGTCCATGACCGGCACCATCAAGCAGGATGCTGTTGGTATGGCTAACGCTGTTGTTAAGATCGCTGAGAACCTGGGCCTGGGCAAGGGCACCTTCGACGATGTCGTCGGTGATCTGGAAGGCACCTGGCGTGTTAACATCCCCTACTCTGCTTACAGCGGCTAATCCTTAACCGGGATTATTCCTATGCATCGGAAAGCAGCCGTGCTCCGGCACGGCTGCTTTTTACAAATCAGTTGCCGTTCGCAGGTTGAGGTCATGCTCATGGAAGCTTTGCGTGAGTATGTCCTTGACCTGTAATGGCGCATCATGCATTCCAAATCAGGAGGCGAAAAATTTGGAAATGAACAACGAAACTGTCCTGCTGCGAATGGAAGGTATCACCAAGGAGTTCCCTGGTGTCAAGGCGCTGGATGGCGTCAACCTGACGGTTAAAGCAGGTACCGTCCATGCACTGATGGGCGAAAACGGTGCCGGTAAATCCACACTGATGAAGTGCCTGTTTGGTGTTTATCAGAAAAATGCCGGCAGAATCTTCCTGGAAGGCAAGGAGGTCAACTTCAAGAACTCCAAGGAAGCTCTGGAGAATGGTGTTGCCATGGTGCACCAGGAACTGAACCAGGCTCTGAAGCGCAATGTTATGGACAATATGTGGCTGGGTCGTTTCCCGATGACCGGTCCTTTCACCAGCGAAAAGAAAATGTATGACGCCACTATGGAAGTGTTCGAGGAACTGGGTGTCAAGGTCAATCCCAAGACCATTATGAGCACCATGCCTGTTTCCCAGCGTCAGATGGTGGAAATTGCCAAGGCTGTTTCCTACAAGTCCAAGGTCATCGTGTTTGACGAGCCCACCTCCTCTCTGACAGAAGAGGAAGTTGAGCACCTGTTCAAGATCATCAACATGCTCCGGGACCGTGGCTGCGGCATCATTTACATTTCCCACAAGATGGCTGAGATCAAGCGGATCTCTGACGAGATCACCATCATGCGTGACGGCAAGTGGATCGCCACCGAAAAGTCCGCTGACCTGTCCATGAACGACATCATCCGTCTGATGGTCGGCCGTGAACTGACCAATCAGTTCCCCCCCAAGACCAATGTTCCCGGCGATGTTTATCTGAAGGTGGAAAACCTGTCCGGTATGTATAACCATCTGCGGGATGTCAGCTTTGAAGCCCGCCGTGGTGAAGTCCTGGGCATTGCCGGTCTGGACAGCTCCGGCCGTACGGAGACTCTGGAGTCCATCTTTGGTATCCGTACCCGCAAGAGCGGTAAGATCTTCCTGGATGGCAAGCCCTGCCGTAACCGCAACTCCGGTGAATCCATCAAGAACGGCTTTGCCATGCTGACGGAAGAGCGCCGCGCCACCGGTATTTTCGGTGTCCGCAGCATCCGCGACAACACGGTTATCTCCAGCCTGCACCGTCATAAGAAGTATGGCCCTCTGCTGAGTGAAAAGAGCCAGCGGGAGGACACCCAGCGTTATATCGATGCCATGCGCACCAAGACGCCTTCCCAGGAGACCCAGATCCGCAGCCTGTCCGGCGGTAACCAGCAGAAGGTCATCATCGGCCGCTGGCTGCTGACCGAGCCTGAGGTTCTGCTGCTGGACGAGCCCACCCGTGGTATCGACGTCGGTGCAAAGTATGAAATTTACCAGCTGATCCTGAATCTGGCCAACGAAGGCAAGACCGTTATCATGGTCTCCTCCGAAATGCCTGAGCTTCTGGGTGTCTGTGACCGTATTCTGGTCATGTCCGGCGGCCGCCTGGCCGGTGAAGTGGACGCAAAGAACACCACCCAGGAAGAAATCATGACCCTTGCTGCCAAGTTTGCTTAAGGAGGAAATAAACGTGTCTGATCTGAAAGTTAAGAAGCCTTCCAAGATTGAAGAAATGAAGGCTATGTCCAAGAAGGACAGAAACAGAGCCATCGGCGATCTGCTGATGAACAACGCCATGTTCATCATCATCGGTATTGCAGTTATTTTCATCTGGATCCAGGAGCCCAAATTCCTGTCCATGGCTTCCATTGTTAACATTGTCAACCTGACCATGGCCAAGCTGCCCATCGCTCTGGGCGTTGGCGGCTGCATCATTCTGGCAGGTACCGATATTTCTGCCGGCCGTCAGGTCGGTCTGGCAGCAGCCATCGCTGCCGGTCTTCAGCTGACTACCAACAAGCTGTTCCCCGGTCTGCAGGTTATGCCCATTCCCGTAGCCATCGCTGCTGTTCTGGTGGTTGGCTGCATCATCGGTTTTGTCAACGGCTTCTGCATGGCCCGCTTCAAGCTGCATCCCTTCATCGTCACCCTGTCCACCCAGCTGATCGTCTACGGCTGCCTGCTGATGTTCATGCAGCTGGGAACCAACTCCGGCCAGACCCTCTCCGGCATGAGCGAAGCTTACCGTGAGTTTGTTACCGGTACCCTGTTCAAGGTGGGCAAGACTGCTGTTCCCAACTACGTTCTGTATTCCGCCATCATTGCCGTTGTTGTCTGGACCATCTGGAACAAGACCACCTTCGGCAAGAATATGTACGCTGTCGGTTCCAACGAGGAAGCTGCCAACGTTTCCGGTGTCAACGTCGAAAAGACCATCATCATGGTATTCATGATGGCTGGTATGCTGTACGCTCTGACCGGCTTCTTCGATGCAGCCCGTATCGCTTCCGTCAACGCCACCACTGGTCTGAACTACGAAGCTGACGCCATCGCAGCCTGCGTTATCGGCGGTATCTCCTTCGTCGGTGGTATCGGTAAGGTCAGCGGCGCCATCATCGGCGTTCTGCTGCTGCAGGTTATCTTCGTCGGCCTGAACTTCCTGTCTGTCGACCCCAACCTGCTGTACATCGTCAAGGGCCTGATCATTCTGGTCGCCTGCTCCATCGATATGAGAAAGTACCTGGTCCGCAAGTAATATGGAACAGGATACCTCCCGCAAGGAGCCCCAGAGCAGCTTTCGCGGTCTTTACAGACATGTAAAGATCTCTGTAAAGACTCTGGACAAAATCATCATCGGCGGCATCCTGGCGATCGTTCTGATCCTGCTGTATGGTGTCTCCAACAATGGCTATACCATCACCTTTGATTCCAACGGCGGTACCGATGTGCCTGCCCAGGAGCTGATGTACGGTGATCTGGTGGTTGAGCCGGAGCCTCCCACCCGGGAAGGATATACATTCTCGGGATGGTTCAAAGATGAGAATTGTCTCTATGAATGGAACATGGAGGAATACCAGGTAGCTGAACCCATGACGTTGTATGCGCTCTGGATTCCGGAAACTGAATAAGAAAATGGCACCTCGGGAAGAGGTGCCATTTTGTATATTCCGTTTTGACGACGGATGCCGAATCCTATATTGGAAAGAATCAATCGAAATATGTTTTCCATGTGTCACCTGCACGGTAGGCATCAAAACACATTTTGATTTGCTCTGCGGTATTCTTTTCGGTGGCAAGATCCGGAAGATTGCTTTCCGAAAAATACGCAGAACCTGTTGTCTCCGAGTTCTCCTGAAAACTGCCGCCCACCAAAGAGCAGAGAACAAACACTTTACAGATTCCATAAGCATATACCGGAAGATTGTGTTTTGCCCGATCCTGAATAGCGATGATGCTGTCAGCAGTGACATCCAGGCCGGATTCCTCTTTCACCTCTTTGATGGTATTTTCGCCCACAGAGATATTTACATCACACCAACCACCGGGAAGTGACCATTTTCCGTTATTTTCACAAACGAGAAGAATTTTTTCATCCCTAAAGATTGCCGCACGCGTGTCCAGTTTGGGCGTTTGATACCCCGTTTCATTGCAGAACAGATCTTTTACAATTTCTGTTGGAATCTCTGTCATGCTGGACAGAATTTCGGCAGAGATTCCACGAATACGCTCGTAACGTTCTCTGTCATACACATCTTTTCCATAGGTGAGACCCGCCTGCGCAAGACTTTGCAATTCAATTGCCCATTGTAACCATTGTTCGTTTCTGTTCATTGGAAATTCCTCACAAGATACAATCTTGTGGGAATTATATCATACTATCCCCGGATAGGCAAGAACCGGCACAGTATCCGCTGTGCCGGTTGCCGTTTTGCGATTACAGGTGAACAAAGAAGGAGAAATCGATATTTTCCTCAGCGCTGACATGATACTGGGGTTCCACATCGGTCATCCAGGTGTCGATGCCGCCTACACCGCGCATCTTGCCGCAGACAGTTACTACTGTACGGCAGGGAGCAGGCAGCTCATCCCGGTGCATGGCCTGTTCCAGCTGGCCGGGGGTATAGGGGACGGCGCTGAAGGCATAGGGAGCATCACCCTTTTCCAGTGTCAGAGAACCATCACCCATGGTGAATACGGTGCTGTGAGTATCCATGTGGTTGCCGTATTCCTGGGGGACCAGATAGGGGGCAATGTGTGGCACTTCCTCGTGAACACCGAAGCGGCTGCCCTTCATGCGGTCGGGATAGGTCTCGCCGGAGAGACCAACCCAGGAGGTTTTCTCCACAGGCCAGGGCGTGGAGAACCGCAGACCCAGTAGGGGAAGTTGGGGACGTCCGGCCTTGCCCTCATAATGTACGCAGACCTGCATCCTGCCTTCCGCGGTGACGCGGTAGGTCACATGGGCATTGAGGTCGGGCATGATGTCAGCAGTGAAGTGGTAGCGGACGGTGACGGCTTCGGCCGTTTCCTCCAGAACTTCCCGGCTGGAACACTTCTGCCAGGCATCTACAGCGCTCCAGATGGCGGACTTCATGGGGAAGCCGCAGCCGATGTCATTTTCCGTGGGTGCCCGCCAGAAAGCGATCCGGGGTGCCCTCCACAGCCATTCCTTGCCGTTTACCACCATGGAGGTGGGTCCACCGCCGCCAACGGAGAACAGAATTTCAAAATCCTCACCCTGTACGCCCAATGCGCCATCGCCATGGACAGTTTTCAGAGGAGATTTTTTAGGAGTAAAGGCAGGAACGGGAGCATTTTTTGCAGCTTCTGCATTGCATGCATCCTGTGCTTTCCGGTTTTCGGGGGTGTCATGCCAGTAACGCAGCTCCTGCATGCAGGGCTTTTCAATACCATCAGCAGTGACAATACCGTTTCCGCTGAAATTGTAGTCGCTCTGGCGTTCACCGAAGTCACCGCCGTAGCCCAGAACGGTCTGGCCCTGGGCATTCTTGTGCCACAGTGCCTGATCCATGTAGTCCCAGATGAAGCCGCCCTGATACAGGGGGAATTCTTCTCCCAGACGGACATAGCTTTCCATGCCGCCCAGAGAATTGCCCATGTTGTGCATATATTCGCAGCTGATATAGGGCTTCTGGGGATCCAGCTCCAGATACTCCCGAATCTCCGCAGGGGTGGCGTACATACGGGATTCCATGTCCGAGACGGTTTCATATTCCGGCCGCCAGTGGGGGCTGTTGGGCTTGCCGTTGACAACGCCCCGGGGCCAGTAGCAGCCTTCGTAATGTACCATGCGGCTGGGATCTTCACGCCGGAAGAAGTTGGCCATGTCCACAATGTTGCTGCCGCAGAAGGCCTCGTTGCCGCAGGACCAGAACAGAATGGAAACGTGGTTCTTATCTCGCTGGAACATGGCGTTGGCACGGTCCAGAACACAGTCTCTCCATTCGGGCAGGCTGCCGGGGATATTCCATTCCGGATCCACGGTCATGTCCTTCTGCCAGGAACCGTGGGTTTCCAGATTGGTTTCATCCATCATATAGATGCCGTTTTTGTCACACAGGTCATACCATTCGCTGCGGTTGGGATAGTGGCAGGTGCGGACGGCGTTGATGTTGTTGCGCCGGAAAACTTCCATGGCAGCTTCCATGTCGGAAATGGTGATGCAGCGGCCGGAGGCGGCATTCCATTCGTGGCGGTTCACACCGTTGATCATCAGCCGCCTGCCATTGAGCATCATGATCTTATCCGCCATTTCAAATCGGCGGAAGCCGATGTCATAGGGGATATAGCCGCCGTTTTCTACGCTCAGCAGTACATGATACAGTTCGGGCGTACCATAGTCCCACAGCCGGATATTGGGCAGCACCAGCTCCTGGGAGAAAAGAAAACCGTCTTTTTCTGTCAGCGACAGGGGGCCGTCCCAGATTTCGCCATCTGCATCATGGGTGATCTTCAAGTGTACCCTGGAAACCGCCTCGCCGCTGACTGCCAGCCGAACTGTCATACGGCCGGTGGAAAGATCCCTGTCCAGACGGGTATTCAGCCACAGGTCATCCACAGAAACCGGAAGCTTGGCATACAGGTACACACTGCGGAAGATACCGCTGAACCGGAAGAAATCCTGACTCTCCAGCCAGGAGGCGCTGCTCTGCTTGTAAACCTCCACACAAAGACGGTTACCGGTTTCTTTGATATAAGGGGTCAGGTCAAAGTCGGAGGGGGTGAAAGTGTCTTCGCTGTAGCCCACAAAATGGCCGTTAAGCCATACAAAGAAAGCCTTTTCCACACCCTGGAAAGAAATGCAGACCCGCTTGTTCCGAAGCGCAGGCGCCAGATCGAATTCTGTCACATAGCTGCCCACGGGATTGTGGTCCCAGTCGATATGCGGGGGACGCAGGAAGGTGTGGCCGTCCCAGGGGTACAGTTTGTTGATATACTGGATCTGGCCATAGCCCTGGGTCTCCATGTGGCCAGGAACCTGAATGGTGCCAAAACCGGACAGGTCAAACCCCTCCTGCCAAAATTGTGCAGGACGGAGAGCGGGGGCCTTGCTCCAGGCAAAACGCCACACGCCATCCAGATTCTGACGCAGGGAAGTGGACTTGCAGGCCAGCTCAGTCTCTGTGGCATAACAGACATGGTCAGAATGGGCATCCAGCCGGTTGACCCGGAATACAGTGGGATCTTCCAGCCAATTCAGATCAGGGATCATAGAGGGATCCTCCTTCATTCAAAGCATTTATCTGTGGGGATCATAGATCCATACAGAAATATGATAATCGGTTTCCGGCAGAAAAGCAAGTATCTATCTTTCGGAATCGGAAGGTGGGAGCTATATGGAAAAATGCTTGCGAAATGCGGTGCAAAGTGCTATCATAAAACAAGCTGTAAGGGGAGGTGAGGCATATGGCTGCTATCCAGGAATGGAATGACGTTTACGATGAGCACAGGTGTCTCACCGGAAATATCCACCGCAGAGGAACACCCTGGAAACCGGGGGAATACGGTCTGGTGGTTTGTGTCTGGGTCTATGATGGCCGGGGACATCTTTTGCTGACCAGACGGGCAAAAGGAAAAAGCTTTGCCGGCACCTGGGAGAATTCCGGTGGTGCAGCCCAGGCAGGGGAGACCAGCCGCCAGGCTATTGTCCGGGAACTGTTTGAGGAAACCGGGATCCGGGCAGAGCAGGAGGAATTTGAACTGCTGGGAACAGAGCAGGACCGGAATACCTTTTACGATTTTTATTGCCTGAAACGGCAGGTGAAGCTTCAGGATATCGTGCTGCTTCCCGGGGAGACCGATGATGTGATGTGGGCCAGCTTCGGCAAGGTGCACTGGATGATCCGCACCGGCAAGATCTGCAGGATCATCGGAAACCAGTTCTACAAGCAGGAAAAGCAGCTTCGTTTGCGCAACTTCAACAAGTTCAAAAGGTAATTTTTGGCAGGCAGAGCACCCGTTTCTGCTTGCCTTTTCTTTTTTGCCGGGATATAATGAAAAAAAGCGTTTTTCAGGTGCCCGGCCAAAACGCATTGCCGGACATTGGAGAATGCCTTTTCTTTTTCCTGTCTATTACATATATGGAGGTACCAAATATGATTGAATTGACCCATCTGCCTGTCCGTCATGGCAAAGTTCCCCTGCGCATTGCCCGGGGTCATTTTGCGACCAATCACTCCCATATCAATTACTACATCGATCTGACTTTCCAGAAGGCCAGACTGAGTGAAGCCAAGGACAGCGCCTATGAGCTGGTCTCCAGAATGACCAACAATGTTCCTGTGGATACCATTCTCTGCCTGGACGGCACCACCGTTCTGGGTACCTGTGTGGCAGAAGAACTGACCAAGAGCGGCTATAAGACCATCAATGCCCACAATACCATTTACATTGCAGAGCCGGAGTACAACTCCAACTCCCAGATCATTTTCCGTGACAACATTCAGCCCATGATCCGGGGCAAGAACATCCTGGTGCTGATGGCCTCTGTCACCACCGGTTTCACCGCCAAGAAGGCCATTGAGGCCATTGGCTATTATGGTGGACAGGTGGTTGCCATTGCCGGTATCTACCGTGCAGTGAACCATGTGGGCGGTTATCCCGTTCATTCTGTTTACTCTGTGGAAGACCTGCCGGACTATGAAAGCTATGATTACCGCGAGTGCCCCTACTGCAAGGCCGGACGCCGGATCGATGCCCTGGTCAACAGCTTTGGTTACTCCGCACTGTAAAAAATACACAGAAAGAATCCCGTTCGTATGAACGGGATTTTCTGTTTTTATCGGATGACATTTCTGATAAAATGTGCTATTATGTGTATTTGTAAAAAAGTTTCATTGCATTTGCTTTTGGAGGTGTACCCCTTGCTGGGAAAATTGTTTCATAAAAAAGAGCAGACAGCTGCAGTGCCGGATGCACAGGCACCTGTATCGGAAGTGCCTGAGAAAAAGACCTTCTTCCGGAAACTTGCTGCCAAAAGACCTGCTTCTGACCGGGCAGTCAAGTGGCCCGTGCTTCTGAATTTTGCTTACTGGCTGCTGGCATTTGCCTGCTGGGAACTGATGGCACATTATACTGTATTTGAGCAGTTCCATTCCAGATTCCTGTATGCAGTTGGCTTTACCGGTGCCATTGCCTGTGCGGTAACGGTATTGATTTCTCTGCTGCCGGGCAAGATGCGGTTTCTGGCCTCGCTGGTACTGACAGTGGTATTGGTGTTTGTATACGGAAGCCAGATGGTATACGAGTTTATTTTCGGCACCATGTATTCCGTTGCTCAGCTGGAGATCGGCGGTGCCGCATTGACCTCCTTCTGGCGGGAAACACTGATTACGATTTGGGAAAAACTGCCTTATCTTGCGGTGCTTCTGCTGCCTGTGGCAGCGCTGCTTCTGCTGAAGTGGTTCCGGATCGATATGTTCCGCTGCAAATATGGCAATACCCGGGTGATCCTGGTGCTGACGGCTGCGGTACTGCATATGGGCACACTGCTGCTTCTGCATTTTGCTGGACAGGGTATGTACAGCGACTACTATTACTATTACAGCGACACCATTGCCACGAACCAGACAGCAGAACGGTTTGGCGTTCTAACCACATTCCGCCTGGAAACCCTGGGCAGCTACGGCGCCACGGTGGAAGAAGAGGGTTATTATGTAGGGGAAGAAACCCTGCAAGAGGCGCCTGTCACCGATGAAGCCGAAGAGGTGGAGGCAACAGAGCCTGTCTATAATGTGCTGGAGTTTGACTTTGATGCACTGAATGGAAAAACCGAGGACGAGGTTATCAAAACCATCAATAACTACTGCAGCCAGATCACCGGCACCAAACAGAATGAATATACCGGCATGCTGGCGGACTATAACCTGATCGTGCTGTGCGCAGAAAGCTTTGCCACCGGCGCCATTTACCCGGAACTGATGCCCACACTGTATAAGCTGTCCACCGAGGGCATTGTGTTCAATAATTTCTACAACTCTTTCCCCAACACCACCACCGATGGTGAATATGCGCTGACGCAGGGCCTGTGGCCCGATACCAACCGGGAAAAGAGTGCTTCCAGCCTGTATTCCTCCCGGAACAATTATCTGCCCTTTACCCTGGGCAATGTGTTCCTGGAACAGCGGGGCATTCAGAGCTTCGGTTATCACAACTATGAAGGCAGCTACTACGGCCGGAATGAGTCCCATCCCAATATGGGTTATTCCATGAAGTTTGCCAAGGACGGTATGAAGTTTACCAGTTCCTGGCCTGCCTCTGACCTGGAGATGATGGAGCAGTCGGTGGATGATTACATCGGAATGGAACAGTTCCATGCCTACTACATGACCTTCTCCGGCCACTACAAGTATGATAACAGCAATGAACTTGTGGTGAAGAACTGGAAGCTGGCCCGGGATCTGCCCATCAAGAACCGTCAGGCCCGTGCCTACATCAGCTGCAACCTGGAGCTGGAGTATGCCCTCAGCTATCTGATGCAGCGTCTGGAGGAAGCCGGTGTGGCAGACAAGACGGCCATCGTTCTGGTGGGCGACCACTTCCCCTATGGCCTGAAGGACAAGGAATATTCCGAACTGGTGGGATATGAAATTGACGGCTTCTCCAAGTATAAGTCAACGCTGATCTTCTGGGTTGGCGGGCTGGAGGAGAATATTGTGGTGGATGAATACTGCTGCAATGTGGATATCCTGCCCACCATTCTGAACCTCTGGGGATTTGAGTATGATTCCCGTATGCTGGCAGGTACCGACGTGTTCTCTGACAGTGAGCATGTGGCGGTGCTGATCAACAAGAGCTTCCTGACCGATAAGGTCTGGGTCAATACCAATACCGGCGAAGTTCGGTATCTGGTGGATGAGAGCGAAGTTCCGGAGGGCTACATTGAAAATATGCACAGAATGATCAATAACCGGTTTACCATTTCTTCGGACATTCTGGGTAAATGCTATTATAATTTCGTGTTTGATAAGGAACTGGTCAAGGTTCCCAAAAACGCCTGGAGAAAGTAATATTCCAAAACAATACATCCCCGGTTCCTGAGAACCGGGGATGTTGGTTTTTGGAGGAGGGGAGGATTGCCGAAAAGGCGCAAAAAAACCGAGGCAGACTACCCCGGAATTGTGGAAATTATTCATTGACAAAAAATGCACGGTATGATACAATGATTATCCATACTGTGATACTATGCCTATTTCTGGACTTTACTTCCAATATGGTCATTTTACCACAGGAATGGGCCGCTGTCAAGTAGGTTCTTAGATAAATTTGACAACGTTGCCCGGCGTATCGTAAGCAACACACAATTCGTAAGAAAGGCTGTGATGATCCATATGGCAATGGTCAAGGACGTAATGTTCGGCAAGACCATGCGTAAATCTTACGCGAAGTACGAAGAGATTCTTCAGATCCCCAACATGCTGAAGATTCAGAAGGACTCCTATGAGTGGTTCCTGAAAGAGGGCCTCCGGGAAGTCTTCAAGGATGTTGGCACCATTACCGACTTCTCCGGTAAGCTGGAGCTTTCCTTCCTGGATTACACCATGGAAGACAAGCCCAAGTACACCATCGAGGAGTGCAAGGA
>JAFSAP010000003.1 GCA_017440925.1 Oscillospiraceae bacterium | reverse complement strand
TTTTACACTTCGACAAAAAGTCCTGTTTATGCCCCACAATGTATGATATCCTCCCTATAGCCGCAGAAAAAGCTTGAAAAAATCAGCTTTCACTCCACCGGAGTGCTTTTGTTACCGTTTTGTATCTTGACAAAGATAATGGTCTGTGGCAATATATTGTGGAGGTTTTTGAAAAATGACACAACATATTGTGTCCTGTGTTAGAGAAAGGACTCAGCCTATGATTCAGAGTATTATCAAGCGCGACGGTCGTGTCGTCTTATACGATCAGAGCAAGATCGCCGGTGCCATCCTGCGGGCGCTGGAAGTCTCCGGTGACGGCAACGCTGCCGATGCCGCAAGAGTTGCCAACGATGTCCAGCGGGATCTGGAAAGCCAGTTCTCCGCCCAGAAGGCCCCCGGCATTGAGGCCATTCAGGATACCGTTGAACGCCAGCTGATGAACCACGGTTTCAGCTCCGCTGCCAAAGCTTACATCCTGTACCGTGCCAACCGTACCCGGGCAAGAGAGGCCAACACCACCCTGATGAAGACCATCGATGAGATCACCAACATCGATGCCCGCATCAGCGATATGAAGCGCGACAACGCCAACATCGACGGCAACACCGCCATGGGCTCCATGCTGCAGATCGGCGCTGCCGGTGCCAAAGCTTACAATGAAATGTACCTGCTGCGGCCTGAGCATGCCAAGGCCTACCGGGAAGGCGATATCCATATTCACGATTTCGACTTCTACAGCCTCACAACCACCTGCTGCCAGATCGATATTCTGAAGCTGTTCCACGGCGGTTTCTCCACCGGCCACGGTTACTTAAGAGAGCCCCAGAGCATCCAGAGCTATGCCGCCCTGGCTGCCATTGCCATCCAGTCCAACCAGAATGACCAGCACGGCGGCCAGTCCATCCCCAACTTTGACTATGGCATGGCCGAGGGCGTTGCCAAGACCTACCGCAAGGCTTATATCCGCCTGCTGAAGGAAGCCCTGGAGGATCGTCTGGATCTGGAGGATGAAGCCGAAACCATCAAAGGCATTGTCAATGCCGCAGAAAGCATCTGTAAGGAAACTGCCCGGATTGAAAACTGTTCCCAGTTTGATCCCGCCGTCTCCGTTGGTCTGCAGAAGCAGTACAGCCTGTCCCAGGAGGCTGCTGACAGCCTCATCGCCCGGGCCAGAAAACGGGCCCTCAAAAAGGCTGACCGGGATACCTACCAGGCCATGGAGGGTTTTGTCCACAACCTGAACACCATGCACTCCCGTGCCGGTGCCCAGACTCCCTTCTCCTCCATCAACTATGGCACTGACACCTCTCCCGAAGGCCGCATGGTCATCCGCAATGTTCTGCTGGCTCTGGAAGCCGGTCTGGGCCATGGTGAGACCTGCATCTTCCCCATCCACATTTTCAAGGTCAAAGAAGACATCAACTATAACGAAGGTGACCCCAACTATGACCTCTTCCGCCTGAGCTGCCGGGTCAGCGCCAAGCGGCTGTTCCCCAACTATACCTTCCTGGATGCTCCCTACAACCTGCAGTACTATGTCCCCGGCCGTCCTGAAACGGAAGTGGCCACCATGGGCTGCCGTACCCGTGTTATGGGCAACGTCTATGATCCCAGCCGCCAGATCGCCTACTCCCGTGGCAACCTCAGCTTCACCTCCATCAATCTGCCCAGAATCGCCATTGAGTCTGAGGGCAATGAAAAGCTGTTCTACGAAAAACTGCAGCATATGCTGGATCTGGTTACCCAACAGCTGCTGGACCGTTTTGAGATTCAGGCCAACAAGCACATCTACAACTACCCCTTCCTCATGGGCCAGGGCGTATGGCTGGACAGCGACCATCTGACGCTGCAGGATGATCTGCGGGAGGTTCTGAAGCACGGTACTCTGTCCATCGGCTTTATCGGCCTTGCTGAGACGCTCACCAGTCTCTACGGCAAACACCACGGCCAGAGCGAAGAGATCCAGGCAAAGGGTCTGGAGATTCTGAACTTCATGCGTTCCTACTGCGACAGCAAGTCCCAGGAAATGAAGATGAACATCACCCTGCTGGCAACACCCGCAGAGGGTCTGTCCGGCCGCTTTATCCGCATGGACAAGAAGCGCTACGGCAAGATCCCCGGCGTCACTGACCGGGAATACTACACCAACTCCTTCCATATCCCCGTCTGGTATCCCATCTCCGTCTACGACAAGATCCGCCTGGAAGGCCCCTACCACGCCCTGTGCAACGCCGGCCACATCAGCTATGTGGAGCTGGACGGTGATACCGCCCGGAACGTGGAAGCCTTTGAGACTGTCGTCCGCCACATGCATGACTGCGGCGTTGGTTACGGCTCCATCAACCATCCCGTTGACCGCGACCCCATCTGCGGCTATGTGGGTATCATCGGCGATGTCTGTCCCCGCTGCGGCCGCCGGGAGGGTGAGGAGATCGCCCCCGAGCGCATCGAAGAACTGAAGCGGATGTACCCCGAAATGCCTGCCTTCCAGGGCATTGAGTAACATTGTCACAGAAGACATTTTCCAAATATGCCATAATGGTCCCATGGAAAGAATGCCTTTCCCAAGACCTGTCAATTCCAGAAGGAGGAATATTACTATGACTGTTAAGAGCAAGAGCGAAAAGCTGGGCCAGGGTGTCGGTTTCGAGCGGATCCGCCGCATCACCGGCTATCTGGTGGGCACCATGGATAAATGGAACGATGCCAAGCGGGCTGAGGAGCGGGACCGCGTCAAGCACGGTCTGAACGGCAATGCTTGATTTAAGCGGCATCGTCAGCGACAGCATCGTGGATGGCCCCGGTATCCGCACCACCTTTTTCTGCCAGGGCTGTCCTCACCACTGTCCCGGCTGCCACAATCCGGAAACCTGGGATTTTGGCTGCGGCACCACCGTTCCCGTGGAGGAACTTGTGGATGTGGTGAAATCCAATCCCCTGTGCCGGGGTGTGACTTTCTCCGGCGGCGAGCCCTTTGCCCAGGCGGCAGGCTTTGCAAAGCTTGCCCGGCTGCTGAAAGCACAGGGATATGAAGTGGCATCCTATTCCGGCTACACCTTTGAGGAACTTCTGAATGGCTCTGAGGACCAGAAAGAATTGCTGGCCACCATCGACATTCTCATTGACGGCCCCTTTCTCATGGCCGAGAAGAGCCTGGAGATTGCTTTCCGGGGCAGCCGCAACCAGCGGATCCTGGATGTGCCCAAGAGCCTCGCTGCCGGCAAGGCAGTACCCACCGCCTCTGCCCGCTGGCTAGGAGAATATTAAATGTCAAAAACGGTTCAACCGACATGGTTGAACCGTTTTTCTCCTTTTTGCCGCACCTTCGAAGAGCCCCCTTGTGTAAAGGGGGCTGGATTTTCTCTGCGTAGCAGAGAAAAAGACTGAGGGATTGTGGCAACCCCTCAGTCACGCTGTTCGCGTGACAGCTCCCCTTACACAGGGGAGCCTTGGGCGCTGCCGCGCCGGAGCATTTTTTATCCAGATTTTGCAAAGCCATTGTATTTGAAAAAACTTTGCTGTATAATAAAGAAAAATCGTATTGGGAGGATTTTTCTATGGAATACAGAATTCTCGGCAAGACCGGTCTGAAGATTTCCCGTATGGGTTTCGGTGGCATTCCCATTCAGCGCATCGACGCTGCAGGAACCAAGGTGCTGATGCACCAGTTGAAAGCTGCTGGTATCAATTACATCGACACCGCCCGGGGCTACACCGTCAGTGAAAGCTATCTGGGCGAGGCACTGGAGGGTATCCGGGAGGATTTCATCCTGGCCACCAAGAGCATGTCCCGCACAAAGGAAGCCATGGCTGCTGATATCGACATCAGCCTTACAAATCTTCGCACCAATTACATCGACCTCTACCAGGTACATAACCCCACACCAGCCCAGTTTGAGCAGGTCATGGCCCCCGGCGGTGCGCTGGAAGCGCTGCTGGAAGCCAGGGAAGCCGGAAAAATCGGCCATATCGGTGTGACCGCCCACTCTCTGGAAGTCTTTGAGAAGGCTCTGGAGCAGGACTGGGTGGAAACCATTATGTTCCCCTACAACATTGTGGAAACCCACGGCACCAATCTGATCCATGCCTGCGCCGAAAAGAACATCGGCTTTATCGACATGAAGCCCCTGGCCGGTGGTGCCATTGAGGATGCTACTCTGGCTCTGCGTTTTGTCTGCGCCAATCCCGACGTCACTGTCACCATCCCCGGTATGGCCGACCCTGCGGAACTGGACCAGAATCTGGCTGCGGTGAACGATACCGCTCCTCTGGCCAAAGAAGAAATCCAGAAAATGGAAGCCATCCGCAAAGAACTGGGTACCCAGTTCTGCCGCCGCTGCAACTATTGCCAGCCCTGCACCGTGGGCATCAACATTTCCAGTGTATTCCTGTTCGAAGGCTATCTCAGCCGTTATGGTCTGGGAGAATGGGCTTTGGGCCGCTACAACGCCATGGGCAAGAAGGCATCCGACTGCATCGGCTGCGGCGTCTGCGAGACCCGATGCCCCTATAACCTTCCCATCCGCGCCATGCTGAAAAAAGCTGCCGAAAAGATGGACAAGTAATTTTCCCGCATTTTCCCATCCTCCAAACAGAAAGAAGGGGCAATTATGCGCGAGTTCACAAAACAGCAGCACCCCGGCAGACATACACCCCCCATTGTTCCCATTCTCCTGATTCTTCTTGTGGCCATCCTGCTGGTTATCACCATATTCGCTACCTATCGGCTCACCTCTGCCAGATTCGAAAAGCTGATCGATCAGCTGACCACGGAACTTGCCCTGCTGAAGGAGCCCGTGACCGTATCGGAAGAAGTGGAAGAAACCGTCGATCTGGGTATGATCCGCGCGGAGATCCAGGAAATCGGTGAGCTGGCCACTGTGGAATACCTTTACACCGATGTTGCCCAGTATTCTGACCCCAAGCAGCTGTTTGGCCGCGATGTTCCTTTCACCACCAAGTCCTTCATCATCAAATGGGACGGTGTCATCAAAGCCGGTGTAGATATCACGCAAATTACGGTAGCTTTGGATCTGCGGCAGAAGGAAATCACTGTCCGCATGCCCGCGGCCCAAATCCTGTCCCATGAAACGATCCTGGACAGCTACGAAACCCTGGACGAAAAAGACAATGTATTCAATCCCATCAGCATTGATGATATCCGCCTGGTGGATGCTGCTGGCCAGACTGCCATGGAGCAGCGGGCCATTGAAAACGGTCTGCTGGACAAGGCTTTGGAAAACGCCAAATCCATCATCAGCGGCCTGATTTCCGGAAATCCCACCATGAAAAACGATTACAGCATCGTTTTCGAGATCATAGAAAACTAAAAAAGATCCTCACCATCCGGTGAGGATCTTTTTTATCCGATTCCGTAAAACAAAATACCCATTACCGCTGACAGCAAAATCAGCTGAATGGCTGACAGGTTGCGCTTGATCAGCTTCTTGCCCCAGATCACCAGTACGCCCAGGATCAGCGCAATCACCACCGACCGGACATCCAACACACCGCCTGTGCGGAGACTTTTCAGCGTCATAAAAGCGCCGGTGGCCATAATGATGCCAACCACACAGGGCTGCATACCTGCCAGAACCGCTTTCACATTGGGGTTCTGAAGCAGGTTTTTCAACAGGATCAGTATCAGCAGGATGACGCAGAAAGAAGGAAACACCACCGAAAAGGTTGCCAATACGGCACCCAGAAAACCTGCCTGACTGCTGCCCACATAGGTGGCCAGATTTATCATGATAGGGCCAGGGGTACCTTCGCTGACGGCGATCATGTAGGTCAGCCGTTCTTCTGTCAGCCAGCCATAGGACAGCACCACATCCCGGATCAGCGGAATGGCCGCATAACCGCCGCCAAAGGTGAAGCAGCCGACCCGGAGGAAGCCCAGAAGCAATTCCAGATAGATCATTTCTGCACACCCTCCTTTCCCCGGTAAACTGCCAGGCTGAGGAAGCCTGTCAGCAGCATCAGCGTAATGGCAGAGATCCGCAATGAGAGAATATTGATCAGCAGCATGGCTCCAAATCCAAAGATAACGATTCCACGGGACATTGCCGTTTTGGGCACCTTTTTCAGCATTTTCCAGCCTGCATTGAGGATCACGATGCCCACGCCGGCTTTCATTCCCCGGAATGCATTGGCGATCAGCGTGATCTCCAGAAAGTTATCCAGGAACATGGAAATGATGAAAATAATGACAAAAGACGGAGTCACCGTACCGAGCGTTGCAGCAGCAGCTCCCCAAATTCCCCGTTTCCGATAACCGATATAGGTAGAGCAGTTGATGGCAATGGGGCCGGGTGTGGATTCGGCAATGACCAGAAGATCCATCATCTCCTCGTGGGAGATCCACTTTTTCTGATTGACGCAGGCATCTTCGATCACTGCGACCATGGCATAGCCGCCGCCGATGGTAAAAAGACCGATTTTCGCAAAGGTCAGAAACAATTCCAGCAAACAAACACCTCCAATTTTCCCCAGTATAACATAATCCAGCAAAAAAGCCAACCCGTTGGGGTTGGCTTTTTTCATTATTTGATCACACGCACCTTGATAACGCCATCAATGTGCTTCAGTGCCTCCACGACTGCTTCGGATGCAGGATGATCCAAATCCAGCATGGTGTAGGCAAATTCGCCGCGGCTCTTATTCATAAGGCCTGCAATATTCAGGTTCTCGCCAGCAATGGCTGCAGTAAACTGGCCCAGGGAGTTGGGGATATTCTTATGCAGCAGGGTAATACGGCCGGCTGCATGGCAGACGCCCATATCGCAGTTGGGGAAGTTCACAGAATTGATGATGTTACCGTTTTCCAGATAGTTCATTACCTGGGAAACTGCCATCTTGGCGCAGTTGTCCTCGGATTCCTCCGTGGAAGCACCCAGATGGGGAATGGCAATACAGCCGGGCATGTTGGCGGTCTTGGCATTGGGGAAGTCGGTAATATAACGCTTGACCTTTCCGGAAGCCAGCGCCTCTGCCATGGCATCGTCATCCACCAGAGCATCCCGGGCAAAGTTCAGAATGATGACACCATCGCGCATCTTGGAAATGGCCTCGGCATCGATCATCTTCCGGGTATCGTCCATCAGAGGCACATGCAGGGAGATGATGTCGCTGTTTTCATAAATCTCTTCCCGGTTCTTGACCCGGATGATGTGGCTGTCCAGATGCCAGGCTGCATCAATGGAGATAAAAGGATCGCAGCCATAGACATTCATGCCCAGCTTTCTGGCGGAATTTGCCAGAGGACCGCCAATGGCACCCAGACCGATAACACCCAGGTTCTTATAACGGATCTCATGGCCGGCAAACTGGGACTTGCCCTTTTCCACCAGCTTGGCAACTTCGCTGCTTCCTTTGATGGTCTGGACCCAGTTGATGCCGCCCACGATATCGCGGCTGCCCAGCAGCATGCCGCACAGAGCCAGTTCCATAACGGAGTTGGCATTGGCACCGGGAGTATTGAACACCACGATACCCTGCTCAGCGCAGGAGGTCAGGGGGATATTGTTGACACCGGCACCGGCACGGGCCACAGCCAGCAGATTTTCCGGAAGGTGCATCTCGTGCATGCTGGCACTGCGCACCAGAACAGCATCGGCATTTTCCAGTTCATCTGCTGTTTTGTAGTCTTCTGTCCACAGGGCAGTACCCTTGGGGGAGATTTTATTTAAATAATGTACCTGATACATAAAAAACGCTTCTTTCCTCTTTTACTTATTGGCCTCTTCAAAGGCTGCCATGAAAGCAACCAACTTTTCCACGCCTTCAATGGGCATGGCGTTGTAGATGGAGGCGCGCATACCACCCACAGTGCGGTGGCCCTTCAGATTCACAAAGCCTGCTGCAGCTGCTTCCTTGACGAACTTGGCATCCAGTTCTTCGCTGCCGGTGACGAAGGGAACATTCATGAGGGAACGGTCCTTCTTCTCAACGGTACCCTTAAAGAGTTTGCTTTCGTCCAGGAAATCATAGAGAATCTTTGCCTTTTTCTCGTTATATGCCTTCATAGCTTCCAGACCGCCCTGCTTCAGCAGCCACTTGAAGACCTTGCCGCAGATGTAGATGCCGTAGGCAGGAGGGGTATTGTACAGGGACTTAGCGTCCGCATGGGTCTTATAGCGCAGCATGGTGGGGGTACCGGGCAGCACATCCTCGGTGATGAGGTCTTCCCGGATGATGCAGATGACCACACCGGCAGGGCCGATATTCTTCTGAACACCGCCGTAGATCATGCCGTACTTGGTCACATCCACAGGTTCACTGAGGAAGCAGGAGGAAACGTCTGCCACCAGATCCTTGCCCTTGGTGTTGGGCAGCTGATGGAACTTGGTGCCGTAGATGGTATTGTTCTCGCAGATGTAGACATAGTCTGCATTCTCGCTGATGGGCAGATCGCTGCAGTCGGGAATGTAGGAGAAGGTCTTGTCAGCAGAGGAAGCAATGGCATTGGCGGTGCCGTAGAGCTTTGCCTCCTGGTAAGCCTTCTTTGCCCACTGGCCGGTGATGATATAATCGGCAACCTTATTCTTCATGAGGTTCATGGGAATGGCTGCAAACTGCTGGCTGGCACCGCCCTGCAGGAACAGAACCTTATAATTATCAGGAATGTTCATCAGCTGGCGCAGGTCAGCCTCTGCCTCATCAATGATCTGCTGATAGGCCTTGGAGCGGTGGCTCATTTCCATAACAGACATGCCGGTTCCACGGTAATCCAGCATTTCAGCGGCGGCTTCTTTCAGAACTTCTTCGGGCAGGACGGCAGGACCTGCGGAAAAATTATACACTCTGGACATATTCTTCTCTCCTTTTCCGGTTACTTCCGGATCAGCCGGTTCAGCAGGTTATGGCCGACAGGCTCAAACACACCGGTTGCGGCTGCTTCTTTTTCATTATAGTGGGCAACGGCTTTCCGCTGCATGGTGCTGTCATAGAGCACATAGGGAACAGGATCCCCGGTATGGGTACGGTAGCGCAGGGGATTGGGATGGTCGGGCAGAACCAGCATACGGAAATCCTGACCTGCTTCTTCCATGGCGGCCTTGATCGGTGCAACGATCCGGCTGTCCAGGTATTCGATAGACTGGATCTTTTCTTCCAGTAAGCCCTGGTGGGCCATTTCATCAGGAGCTTCCACATGGACGTAAACATAGTCGCATCCGTCTTTCAGCAGGGCATCGATGGCTGCCTGGGCTTTGCCCTCCCAGTTGGTATCGATGGAGCCGGTGGCACCTTCCACATGGCACACCTGCATGCCGGAGCCTACGGCAATGCCCTTAAGAAGGTCAACCGCGGAAACAACAGCTCCCTTCAGCCCCGTCTTTGCCTGGAAGTTTTCCAGACTGGGCTTGGTACCGGCACCCCAGTACCAGAGGGAATTGGCCTTGTTTTTGCCGTCCAGTGCCCGCTGCAGATTCAGCGGATGGTCGTTCAAAAGCTCAAAGCTCTTTTCCATAAACTCCCGCAAAACGGGTTCCTTGGGAAGATGGGGCCCGATAACCTGGGTCAGATGGTCATGGGGCGGCTCCAGTGCCACAAGGCGGCCCTTCTTCCAGATCATGATATGCCGGTAGCTGGTACCGGGATAGAACTGGAACGCTTCACTGTTGAAGTTTTTCTGAATGGTTTCCATCAGAATGCGGGCATCTGCGGTGGAGATCTCACCGGCGCTGTGGTCGGTGATGGTCTTTTCGGCATAGGGTCCTTCTTCCGTCAGTGTCACCACATTAACCCGGAAGATGATATCATCGGGATCCATATCGATGCCGAGGCTCAATGCCTCCAGGGGAGATCGGCCGGAGTAACTCTCTTTCGGATCGTAGCCCATGACGGACAGGTTTGCCACATCGCTGCCGGGTGCCATCCCTGCAGGGACATTCTGAACCATGCCCATTTCGCCCTGGGATGCCAGCAGATCCATGGCAGGCGTATTGGCTGCTTCCAGAGGTGTTTTTCCACCCAGAGCTTCGATGGGCTCATCTGACATGCCGTCACCAAGAATCACAATGTATTTCATAACCGCTCTCCTTTTCTGTAAAGTCACAGCGTCCGTGGTCAGCGGACAGATGTGCGTTTGATATTTCAATATTATAGTACCAATTTCCTAGGAATACAATATGGGAAACTACCAGAAAAGCAAGGCTCTTTCCGGGAAAACATGGGCACTTTGCGCAAATTGTCCCGAATTTTTTTGCCACTTTCTCTTTTCATTGTGCTTTTTTCGTGTTATGATGGTTCCAAAAGGAGGAATTACCCCGTGAGACGACTGGATTACAACTTTTTTCACCGCCACGCTCTGGAGGTAGCTCCGGATCTTGTGGGCAAACTGCTGATCCACAATGGTACTGCTCTGCGGATCTCTGAGACAGAAGCTTACTGCGGAGAACAGGACACCGCCTGCCATGCTCACAAGGGGCGAACCAAGCGGACGGAGGTTCTGTATGCCGATGCCGGAACCATTTATATTTACCTCTGCTATGGTATGCACTGGCTGATGAATGTGATCACCGGAGAGGAAAACGATCCCCAGGGTGTGCTGATCCGGGCCTGTGTAGAGGCAGACGGCCCCGGCAAACTGACAAAAAAGCTGGGTATTACCGGAGCGCTGAACCGGGAAAGCATCATTACCTCCGATGCACTCTGGATCGCAGATGACGGTTTCCAGTGCAGTGTCCGCACCGGAAAACGGGTAGGGATCGGCTATGCCAGCCAGGAAGACCAAGACAGGCCCTGGCGGTTCCTTCTGGAAACAGAATAGAATTAAACGCCCGAAGGAAATCCTTCGGGCGTTTGTCTTTTAATTCTCCAGCAGCATATCAATGCCTGTCTGCAGCATCTGTGCCGTAAGGGCACCCTGCTGCCAGGCCACAAATCCGCCTTCCGCATCGATGAAATAGCTCACCGGCAGGCCGCTGGTATTGTAGGCCATGGCCGCATCCAGATCGGTATCGTAATACACCGGGAAGGTATATCCGTTTTCTTCAACAAAGGCAGAGGCCTTCTCCACCGTCTCCTGGCTGCCGTCGGTGACATTTACCATCAGGAAGTGAACATCCTCGCCAAACTGCTGATACTTCTCCTCAAAGTCCGGCATTTCCTGCTTGCAGAATCCGCACCAGGTGGCCCAGAAATTCAATACCACCGGCTTGCCCTTGAAATCTGACAGTTTGTGGGCATTGCCATCTGCATCATACACGGTAAAGTCAGGAGCTGCCTGTTTGGCAGACTCCTCTGCCCCTTCGGTTGCCTGGGTCGCCAGATTGTTCATCTGCACCTGGCTGCCCAGAACATCATACAGCCGGGTGGCACCCAGCAGCAGCGCCACAAAAATGAGTACCAGCAGAACCATTTTCAGAATTTTGTAGGTTTTTTCCATAGCAATTCCTCCTTAACTCAGTGCGCTCAGCAGTCTGCCCAGCGTACCGGTGGCCATCAGAATGCCTACCAGCACCAGAAGGGCACCACAGACCAGATTTACCTGCCGGTAATGGGCCTTGACCCAGTTGAAGGCACCCTTCAGCCGGTCAATGAGTACCGCACTGAAGAGGAACGGCACGCCCAGGCCCAGCGAATAGGCCAGAAGCATCAGCATTCCTTCCACTACGTGCCCCTGCTGGGAAGCCAGCATCAGTGCAGATCCCAGGAACACACCCACGCAAGGCGTCCAGCCAACGGAGAACACCATGCCGAAAACCAAGGCAGAGAAGAAATCCATGCTGTCCCGCTCCATAGAGGCTCCCACACCCTTGAAAATATTCAGGTGGAACACCCCCATGTAGTTGAGACCAAACACAATGACAATCAGACCGGAGACAATATTGACAACCGTCTGATATCTGGTGAGGAAACTGCCCAACGTTCCCGCCAGGGCACCCAGTGCAACAAACACAACGGTGAATCCCAGCACAAAACCCAATGCAGTTTTCAGGGTTTTTTTGTTGGAGCGCTCACCGCCGCCGGCAAAGTAGGAAATGTAAATGGGCAGCATGGGCAGCAGGCAGGGGGACAGGAAGGTGATGATGCCTTCCAGAAAAGAGATCACATATTGCATAGTATCACTCCTTATGCTGTTTGTATTGATTTTATATCACATTCCCCCTGCAATGCAAGAGGAAATATTATACCATCAGCTTGCAGACCAGCTCTGTGTAAGCGTAGGGATCCTCCAGAGGCAGCTGCGCCATCAGCTGGGCCTGGTAGCACAGCAGCTGGGCATAATCCTTC
This sequence comes from Oscillospiraceae bacterium, assembly GCA_017440925.1. GTDB lineage: Bacteria > Bacillota > Clostridia > Oscillospirales > Oscillospiraceae > Faecousia. The sequence continues at coordinate 35,437 of JAFSAP010000003.1, read as the reverse complement.
GCCTTGAGGGGATCTTCCGTCATGGCTTTCTGCATGGCCTGGACAGCTTCATGCCCTGCATTCAGCTCCAGAATCCGGCCCACGGAGAAGCTGTACTCAGGGGTCATCCGCTTCATATACTTTTCCATTTCGAAGCTCATACCGGCTTCGGGACTCATGCAGACGGGGTAGGTTCCCAGGTTGGCAGACAGCTTGACTTCCTTCACCTGCTCACCCAGCGTTTCCTTGACGAAGGTGAGGAATCCCTTCAGTTCCTCTGCCTTGGCATCAAGCTCCTTCTTCTCCTCCTCGGTCTGCAGACCCAGATCTTCGGAAGATGCGTTGCAGAAGGACTTTTCCATATAGGTCATGAGGGTCTGGGGAATGAATTCATCCACATCCTCGGTAAACAGCAGCGTATCGTAACCCTTTTTGCTGAGGGTCTCCACTTGAGGCAGCTTGGCAAGATGCTCCTTGTTTTCACCGGGCACATAGTAGATCTTCTCCTGGCCTTCCGGCATTGCCTCAACATACTCTTTGAGCGAAATCAGCTTGCCCTGCTTGTGAGACCAGAACAGGAGCAGATCCTGGGTAGATTCCTTATGCACACCGTAATCGGAAACAGTGCCGTACTTCAGCTGGCGGCCGAAAGCTTCGAAGAACGCTTCATACTTCTCGCGCTCATTTTCCAGCATGGACTTCAGCTCGGATTTGATTTTCTTCTCAATATTCCGGGCAATGATGGTCAGCTGGCGGTTCTTCTGCAGCATCTCACGGCTGATATTCAAGGATAGATCCTGGCTGTCCACCACACCCCGGACAAAGCGGAAATGCTCGGGCAGCAGGTCCTCGCAGGACTCCATGATCATGACGCCAGAGGAATACAACTGCAGACCCCGCTTGAAGTCTTTGGTATAGAAATCATAGGGTGCCTTGCCGGGGATATACAGCAGTGCCTTGTAGCTGACGGTTCCTTCTGCGCTGGTGTGGATGGTGCGCAGAGGATTGGTGAAGTCAAAGAACTTGTCCTGGTAGAAGGAATTGTACTCCTCTTCGGTCACATCCTTCTTGGCCCGCTGCCAGATGGGCACCATGGAGTTCAGGGTTTCTTCCTCAGTGCAGGATTCGTATTCCTCAGAATCTTCCTTCTTCCGGGACTTGCTGACTTCCATTTTAATGGGATAGCGGATATAGTCAGAATACTTGCGGATTAGATTCCGGATTTCATACTCCTTTAGGAAGTCAGAATACTTGTCATCCTCGGTATCTTCCTTCAGGGTCATAATGATCTGTGTGCCGGCAGCATCCTTGGTGGTTTCTTCAATGGTATAGCCGTCAGCACCGTTGGATACCCACTTCCAGGCCTTGTCCTCACCGTACTTTCTGGTGATGACAGTGATGGAGGAGGCCACCATAAAGGCGGAGTAGAAACCTACGCCGAACTGGCCGATGATATCGATGTCTTCCTGCTTTTCCATTGCCTGCTTGAAGCCCAGGGAGCCGGACTTGGCGATGGTACCCAGGTTTTCTTCCAGCTCTTCCCGGCTCATGCCGATGCCATTGTCGGAAACGGTGAGGATCCGGTCATCTTCATTCCGGGTGATGGTGATGGCGAAGTCATCCCGGGCAATGCCCACTTTGTCATCGGTCAGCGCGGTATAAGCCAGCTTATCGATGGCATCACTTGCATTGGAGATAATCTCCCGGAGGAAGATTTCCCGGTTGGTGTAGATCGAGTTGATCATGAGATCCAGCAGCCGCTGGGACTCTGCTTTAAACTGGTGCTTTTCCATAAATTCAGTCGCGTCCTTTCGTTTTTAGCACTCTTTATTGTTGAGTGCTAATATTATAGCGCGCCCAATGGAAAATGCAACCCCTTTTTCAAAATGTTCTCGTTTTCTTAACATTTGATAGCCATTGGTTTTGTGGATTTTGTTGATATATTCATACCATATTCTCCGGATTATTTCCGTAACAAAATCACATTCCTCCATTGATTATTTATGATTTTGTGTTATGATTATACTGTATGAGTATGTGCCCGCGGGCACCCCGGTTAGTTGAAAAATAAAATGTATATATAAGGAGTTTGAAATGATCACAGTATCCAATCTCGGTATGCAGTTTGGCGGCCAGTGGCTGTTCCAGCATGTTGACCTGCAGTTCCTGCCCGGCAACTGCTACGGTATCATTGGTGCCAACGGCGCCGGCAAGTCCACCTTCCTGCGGATCCTCACCGGTGACCTGGACTCCACCACCGGTAATATTGTCATTGATGCAGACAAGCGTGTCTCCGTTCTGAAGCAGAACCAGAACGCCTACGACGATTACACCATTCTGGACACCGTCATCATGGGCAATCAGCGCCTGTATGATGTCATGCAGGAAAAGAATGCCATCTATGAAAAGGAAGATTTCTCCGACGAGGACGGCATCCGCGCTGCAGAGCTGGAGGCAGAATTTGCCGATATGGACGGCTGGGAAGCCGAGTCCGACGCTTCCCGTCTGCTGCAGGGTCTGGGCATTGGCACCGATATGCACTACGACATGATGGGCGATACCGACCCCCGTCTGAAGGTTAAGGTATTGCTGGCCCAGGCACTGTTCGGCAATCCCGACATTATCATGCTGGACGAACCTACCAACAACCTGGACATCGAAGCCATCAACTGGCTGGAAGACTTCCTGCTGGAATTCCCCGGCATGGTCATCGCTGTCTCCCACGACCGCCACTTCCTGAACACCGTCTGCACCCACACCGTGGATATCGACTACGGCAAGATCAAGATGTACGTCGGTAACTACGACTTCTGGTACGAATCCTCCCAGATGGTCCAGGCTGTTCTGCGCAACAAGAATAAGAAGAACCAGGAAAAGATCGAAGAGCTGCAGCTGTTCATTCAGCGTTTCTCCGCCAACAAGTCCAAGGCCAAGCAGGCAACTGCCCGCCGGAAGCTGCTGGACAAGCTGACCGTTGAAGAAATGCCCTGCTCCACCCGCCGCTATCCCTTCGTTGGCTTCATGCCCGAGCGGGAACTGGGCAAGGATGTTCTGACCGTCAAGGATATTTCCGTCACTGTAGACGGTGTCAAGCTGCTGGACAAGGTTTACTTTTCCGTTAACCGTACCGACAAAATTGCTTTCGTCGGCGAAAACGAGCTGGCACAGACTGCCCTCTTTAAGGTACTGATGGGCGAGCTGGAACCCGATGAAGGCTCCATCAAGTGGGGCGTTTCCACTATCCGCAGCTATCTGCCCAAGGACAACACTGAGTACTTTGAAGGCAACAAGATGGAACTGGTAGACTGGCTGCGTCAGTATTCCCTGAAGAAGGACGATGTGTACCTCCGTGGTTTCCTGGGACGTATGCTGTTTAGCAACGAGGATGTCTTCAAGCCCGTTGACGTTCTGTCTGGTGGCGAAAAGGTTCGCTGCATGCTGAGCAAGATGATGCTGTCCGGCGCCAACGTGGTTCTGCTGGACCAGCCCACCAACCACCTGGACATGGAATCCATCCAGGCTGTCAACAAGGGTCTGGAAGCTTTCCAGGGCGTTGTTCTGCTGGCCTCCCATGACCATGAAATGCTGACCTCCACCTGTAACCGCGTCATCGCCTTCCAGCCCGACGGTACCATCATCGACAAGTACGGCACTTACGATGATTACCTGGCATGGATGGCCGAAAGAAAGGAAGCCGGTAAGTAATGGAAAAGATTCTTGATATCATCACCGCCAAGATGCAGAAGGCTTTCGAAGAAGCCGGTTATGATGCATCCTTCGGCCGTGTTACCGTATCCAACCGTCCCGACCTGTGCGAATACCAGTGCAACGGCGCCCTGTCCGCTGCCAAGCAGTACAAGTGCGCTCCCATCCAGATTGCAAAGAACGTTGCTGAAAAGCTGGATGCCGCCGACTATTCCATGGTGGATGCCGTCATGCCTGGTTTTATCAATCTGAAACTCAGCGATGCTTTCCTTCAGAACTATCTGGAGGAAATGCGCACTGCCGAAAACTTCGGTGTTGTCAAGTCCGGCGAAGGCAAGACCATCGTGGTAGACTACGGCGGTCCCAACGTGGCCAAGCCTCTGCACATCGGTCACCTGCGCTCCGCCATCATCGGCGAAAGCATCAAGCGGCTGTATAAGTTCTTCGGCTACAATACCATCGGCGACATCCACCTGGGCGACTGGGGTCTGCAGATGGGTCTGATCATTACGGAGCTCCAGGAGCGTCAGCCTGACCTGTGCTACTTTGATCCCGGCTACACCGGTGAATACCCCGCTGAGCCTCCCTTCACTCTGGCTGAACTGGAAGAGATCTATCCTGCTGCTTCCGCCAAGAAGAAGGTTGATGAAGCATTCGCGGAAAAGGCCCATGTTGCTACCTTTGAGCTGCAGTCCGGCCGTCCCGGCTACCGGGCCATCTGGCAGCACATCATGAAGCTTTCCGTTGCCGATATGACCCGGATCTATGACAATCTGGATGTTCATTTTGAATCCTGGCTGGGTGAAAGCGATGCCGATCCCTTCATTCCTGCCATGGTGGAGGACTTTAAAGCCAGAGGTCTGGCTGTCCAGAGCGAGGGTGCCTGGGTCATTCCCGTGGCTGAGGAAACCGACAAGAAGGAAGTTCCTCCCTGCATTCTGGTGAAGTCTGACGGCTCCGCCATCTATGCCACCACCGACCTGGCCACTATGGTGCAGCGTATGCAGGATTTCAAGCCAGACGAGATGTTCTACATCACCGACGGCCGCCAGTCCCTGCACTTCGAGCAGGTGTTCCGCGCCGCAAAGAAGGGCGGCATCGTGCCTGCCGACTTCCCTCTGACCCACCTGGGCTTTGGCACCATGAACGGTAAGGACGGAAAGCCCTTCAAGACCCGTGACGGTGGCGTTATGCGTCTGGAGCAGCTGATTGCCGATATGACCGAGTTTGTCCGGGCTAAGGTAGTGGAGAACAAGATCGTGGAGGAGTCCGAAGTGGAGGCCACCACCGCAAAGATCGCTCTGGCCGCACTGAAGTACGGCGACCTTTCCAACCAGCCCACTAAGAACTACGTGTTCGACATGGACAAGTTTGCCGCTTTTGAAGGCAACACCGGCCCCTATATCCTGTACACCATCGTCCGTATCAAGTCCATTCTGGCCAAATACGGTGCCTGGGAGCATCTGCCCATCCAGGCTCCCGCCAATCCTTATGCCAAGGATCTGATGCTGGCCATCACCAAGTTCGGCCCCTCCATGGAGACTGCTCTCAAGTCCGCAGCTCCTAATCTGGTCTGCGCCTATATCTACGAGCTGGCAGGCTGTGTCAACAAGTTCTACCATGAGACCCGGATCCTCACCGAGGAAAACGAAGAACTGAAGGCAGGCTACATTGCTCTGATCGGTCTTGCCAAGAGAATCCTGGAAACCTGTATCGGTATCCTGGGCTTCTCCGCTCCCGAAAAAATGTAAATTATATCAAAAAACCGCTGCACCATGTGCAGCGGTTTTTCTTTACTTCATGGCTTCCAGCGCCAGGGCATTCTGGGTCTTGTAGAGCTGGGAATAGATGCCTCCGGTATTCACCAGTTCGGCATGGCTGCCGGATTCCGTAATGACACCGTCGGCAATGGAAATGATCCGGTCTGCATTGCGGATGGTGGAAAGCCGGTGGGCAATGATCAGCGTGGTGCGGCCCACGGCCAGATTGTCAAAAGCACGCTGGATCTTGGCTTCCGTCACGGAATCCAATGCGGAAGTCGCTTCGTCCAGGATCAGCACCGGGGGATTTTTCAAAAAGATCCGGGCAATGGCGACCCGCTGCTTCTGACCGCCGGAAAGCAAGGTTCCCCGTTCACCCACATAAGTATTGAAGCCCTGGGGCATAGCCTGGATATCGTCATAAATCTCCGCTTTTTGGGCTGCTTCGATGACTTCCTCCATGGTGGCACCGGGTTTGCCGTAGCGGATATTTTCCAGGATGGTATCGGCAAAGAGGAATACATCCTGCTGAACAATACCGATATTTTCATGGATACTCTTCTGGGCAATTTTCCGGATGTCCACGCCGTCCAGGGAAATGGAACCGGTGGTCACGTCATAGAACCGGGGGATCAGCTGGCACAGGGTGGTCTTGCCGCCACCGGAGGGGCCGACGATGGCCACTGTTTCTCCGGGCGCCACCCTTAGGCTCACATCGTGCAGCACATCCAGATCCCCGTCATAGGCAAAGGAAACCTTGTCCACGGTGATCTCACCGGCTACACTTTCCAGCACTTTGGCATCCGGGGCATCCTGGATGGTGGGCTCGGTGCGCATGACCTCCACAAACCGGTTCAGTCCGGCAAAGCCGTTGGCAAACATCTCAGAAAAGCTGGAAAGTTTTCGCATGGGACTGACAAAGGAAGCGATGTACAGGTTAAAGGTGACAAGATCCCGGTAGTCCATTTCCCCCTGCATCACATAGTAGCCGCCTACACCGATGACGATGACATTGAGGCTGCAGAGGAAAAATTCCACACTGCTGTGAAACTGTCCCATGGCCTTGTGGAAATTCCGCTTGGAGGTTTTGAACTGGTCATTGGCCGCATCAAACCGGGCCGCTTCCACCGCTTCATTGGCAAAGGCCTTGGAGGTGCGGAAGCCGGAAAGGCTGCTTTCGATCTCCTGGTTGATGTGGGCCACCTTTTCCTTGGCGGCCTTGGAGGCCATGCTCATACGCTTGCGCATGGTCATGACCACCACCAAAAATACCGGAATGGTTAACGCCACGATCACGGCCAGTTCCCAGCGGATGGAACCCATGACAATAAGGGCACCGCAGATGGTCAGAATCGAGGTCAGCAGATCCTCCGGGCCATGGTGGGCCAGTTCCGTCAGTTCAAACAGGTCAGAAGTTAAGCGGCTCATAAGCTTGCCGGTACGGTTCTGGTCATAAAAATCAAAACTAAGCTCCTGCATATGGCGGAACAGATCCCGGCGGATATCCGCCTCCACCCGGATACCAAAGGTATGTCCCAGGTAAGCCACGGTGTAATTCAGAAAAGACCGAAGCACATAGCTGCCGATCACCGCCGCCATAATCATAAAGAAGGTGCGGTACAGCTGATTGGGCAGCATATCATACAGTGCGCTTCTTGTGATCAGCGGGAATGCCAGATCGATGGCCGCGATGCCTACAGCGCAGCTGACATCAATGGCAAAGAGTTTTTTATGGTTTTTGAAATAGCTCAGGAAAATCATCAGAGGAGACTTTCGCTGAAAATCCCTGGTGGTCATATTACCCCTCCGTTTCTTTTCCTTATTATACAGCAATTTCAAAATGTTGCAACCGGCTGGAGAATTATTTTGGACTTTACCGGATTCTGTGGTATAGTAAGAAAAAAGCTACTGTGAGGATATACTTATGGACATCATCTATTCCGACTGCGATCTGGCGGTCTGCATCAAACCCGTGGGACTGGATTCGGAAAGCGAAGTCCCCAACACACTGAAAGATGCCCTTGGCGGCGAAATCTTCCCCATCCACCGGCTGGATAAAAATGTTGGCGGCGTTATGGTCTATGCCCGCACCAAGCAGGCTGCCGCCGCCTTAAGCAAAGCAGTGCAGGATGGGCAGATGGTAAAAGAATATGTGGCCATGGTGCATGGTACGCCGCCGGAAACTGGGGACTGGACAGATCTTATTTTTAAGGACAGCAGCAAAAATAAGGTCTTTGTGGTCAAAAAAGAACGCAAAGGCGTCAAAAAAGCCCGACTGGAATTCAAGACCCTTTCCGCCGGAAACGAGAGCCTTGTCCGCATCCGGCTCCACACCGGAAGGTCTCATCAGATCCGGGTGCAGTTTTCTTCCCGGAGCTTCCCGCTGGTAGGTGACCACAAGTATGGTTCCCGGGATGACAGAAAAGAGCCCATGCTGTTCTCCTGCTGCATCACATTTCCCTGGAAGGGAGAAAGCAAACGGTTCGAAGCACTGCCGGACTGGGCAAACTGATACAAAAAATGCCTGCCTCCCCAACAGGGAGGCAGGCACATTTTATTACGGCATAGGAAGTTTGGTTCCGTCTGGAAGGAGGATTTCTTCCACCGCAGAAAGATCGATGGTGGATTCCGCCTCCAGCTGGCTCAGGGGTTCATCGCAGTAAGGGCCGCTGCCCATACCGGTCAGAAGAATTTCACTGCCATCTTTCATGGTCACAGTTGCCTGGGTATCCGGGGAATCAAAGGCCGCCGGTCCTACAATGGCAAGGCCCTTGGGATGCAGAATGATGGAAGTGATATTCAGATATTCATACAGCGGCTCCCTGTCGCCGGTATCGTCTGTAACATAGCCACCCAGATGCTTCATGGTAATGGGTTCACTGAGCAATTCAATACCGTCATCAAAAACAGGAAGCGGCACATAGGCTGCATCCCACTGGGCCTGTACCATCTCGGAAAGCAGTTCTACCGTCTGTGCTTCCACACCGGGCATGGGCAATATGGTCTTATCTGCCAGCTGCACATAGGCAACCTGATCCAGATCGATGGGCTGGTCAAATTCCCAGCTGGTAAATTCCATCCAGGAACCATCCTTCATGACGATGTGGGAGAACTGTCCGGTAAAGCACAGAAAGTCGGCACTGTCATTTTCACTGGTCACTTCAATGCCCAGAGGACGAAGCTTGACCGAAGTCACTTCCAGATCCTTCAGCACGTCGGTACCGTCCAGCTTCCATCCAGTGCAGCCCTTTGCCGTGATGGGAGCAGTCAGCAATTCGATCTGCCGGGTGTCCGCAGTATCCAGGGAAATATTGAACTTCCAGGTTCCCTCTGTCAGCAGTGTGGTGACAAACCGCTGATTTTCAAAGTCATAACGGCTGGAATACAGGTCTTCCCAGTAGACCGGGATCACATTCCCCTCCGGGAAGGGATACGTGCCGTCATCCGGACAGTCACGCTTTTGAATGGATTCTGAAAGGATATAGTGACAGGTGTTCAGTTTGCCGTCCCCATCTTCCGTGCAGTAACCGTAGACACCCGCGCCCGCTTCTGTGCAGGTGCTATAATCATCCGGGTCGGTCAGTGCCACCCCTTCGGGCGCCGTAATGCGCAGAATGATCCGGTAGCCGTAACCATCGGTAAACGCTGAAACCGGATCAATGGTATAGCCATTGATCTCCTGCCCGGCAGGAACTGCATTGTCGGGCAGATTTTCCCAGCCATCCACCAGTTCCGGTTCCAGGGAGAAGTTCACCGCTTCCGCCACCTGTTCCAGATGCCGCTTGGTCACCACATCAAATTTGGTCACCTGCATATTGCTGCCCTTTTCCGCCGCCATTCTTTGAATGGTGTCCACCCGCAGGGAGGCTGTACAGTTCGGCATATCGCAGAAGATCCAGGCTACGCTGGAGGCTTCCGAATAAAGAATCAGAACATTGTGGCCGGAGGCGGTGGTGTAATTCCATTCCTCCCAAGCCACATCCGTCAGCACCACTGTATCCGGGATGAAGCAGTCCTTGGGACGGTAGTACAGGTACCCCTTTGACTGTTCCCCCTCCCCACCGTTTTCGCCGGGGATCGTGATATCAAAATACACATCCAGATTGCCGTTTTTATAATAGGCAGCATGGTCGATCTTCATTTTTGCATCGCTGCCGGGGTTCAGCACATTCTCCATACCCAGCGCCCGGAACAGTAGCTTGCTGGTCTGAAACGCCACCTTTTCACCCCGTAGCTTCAAGTCATTTTTTTTGAGGATTTCATCCAGTTTGTCTTTCATTTCCTGGGTATAAAGGCCATAGCCGCCGTATTCTTCCGGAAATTCCGGCATACTGCCCCAAACCGACTTGTGGATCGCCCCGTCGGGATCATAGCTTTCACAGAATGCATACCATTCCCGTGCCGCCTGGGAAGCTGGTGTTTCTCCCATACCCGCCAGGGTCAGCACCTGCTGGGTATAAGCTTCCTGCCCCACATAAGCAAGGGCTTCACCGGTAGTGGGATCATATTCAAAAACATCCCGCATGACGGTCTGATCCCCCAGCTTGATCTGCTGCATGCTCAGCAGATAAACCACAGCACAGCCCACCAGCAAAAGCATCATGGCGATGACCGCCGCCACCAGCAGGGGCCTTCGAATCCTCTGTTTCATAACAGGTTTCGGATTTTCCCGCTCCGGGAACCGGCCCGTTTCCGCCTCATCGATCAAATCTTCCCCGATATATTTCAGTCCAAGAAAAATGTCTTTACCGTTCATACCTGAATTCCCTCCCTTGCCAGATATTCTGCCAGCTTTGTTCTCGTCCGGATCAGCCGCATCTGCACGGCGCTTTCGCTGATCCCATACCGCTGGGCGATCTGGGCGATGGTATCCACATACCAGTACCGCCGCAGAAAAACCATCCGGTTTTCCGGTGTCAGCGTCCGCAAAAACGCATCCAGGATCCGTCCCAGTTCCCTGTCCTCCAGCTGCCGGCTCTGGCCGCCATCGGGGATGCAGCTTTCCATTTCCTGGGTCAGACTGACCACCTCCGCATGCCGCTTTGCCGCCAGGATCCAGTCCAGCTTATCCAGGGCAAAATGCCTGCAGATTTTTGCAAGGTAGGCGAAAAAGTGCTTTGGCTTCTGGGGAGGAATGGTGTCCCAGGCCCGCAGATAGGTATCACTTACACTTTCTTCGGCATCCTGGCCGTTTTTCAGAATATTGTTCGCCATGGCATAAAGTCGCCGGCCATAGGCTTCGTCTGTATGGCGGATGGCATCTTCATTTCTGGCGAAGAACAATTCAAGGATCTTGTTATCTTCCATTTCTGGTTCACCCCGCTTTTGTGTTTTGCTTCCTCACCCTTTAAGACGGAATTTCAGGTATGAATCTCACACCTCATTATAATATTTCTTCAAAAAAAGAAAAGAGCCTGCTTGCGCAGGCTCTTCTATGGTTTTCAGACGGATTATTTCAGAATCAGTTCGCCGTTTACAGCATCCACTATTACTGTCTTGCCGGGGAGGATCTCACCGCGAAGCAGCTTCCGGCTCAGCATGGTCTCCACCGTATGCTGGACATACCGGCGCAGGGGCCGGGCACCGTACTGGGGATCATAGGCAGCCTCCACAATGGCAGACTTGGCGGCATCTGTCAGTTCCACTCTGATCTGCTGGTTTTCCAGACGGCTGTTGAGTTTCGCGATCTGCAGGTCAATGATCTTTGTGACATTTTCCTTGGTCAGGGGCTTGTAGAACACGATCTCATCCAGACGGTTCAAAAATTCCGGACGGAAAGACCGGCGCAGCAGAGCTTCCACCTGTACCTTTGCGGCATCATCAATGGAACCATCTTCCCGGATCCCATTCAGCAGGTATTCCGAGCCCAGATTGGAGGTGAGGATCAGAATGGTATTTTTGAAATCCACGCATCTTCCCTGGGAATCGGTGATCCGTCCGTCATCCAAAACCTGCAGCAGCACATTGAATACGTCGGGATGGGCTTTCTCCACTTCGTCAAAGAGGACAACCGAATAAGGCTTCCGGCGAACAGCCTCTGTCAGCTGGCCGCCTTCCTCATAGCCCACATAGCCAGGAGGCGCGCCGATGAGACGGGAAACGGAGAATTTCTCCATATACTCCGACATATCGATACGAACCAGATTGTTTTCATCATCGAAAAGAGCCTGGGCCAGGGTTTTCGCCAGTTCTGTCTTACCCACACCGGTGGGGCCCAGGAACAGGAAGGAACCAATGGGACGGCCCGGATCCTGGATACCGGCGCGGCTGCGCTGGATGGCCTCCGTCACTGCCTGGACTGCCTCATCCTGTCCCACCACCCGCTTGTGGAGGGTTTCATCCAGGGTCAGCAGCTTTTCCCGCTCTCCCTGCACCAGCCGGGAAACGGGAATACCGGTCCACCGCTGGACGATCCGGGCGATCTCCTCTTCGGTGACGCGATCCCGCAGGATATTATTTTCCTTGACAGTCTGGGCGCGGCGTTCTTCCTCCGCCAGCTGCTTCTGGGCTTCCGGTAGGCGGCCATACTTCAGTTCTGCAGCTTTTTCCAGATCATAATTCCGCTCCGCGGCCTCAATCTGACGATTGATATCTTCAATTTGCTCCCGGAGCTGCTGCAGCCGCTCAATGGCATGCTTCTCATTTTCCCACTGGGCTTTCATGGCATTGAAGGCATCCCGTTCCTCTGCCAGTTCTTTCTGGAGCTCTGAAAGTCTCGCTTTGGACTGGGGATCTTCTTCCTTTTTCAGAGCAGCTTCCTCGATTTCCATCTGGATGATCTTCCGGGAAACGCCATCCAGCTCCGTGGGCATGGAGTCCATTTCCGTGCGGATCTGGGCGCAGGCCTCGTCCACCAGGTCGATGGCCTTGTCCGGCAGGAACCGGTCGGTAATATACCGGTGGGACAGGGTTGCAGCAGCGATAATGGCAGGGTCTGCAATTTTTACGCCATGGAACACCTCGTAGCGTTCCTTCAGACCCCGGAGAATGGCAATGGTATCCTCCACAGTGGGTTCATCCACTTGCACCGGCTGGAACCGGCGCTCCAGGGCAGGATCCTTTTCGATATACTGACGGTATTCATCCAGAGTTGTGGCACCGATGCAGTGGAGTTCTCCTCTTGCCAGCATGGGTTTCAGCAGATTTCCGGCATCCATGGCACCGTCTGTTTTGCCTGCTCCCACGATAGTATGGAGCTCATCAATAAACAGAATGATCTGGCCATCGGATTCCTTGACCTCGTTCAGAACCGCTTTCAGCCGTTCCTCAAATTCGCCCCGGTATTTGGCACCGGCTACCAGTGCGCCCATATCCAGAGAGAATATGGTCTTGTCCTGAAGAGATTTCGGCACATCTTTCTTAACAATCCGCTGGGCAAGTCCTTCCGCAATGGCGGTCTTACCCACACCGGGTTCACCGATGAGGACGGGATTGTTCTTGGTCTTTCGGGACAGGATCCGGATCACATTGCGGATCTCTTCATCCCGGCCAATGACGGGATCCATTTTCTGATCCCGGGCCCGCTTCACAAGATCGGTGCCATACTTTTCCAGGGCATCATAGGTGCCCTCGGGGCTGTCGGAGGTGACGCGCTGGTTGCCCCGGACAGTCTGCAAAGCCTGCAGCACATTCTCCTTTGTAATTCGGTAGGTTTCCAGCAGATTCTTTACGCTGCCCCGGGCTGCATCCAGCAGTCCCAGCAGCAGATGTTCCACGGAGACAAATTCATCCTTCATGGCCGCTGCCTGGTCTTCAGCAGCATGGAAGGCCGCATCCATATCAGCAGTGATATAGAACCGGTCTTCCTCCCGGCTGGTTCTAACGCTGGGGATCTTCCGCAGTTCTGCCTGGGCAGCTGCCTCCAGGCTTTCCACGGTAATTTCCATCTTTCGCAGCAGCTGGCGGGTCAGACCCCCATCCTGCTGCAGCAGGGCGATCAGCAGATGCAGCTGTTCCATCTGCTGGTGGCCGTTCTGAACGGCAATACTTTTTGCGCTCTGGACAGCCTCCAGAGACTTCTGGGTATACTGGTTAAAGTTCACAGCTATCCTTCCTTTCGTATTTTAGCACTCTTCTCTTGAGAGTGCTAAATCTGTTTGTCTTTATGATATCCCATTTTCCCAAAAAGTCAAGCCATCCATTCCAAATGCTACAAAAAGTTCACAACTATCAAAATGCACAAAATCAAAGCATGGATTTTTACCCGCTTAATACTTATTTAATATTTTGACCCTTATTTTTTAAAACACCCCGGGTATAATATAGGTGTAACAAGTGAGTTTACATTCTTTTTCATTTTCTTACCTCTCTTTTTCTCTGAAAAATTCCTGATACGGTCTGGTCAACCGTATCGGGGATTTTTCATTTACCGACAAAAAACCGCCTGCACCGAAGTGCAGGCGGTTCGTTTATTCGGATGTTTTCGGAGGCGGCAGCTGCTTGGCCTTGAAAAGCTTGTACATTTCCTCCGTGGCCAGGCGGATCTTCGCCACAGATTCTCCATTCTGGGGGAAGCAGAAATAGTGCGTCTCGGTATCGCCGATACAGACCACATCTGCCATCTCATACCAATAATAGTCGGCATAGAGGCTGTAGCTGGCCTGGGGCGGCTGTGTATAGTGCAGCCTTCCATCGCAGCCGGTGAGTGTAAAACCGGAATTATCATGGACAAGGCGGCCCTTGCCTACCTTATAGATTGCCTTATAGTCCACCTGCATGGCAATCTCCACTTCCGCATCCAGAGAATAGGTGCCATCCAGGATCTCCTGCCTTACCTGTTCCCGCTCCCAACGGTAATAATCCGGAATATGGGAAATCTCTGTGTCACCCTGCTCTGCCTTCAGCTGGCCCAAAGGGGTCAATTCATAGCGCTTTCCGCAACAGCCGCAGGTAATGCCGGTTCCCCTGCCTGCCATTTTTCCTTCCGCACCGCAGGAAGCACATTTGTAAAGGATGCGGTGCAGGCCATCCGCACGGAAGGGCTGGTTGATTTCAATACCCTGCTCCTTCTGCCAGCGGAAATGGTCGAAGCTGAAAGCAGCTTCCACACACTCGCTGAGCTCCCGGACGCTTTTTTCCCGGATCTCTTCCTGGGTAAAAAGAACCCTGGCCTTTGCAGTGATGGGCACATTCTTTCGGATCTGCAGCTCATTGTACAGGGGATTCCGGCCAAAGGCACCGAAGGATTCGATCATGATGACGGGAACATCGAATTTTTTCAGCAGAATCCCCATCTTTCTTGGCAGGGTGGTGGCAGTGCCATCAAAGGAATAGCAGGCCTCGGGATACATGAGTACGCTGGACTTCAAGGTTTTGAAGCAGTATTCCATATCCCGCACCAGGGAAACATCAGAGACGAATTTCTGGGTGGGAATACAGCCAATGGTACGCATGAGCCACTCCATAAGTCCGAAGAAACCGATGAAGCCATCGTTGGAACATACAATATTAAAAGGCCGGGGGAAAAGGATCTGGTAAGCAACCTCCATATCCTGAAAGCAGGTATGGTTCATCAGCACCAGGCAGGGTTCATCTCTGCTGATTTTTTCAAATCCTTCCGTTTCATACCGGAACTTTGTGCCCATCATACCGATGATGGTGAGCAGACGGATCAAAACCCGCCAGAACATACCAGGCTTCCGGGGATCTTTATGCTTGGGACGAGGCAGCGCTGAAACAGAGTCAAAATCCATTTTTTTGACAGTGGTCTTCATGTTGGGAACGTCCTTTCATACAGGTTAAGAATCTTTGCTGGTTTATTATACCCTAAGGAAACATTTTCGTCAAGAATTGTTCATATTTCCAATTTTCGTTTCCCTGCAAAAGACATACGTTTCTGTCCGGGAATCATTTTTGTATATTTATGCATATTTTTACTATATATCCGTATATTATTCCAGTTTAATACCGCATATAAAGGATGCATAATCGTATATTCACATCCGTTTTGAATGTTTTTGTGCTATTTTTATCATGCAAACCGGATATTTTTTCCTATTATTGTCTGTTTCTCTAATTGACGGTGCATATTATCCGCGCTATAATTCATTCATCATTCCAGTCCTCATGACCAGAGGACAATGAAAAGGAGATTAAGAATTATGAAAAAGCTGTTTGCAATGCTGCTGGTTCTTGTTATGATGCTGTCTCTGGCTGCCTGCGGTTCCTCCGCTGATGCCGGTCTGAACACCATTGAAAAGGGCAAGCTGATCATGTCCACCAACGCCGCATTCCCTCCCTACGAAATGGTCGCCGATGACGGCTCCTTCGAGGGCATCGATGTGGAAGTCGCCGGTGCCATCGCCCAGAAGCTGGGCCTGGAGCTGGTAATCGATGACATGGACTTCGACGCTGCTTTGCTGGCTGTTCAGCAGAACAAGTCCGACATCGTCATGGCTGGTGTTACCGTTACCGAAGACCGTCAGATGGTCATGAACTTCTCTGACAGCTACGCCACCGGCGTGCAGGTGGTCATCGTCAAGGAAGGCTCCGATGTCACCATGGACAACCTGGGTGAGAAGATGATCGGCTGCCAGCGCGGCACCACCGGCTACATCTACGCATCCGACAGCCCCGAAAATGGCGGCTACGGTGAAGATCATGTCACCGCTTATGACAACGGTGCTTCCGCTGTCCAGGCCCTGATCAACGGCCAGGTCGACTGCGTCATCATCGACTCCGCTCCCGCTGAAGCTTTCGTGGCAGCCAACGCTGGTCTGACCATTCTGGAAGGCACCTGGGTGGAAGAGTTCTATGCCATCGGCATGAACAAGGAAAACACCGCTCTGCTGGAAGCAGTCAACGGCGCTCTGAAGGAGCTGTCCGAGGACGGCACCCTGGCATCCATCGTTGCCAAGTACATCCCCGCTGAATAAGATCCTTTGCGAATCCCGTAAGGGCGGCAAAAGCCGCCCTTACGTCTTGTTCTTTTCCGGTCATTTGCGGAAAGTTGCTTAAAACAGGCAGTTTTCCGGAGATAATCTAACTGAAAAATCAAATTTAGGAGTGAGTTTGTGGCACAATATGAAGCATGGAGAGTCCTGCTGCAGTCCGGCGAGGCTACCGGCTGGCAGGAGTTCTACGTAAAATTCTTTCAGGCATTCATCGTTGGCGACCGGTGGAAGCAGTATTTAAATGGTGTGGGCACCACACTGATGGTCACAGCCATGGCCCTTGCCATTGGTATTGTTCTGGGTATTCTTGTGGCAATGGTTCGTACTGCCCACGACCAGCAGCGTCCCGGCCATAAAAATCTCTTCCTCGGCATTCTCAATGGCATCTGCCAGGTGTATGTCACCATTATCCGCGGCACGCCCATGATGGTGCAGCTTCTGATTATGGGTTTTGTAATCTTCTCTTCCTCCCGTAATTATACCATGGTCGGTGCGCTGACCCTGGGTATCAACTCCGGTGCCTATGTTGCGGAGATCATCCGCGGCGGTCTGATGGCTCTGGATCCCGGCCAGGCAGAAGCCGGCAGAAGCCTGGGTCTGAATTATATTGATACCATGCGCTTCATCGTCATTCCCCAGGCCTTCAAGGCGATCCTTCCCTCCCTGGGCAACGAATTTATCATTCTGCTGAAGGATACCTCTCTGATCACTGTCATCGGCGGCAAGGAGCTGGTGTATGCTGCTCAGGCCATCTACGGCAGGACCTATGAACAGATGTTCCCTCTGATCGGCATTGCCTGCGTATATCTGGTGCTGGTCATTATCTTCACCTGGCTGGTAGGACTTTTGGAAAGGAGACTGCGTCAAAGTGATAGACGTTAAGCATTTGAGCAAATCCTTCGGCGACAACAAAGTTCTGAAGGACATTTCCGAGCACATTTATCCCGGCGACAAGGTGGTCATCATCGGACCCTCCGGTTCCGGCAAATCCACCTTCCTGCGCAGCCTCAACCTGCTGGAAGAACCCACTGCCGGCACTATCCTCTTTGACGGCCATGAGATCACCAACCCCAAGGCCAACATCGACTTTGTTCGCCGGAAGATGGGCATGGTATTCCAGCACTTTAACCTCTTCCCCAATATGACCATCAAGCGTAACATCACCCTGGCGCCTGTCCGCACCGGCCTCATGACCCAGGCAGAGGCAGACGAAACCGCCATGCAGCTGCTGCGCCGTGTCGGTCTGGAGGAAAAGGCGGACGCTTATCCCAACCAGCTGTCCGGCGGCCAGAAGCAGAGAATTGCCATTGTCCGGGCCCTGGCCATGAACCCCAAGGTGATGCTTTTTGACGAGCCCACCTCCGCCCTGGACCCCGAAATGGTCGGTGAAGTTCTGGAAGTTATGAAGGAACTGGCCAACGGCGGCATGACCATGGTGGTGGTCACCCACGAAATGGGCTTCGCCCGGGAAGTGGGCAACCGGATCTTCTTCATGGACGAGGGCAAGATCCTGGAACAGGGCACCCCTGCAGAAGTGTTCGACAATCCCCAGCATCCCAGACTGAAGGATTTCCTGTCCAAGGTGCTGTAATTATGCAAAATGATGCGCGATACCCAGGTATGGGTATCGCGCATTTTGTTTAATTCATGGGATATTCCGAAAAGGGTTTCATCTGCATGTCCAGCCGTTTTGCCCGGTAAGCGTTTACCACACCCATGGCCTCTGCTTCCGTCACATCCCGTCCCTCTTGTCCGGCTTCTACCCGGCCCCAAATATTCGTAATGGGATCCTGGACAATTTTCTCCACAAATTCTACGCCATTTTCTGTCAGCCGGGAGTATCTCCAGAATTCTCCATAATCTCTGGGATCATAATCTTCCTGGGTTTCCTCCAGAATGCCACCCTCACAGATATGGTCAATACCACCTGCCAGTTTCTTCAATTCCCCATTCTCAATGGTATGGATTTTCAGAAGAAGCTGTTCCTGCCCGTAAGGCCCATGTACCCGTTCATCCCGGGTGATCAGTTCCTCTACACCATCCCCATTGAGATCCATCAGCAGATATTGATATTCTGCTGCTTTCGGAAATCTTTCCATCATTCCAAAAATATACTTTGTGTAAGGGTCTGAAGATGTTATGGGTGTATAGGGCTCACCATATTTTTTCACCGGACGCCAGTCAAACGCCACCCTGGTATAGGAATCCAGAATCTGGCTTGCCTCCACCTCCGGAATCTGCCGGTTATTCTCTGTCCAGGGATCGTCATCGGGAATCAGTGTCCAGGTATCCGTTCGGTTGTTATAGGTCACGCCAACAATGTAAGCCATGGACTGGGCCTCCGCCCGGTAAAAATACCAGGCATCCTCTGCCAAATGTCCATCGGTTTCCAAATATATTTCCACGATATTTCCCTCGCAGGGACGCATCATAGGCAATATTGTCAGCACCTTATCCCTGTTCATGTATTCGTAAGGAACGCCATCTTCCATGGAGTAAATACCCCAGCCATTGATCAGCAGTTCCTCTACGCCATCGCCATTGAGATCATACAGAAGATAACTGCCATTTTCCGGGTTGGGTATTCTGGCGATATAGTCTGCTACGATTTGGGCATACTCTGCTGCGTCCATTTTCACAGGAGAGGTGCTCCCTATTGTATCTGCCATACTTACCTGTCCCGGCTGAATGGTCAGATCCAGAAGCTCTGCAATCTGCTCCAATGCCTTTTTTGTCATGGGGATCCGGACACCGCCCGTTTCCCACTCGCAGGCTTCCATGGAAAGGGAAATAAATGCTTCGGGCAGATCAATATAGATTCTGGCAAATTCCCTGCTCATAGCCAGCAACACCTGATTCCCATCTTCCCGGGTATAATTCCACTGGGTGTAGGCATCCGGGTCACTGACTGCTCCATAAACCGGATCGAAATAATCCTTACGGGAATACCGGTACGTCGCCGGATTATCCGTACAGTTCCAGTCGCTTCCCTCCAGACTGATGGACAGGTTCATCTCAAACGTACCTTCCGGGTAATAGCATCCATCCAGATAGGATACCGCTGACCAATCATTTTTTCGGTACAGGCTGTTGATCCCCAGGGCATCCAGCACCTGCATTCCTTCTCCCTGCATAAACGGCCTCTGGTCAGAAAGCAGCCTTAAATCATATTTCTCTGCAATTTCCTCCAGCTTGTCCACCATTTCCTGGGTATGGCAACCATAGGTCACGGAATACTGCGCCGGAACCTTTCCGGGTGTTCCTGCACTTTCTGCTTCTACGGCAATCATATGGTCGCTGTCATAGGCCTGGATAAATGCGATCCACTCGGTCATAGCCTCCAGGTGTGTGCCCTGCAGGGAGATCAACGTGATGGGCTTCGGTTCTTCTGCCGGAGTATCGTCAAAGATGCCGGATATGTAGTGCTGAAATTCACCCACTTTCAGATTCTGTATCCGCAGAGCATACACCACCGCGCAGCCCACCAGCAAGGCTGTCAGGGCAAGAACTGCCGCAGCCAGAAGCAGCCGTTTCCTTGGCACGCCGTGGGAAGCTGCCGGAACCGCACCGGAGCGAATCTTCTCCGCTTCTACAACATATTTGTCGCGGGCATTGCCGATGATCTCAAAAAGTGTCATGGCATCCATCAGTAGCCCTCCTTTTCCAATGCCCGGCGCAGCTTCTCCCGGGTACGGTGCAGCATGGAATTGACTTTGCCCACAGAAAAGCCAAGAGTATCGGCAATGTCCTTCACAGGATCCACATACCAGTACCGGCACAGGAACACATTGCGCTCCGTTTCCGGCAGGGCATCCAGAAACCGGTTGATGAATACCGTCAGTTCCTTTTTCTGCACAGCATCTTCCGCGCTGCAGCCATCGGACAGGCAGTCATTCAGTTCTTCCAGCGCCAGAACCACTTCTCCCCCGCCCCGTTTTTCTGCAGTGCGCCTGCGCCAGCGGTCAATGGAGATATGCCGGGTGATCTTTCCCAGAAATGCCGCCAGGATCCCCGGCCGCCTGGGGGGCATAGCATGCCAGGCAGACAGATAGGTATCGCTGACGCTTTCCTCGGAATCTTCCCGGTTTGCAAGGATATTATAGGCAATGCAGTAGCAGTAGCCGCCATATTTGGAATCCGTTTCCCGGATGGCCTGCTCTGACCGCTGCCAGTAAAGATCAATGATCTTCTGATCTTCCATTCCGATCCCTCCTTGTTTTTATCCTTCACCTATCATGACGCAAAAAATTGGAAAATCTTTCACATAGTTTTTAAAAATTTGAAAAAGCGGCATGAAAACTCATGCCGCTTATCCTTATTCACACTGTGCATGCTCCAGGCCCATCTGCAGTATGGTCTTTACATGGTCATCCGCCAGAGAATAGAGGATATTCTTTCCCTCCCGGCGGAACCGGATCAGATGCATCTGTTTCAGACTCTTCAGCTGGTGGGAAATAGCGCTCTGGGAAATTTCCACCTTTTCTGCAATGTCTGTGACGCAAAGTTCCCCCTCTGTCAGCAAAAGGCACAGGATATGCACCCGGGTGGGGTCTGCAAAGCCCTTGAAAAGCTCCGCAATATGGCCTAAGGTTTCTTTATCTGGAACCGATCTCATGGGCTCACTTCCTTTCCCTTTTCGGGTATTTTACCGTATCTGCATGAAATTTGCAACTTATTTTTCCCGGATCGCCTGCTGCATGGCTGCCGCCACAGGAAGCATCTTCTCCGGATCGATCTTCTCCACCTTCCGGTCATAGGTCATAAGGCCGTTGATCTCGTCCTCCACATCGGATATCTGGGTATACACCGCGCCGCAGAGACCATTATGGATGCAGGGAAGCACTTCCTCCATATACAGCTTCACCAGTGCGTCATTCAGTTCTTCTCTGGATTTACAGCCACCGTAACCGTAGGACTTATCCGGGTTGAATACGTGACCTTCCGCTTTCCAGGTCTTGCCGCCGAATTCCGACAGCACCAGAGGCTTGATTCCATCGCCCTGCAGCTTCACTTTTCGGAAATACACATGGCGGCTGTCCACATCGCTCTTTTTCTGCCGGAACCAGCCGGAGGTAGAATCAATAAACCGGGTATCATCCAGACCGCGGAACCAGTCATAGACATTGTCACTGTCAAACTGGCCCCAGGCTTCATTAAAAATCGTCCAGTAGCAGATGCTGGGATGGTTTTTCAGTTGGTTCACTGCCGCCTCTGCTGCCTGGAAAAACACCTGCCGGTGAGCTTCCTCTTTATGGAGGTTTTTGTCATTCAGCTTCTGGATTCCCACGGTGGGCAGGGCCGTATCCCGGAGGAAATTGTAATCGCTGTTGTTCACCATGTCCTGCCAGACGATCATGCCCAGCTTATCGCACTGGTAGTAGAATTCCTCCGGCTCCACTTTGATGTGCTTTCGCAGCGTGTTGAAGCCCAGTTTTTTCATAGCCAGAATATCGTCGGCATAGCACTCCGGTGCTGCCGGGGTAAACAGGCCATCGGGCCAGTAGCCCTGATCCAGCAGGGCATGGAAAAAGTAAGGCACACCGTTCAGGCACAGCCGGGGATAAGCGCCCACCTTCTGAACTTCCAGACTGCGGACAACAAAATAAGAACGAACAGAATCCTCCCCGGCCTCCACCGTAAAATCATAAAGGTAGGGATCCTCGGGGCTCCAGAGATGGGGCTTTTCCGGTGCGATGGTAACACTGCCGTTTTTCAGGACATACTCTCCCAGTTCCGGCACAACGACCTTACCTTCCAAAGTAGGAACCGTGGAAATCGTGACGGAATATTCCCGGTTTTCAATGTTCAGCTTTTCAATATGGGTGTCGGGAACGCTTTCCAGCCATACCGTCTGCCAGATACCGGACACCGGGGTATACCACATGCCGCCCCGGGTCAAAGTCTGCTTGCCATAGGGGAACTTCTGATCACGCAGGTCATCGATGCAGCGAATGATAATCTCATTTTCTTTTTTCAAATACGCTGTAATATCGCAGCAGAAAGCATCATAGCCGCCCTCATGGTGGCAGACATGGCTGCCGTTGACATAGATATCCGCAATCTGATCCGCTGCACCGACATGCAGCAGCACACGTCCCCGGTTAAAGCCCTCCGGCAGCACCACATTCCGGCGGTACCACAGGGGCACACCCTCCCCGAAATGCTGCTCCACACCGGAAAGGGCAGATTCCGGACAGAAGGGCACCTGGATCTTCCGGTCAAATACCGGATCCTTTACGGAAAAGTCCCATTCTCCGTTCAGATTGAAATAAGATTCCCGCTTCATCTGGGGACGGGGATAAACTGTCCAGGGCGTACCGGACAGGGCTTCGCCCCGGGTAGTGGTCAGTTTTTGCAGCATACGCTTTCCTCCTTTTTCAGAAGCTTGAACAGCCACAGCAGCACCAGCCAGATCGCAATACCCGCCACAAAAGCTGCCAGGAACACATTTTCATTGGGAATAAACGATGTGGTGCCGTCATCATTGGCAATGGTGGCCGCATTTTTCAGCACTGCCGCACCAATAGCCGGGCCGATGACACCGGGGATCAACACCTGTGCACAGATGCGAAGTCCCTGGAACATGCCTGCCTTGTTGGCAGGGGTATGGTCACGAACCATGGCGCCGAACATGGCACCGCCGCCCAGATTGCCGCACATCATCAGCAGGCTTCCCACAAACACCAGCGCCGTACTGCGGCAGAAATACAGGAAGCCATAGCCCAGCATCAGCAGCACAATGGGAACGATGACTGCCTTCTGGAATCCAACACGGTCATAGACGCGGCCATAAAAGGCAGTAAAAACAGCCGCCAGAATAATAGCCGGTGCCATAATGAGTACATAGTTCTCCATCTGCAGCGTTACACTGTAGTAAAGGATCAGATAGGGCATGAATACCTGGATGGAGATATTGAAAGCCGCCACTGCCAGAAGCGTGGCATAAAGGGGCTTGTTGGAGGCAATGACACCAGGCCGGAAACCATAGAAAATATTGGCAAAATAATTCTGATTATCCTCTGTGCGTACCTTGGGCTCCTGAATGAGGAAAATACCCAGCACGCCAATGGCAATGACCACAATGCCGATAATGTTGAAAATAGCCGTCCAGCTTTCGCTCTTGTCCAGGTCGAAGCCCATAAAGCCGCCGAATACCACTAAGATAGCAAGCAGGGGCATCATAGAATTGATTCCCTCCGCCGCGCCACGGTTGGTTTCATCGGTCATATCTGTCAGCCAGGCATTGAAGCAGGCATCATTGGCAGACGATCCGAAAAAGGTCATGACACAGTCCATGATGATGACCAGAGAAACACCCACTGCCGCTGCCGAGGCAACCCCGGGAAACAGAGCTTCGATCACATCCAGGCGGATCAGAGAAAAGCTCCAGATGGTAATGCCCCAGACAATATAACCACCGCAGATAAACAGCTTCCGCTTGCCCACCTTATCGGACAGTGCGCCGATGATCAATGTGGTGATGGTTGCACTGACAGCAGAAGCTGCCACCATCAGAGAAATATCGGAGGCAGAGGCATGGAACATCTTGTAAACAAAGACGTTGAAATACATATTCTCTACCACCCAGGCCACCTGTCCCACCAGGCTGAAGATCACCAGAGCCAGGTAAAACCTTCCTGTTCTTTTTGTTTTTTCCATAAAACGCCATCCCTTCCGGCTTTGTTCTGCCTGTAATTTACCATACCCGTTTTTTTCTGTCAAGAATCGCCGGAGGAAGCCATTTTTTCTTCGACAATATCTATTAAATATTTATGAAGAGGCTTTGCAAACGGAAAGAAATGTGCTATAGTATACTAAGTTTATTATGACAATCTATGCGCAAATTAAGGAAGAGGCGATAAAATGAAAGACTTATCCCAGATTTCTGTGGTTCTGCCCTCCCTGGATCCGGATGAAAAGCTGATCGCCGTCATCGACGGTCTGCTGGAATATGGTTTTTCCGATATCATTCTGGTCAATGACGGCAGCAAGCCCGAAAACCTGCACTATTTTGAAGAGGCTGCAGCCCAGCATCCCGAGATTCATCTGCTGCACCATGAAGTCAACAAAGGCAAAGGCGCCGCACTGAAAAACGCTTTCCGGTGGTTCCTGGAAAACCGTCCCGAGGGTTTCGGTGTTGTCACTGTGGACGGCGACAACCAGCACCATCCCGCCGACACCCGGGCCTGCTGTGAGCATATGCTGGAAACCGGGCATGTGGTTCTGGGCTGCCGTGACTTCAACCAGTCGGACGTGCCTGCCCGTTCCAGCTTCGGCAACAAGACCACTTCTGCGATTTTTAAGATCTTTGTCGGCATGACCATTTCCGACACCCAGACCGGTCTGCGGGCCATCCCCCGAAAGGTTCTGGAAACCCTGGTAAACGTCTACGGCGACCGGTTTGAATATGAAACCAACATGCTGCTGGCCTTTAAGACCAACGCCATCCCCTTTGACGAAGTAAAGATCCGCACCGTTTACATTGAGGAAAACAAGAGCTCCCATTTCCGGGTGATCCATGATTCCTGGCGGATCTACAAGCTGATCCTTGCCCATTTTTTTCGGTACACGGTAAGTAGTCTTGTCAGCGCCATTGTCGATACCGGCGCTTACTCCCTGCTTACCGCCCTTCTCGGAAAACTCCTGCAGGGCTTTGCCCTCACCGCTGCTGCCGGTGTGGGTGCAAGAGTGATCTCCTCCCTGCTGAACTTTTACATGAACAAGAAGCTGGTGTTCCAGACCAATGTAAATACCGGAAAGGCAATGCTCCGCTATTACATGCTGGCCCTGCCCCAGATGGCAGCCCAGGTTCTGCTGACCCAGGGTGTCTACGCACTGCTTGGCATCAGCGACAGCGCCAACGGTCTGCGCACCCTCATTTACGCAGTGGTCATGACCGCCCTGTATTTCCTTAGCTATATGATCCAGCAGCGCTGGGTCTTTGCACCGCAAGAATCCAAATAAGAGGTAATTTACTATGAGCAAAAAAATGCGCAGCCAAGACTTCTCTTATGATGAAGAGATGGCTCCTGTAACCAAAAAGGCCAAGAAGAAAAAGAAGGGCAGCGGTATTGTGGGCCGGATCATCCGCCGGTTCTTCCTGGTGCTGTTTACCATCGTCCTGCTGGTTCTGATCGCGCTGATCCTGGCAGCCAATGTGATCTTCAAGGGCCCCTCCCCTGCCATGCGGTCCATTCTGACCATGTCTCTGCTGGAACCCTCCGCCACTAAGTGGATCCCCGGCCTGTTCCTGGAAGAAGATGTGCTCAATGAGATCCGCAACCCCAAGAGTGAGGCCATGGCAGAAAGCACCACCAATACAGACCTGGTCACCATCAACAAGGACAGCATTCTGTCCGGCTCCAGCGATGAATGGGCCAACTCCCCCGATGGTGTCCGCATCGAGCGGCTGTCCGGCGCTACCTACAATGCCCATGTCATGGTAGTTCGGGATCCCAGCAAGGTCTTTATGGGCCGGTCTTCCCCCACCTATTCCACCAGCATCCCCGGCAAGCGTCTGAATGAAGTCATGGCAGAAGCCGATGACAGCATCATCGCCGCCATCAACGCCGGTGCTTTCAATGACGATGGTACTGCAGGCAGCCATGTCGGCAGTGTTCCCGCCGGTATCGTTTTCTCCGAAGGTGAATTCATCTGCAATGCAAACCGGGGTAACATTCCCGTTGCCGAAACCGGCGGCGGCTTCGTGGGCTTCAACGATGACGATGTTCTGGTTGTCGCCAAGTCCATGACCGAGGCAGAAGCAGAGGCTCTGAACATCCGCGACGGCTGTGAATTCGGCCCGCCCCTGATCATCAACGGCGAAGTGAACCAGGAAGCCTACAACAAGGCCTCCGGTCTGAATCCCCGTACTGCCATCGGCCAGCGTGCTGACGGTGCGGTCATTTTCGTTTGCATCGACGGCCGCCAGGCCGGTTCTCCCGGCGGCACCTACCGGGATGTTACCGACATTATGATCGAGTTCGGCGCCGTCAACGCCTGCAATCTGGACGGCGGCTCTTCCTCCATCATGATGTACCGGGATATGCACGGCCTGTTTGGTGAAGCCGGACAGGTTCAGACCATCAACAGCTATTCCGTGCTCCAGTCCCAGCCCAGACGTATGCCCAACTACTGGCTTGTCCGGACTGCTGAGTAAAGGGAGGTAAGTCATGTATCAAGGTAAATTCGATAAAAAGCGCAAAAGCACAACCGTAAGCACCAGCGATTTGGTGGCTGAGCGCAACAGCAGTGCCTCCTCCCGCCAGCCTGCACCCCAGGATGCACCTGCAAAACGGCCTGCACCCCAGGATGCTCCTGCAAGGCGGTCTGCACCCAAAGACCGTACACCTATGGAATCCCTTCCCAGAAAGCAGGCCGCTGCACAGCGGGAAACCCCTGCCGCAAAGCCTGTCAAAAAGCAGCCTGTCCGCCAGGAGGCTGTTCCGCAAACACCCGAAAGAAGAGGCCCCCGTCTGGGCGGTGTGATCTTCTACACATTGTATTTCCTGTTCATCTTCCTGTTCTTTGTGGTTGTGTTCTTCGGTCTGCAGCGTCTTCAGGACTTCCTGGTGGAGTATGAAGGTGCCCAGCCCACCACAAAATCTGCAGAAGTGTTCCACCAGCTTTTCGATGATCCCGACTGGGGCGCCCTGTATGAAGCTGCCGGTATTGCCGACACCGAATATGAAGGCAAGGAAGCCTTCGTCACCTATATGGAAAACCTTGTGGGCGACCAGGAACTGACCTATCAGCTGACCTCCACCGGCATGTCTGAGGATGTCAAGTATTTCGTCAAGCTGGGTGACAAGCGCCTGGCCTACTTCACCCTTACCGGTGGCGAAAAGAACACAAGCTTCAACTTCATTAAGCTCTTTGACTATCTGGCCTCCAGCGACACCTCTGCCGACATTGCTGAATGGCGGCTGGGCGAGGTAGGTCTGTTCTACGAGCGGGCCAACGGCTACCGGATCCAGACTGTGGATGGCCATATTCCCCAGATCAACGGCGTTTCACTGACGGATGACCATGTGATCCAGATGTCCTCCATGAAAAATGATGACAGCGGTTTCCTGCCCGCCGGTTACTCCTCTTCCAAGACCAGCATTTATGAGATCACCGGTCTGATCGCTGAACCTGTCATCACGGTAGTAGACAGCAAGGGCAGCCAGATGGAAGTCGTCTATGATGAAGCCACCGGCATGTATGTGGAGCAGTTTGAGGCTGTTGCCATCTCGGATGCCGAAAAGGAACTGGCACTGGAGGCCCTGAAGGTCTACGCAAAGTACGGCATCAAGGAAGCCAGCGGTGCCGAGGTTGGCAAGTACTTCGATTCCACCGGCAGTGCCTACAAGAGCATTATCCAGACAGTTCTGACCTGGACCAAGGGCAACAACGGCATCAGCTTTGACAAGGACACTGTCTCCAACTACTGCCGTTATGGCGATGACATGTTCTCTGTCTACGTCACCACGGAGCTGACCATCAAGCTGACTGACGGCGGCACCCAAACCAAGGCTATCAACTCCACCCTGCTCTTCGAGAAGAAGGGCGGCACCTGGAAGGTCACCAAGATGACCAATGCCGATGTTGCACAGACTGTCGGCAAGGTTCGCCTGACCTTCATGAACGGTGACACCGTCCTGTCCAAGGACTTCTATGATATCGAATCCACCACTCTGGAAACACCCCGGCTGTCTGTTCCCGCCGGAAAGGTATTCTCCGGTTGGTACCGGGAAACCATTCAGGACAACGGTTCCCGCGTCCAGACCCTGGTATTTGTTCCCGATGAGAACGGCGATGTGACCATCCCCAGCGGTACCACTCTGGAGCCCATGACGCTGTATCCCCTGTTCGAAGATGCTGCAGCAGCCGCTGCAGAAACCCCCGATGCAACGGAAGGAGCGTAAACCATGCTTTCTTTACTGAATTCCCTGGCAGTGTCCTTTGACCTGCCTATTCTGGAATGGATCCAGGCCCATCTGCAGTCCGGATTTATGGATACCATCTGGCCCATCATCACCCTGTTCGGTGATGCCGGTATCTTCTGGATGGTCTGGGCAACCCTGCTGCTGTTCATTCCCAAATACCGCCGCACCGGCCTTGGCATGTGGTTCGCCCTGGCCATGGGTCTGCTGATCTGCAACATCACCCTGAAGCCCCTGGTGGGCCGTATGCGTCCCTATGATTTCCAGATCAAGGAACTGGGAAAGACATGGAATGATCTTCTGGCTGGCGGCGAGCTGCTGGTGGAGTTGCCCCATGACTTCTCCTTCCCCTCTGGCCACACCATCGCTTCCTTTGAAGCTGCCACGGTTCTGCTGCTGAACAGCCCTGCCATGGGCATTCCCGCCATGATCCTGGCTGTGCTGATCGCCTTCTCCCGGCTGTACCTGTATGTCCACTATCCCTCTGATGTGATTTTCTCCATCTTTGCCGGTATCCTCTTTGCCATCATCGGCAATCTTATCGCAAAGAAGATCCCCCTGGGCAGGTTTGGAAAAAAAGGTAAATACGAACGCTAACCGCAAACAAAAACCGCAGTTCCAAAACTGGAACTGCGGTTTTCTTATACGACTTGTTCATAAAAATCTTTCATTTCCATGAAATGGCATTATTTGCAGATTCGGTTCAGCCGCTCACACATTGCGATCATCACCACCAGGATTCCGCCTAAGTACCAGGGCAGCAAAGAGGCTGTGATATACCGGGCCAGCAGACCAAATACCGGAGGCATAACACAGATGCCCACATAGGCGCTGGCCATCTGGACACCGATCAGCGCCTGGGAATTTTCCTCGCCAAAGTGTTCCGGTGTGGAATGGATAATGCATGGGTAAACCGGTGCACAGCCCAGACCGCAGAGCATCAACCCTGCAAAGCTGGCAGCTGCTCCCAGGGGCAGCAGCATGATGCCAACACCCAGGGCAATGATCCCCTGGCCCAACCGGATCAGATTGGCATCGCTGAGTTTATATGTCAGGAAACCGTTCAGTCCCCGCCCTATGGTCAGTCCAATGAGAAACAGGCTGGCCAGGCTTGCTGCTGTTTCCTCATCCAAGCCATTGTGCCTTACCAGGTAGGAACTGCCCCACAAAATAGCCGTCTGTTCCAGTGCACAGTAGCAGAAGAACGCCACCATGACCTCTTTCGCACCGGGGATCCCCACGATCTGCTTCAAAGTCAGCGGTGCAGGTGCCGTTTCTCCATTTGCCTCCAGGGTCTGCTTTTTCCACAGAGGGATGGTGAAGAACAGCACAGCAGTGAGGATCACCTGTAGAACAGCAATGATGCCGTAACCCATATTCCAGCTAAGACCCCCGGTCAGTGCCGCGCCCATGATATAAGGGCCGATGCTGGCACCCAGGCCCCACATGCAGTGCAGCCAGCTCATATGGCGGCTGGCATAATGCAACGCCACATAGTTATTCAGTGCTGCATCTACGCTTCCGGCACCCAGGCCATAGGGAATGGCCCAGAGACACAGCTGCCAGTAGGCACTGCTGGCAGAAAAGCCATAAATCGCCAGGGCTGTCATTGCCACACTGATGACCATGATCTTTCCGGTACCAAGCCATTTGGCCAGGCGGTCTGCCTGCAGACTGGAGATCACTGTCCCGATGGCTATGATCAGAGAAAGGCCGCCTGCATAGGATACAGGAACCGCCAGATCGGTCTGCATGGTCGGCCAGGCGGCACCAAGCAATGCATCGGGCAGGCCCAGGCTCACAAAAGATATATAAATAATTGCCAAAAGAAAACTTGCCATATTGCTTTCCTCCTTTATTTCTGCTATGATTATATCATCAAGAAATAGAAACTGTTATGTCTATTCCGTCATTTTTCTATGAGAAAACCGTCAAAGGAGGCTTCCATGGCGATATCCGAATGTTGTGTTCAGACCAACAGCCAGGGTCAGGAACTGACAAGACACGGAAGCGACTCCTTTCCTGTTGCCTGCTACCAGGATGACTTTCAAATTATGAACGTTCCCTGGCACTGGCATACAGAATGGGAGGCCGTCCGTATCCATTCCGGCAGCTGTACAGTTGTGGCAGGACAGCAGAAACGAACACTCCATGCCGGCGAAGGGTTCTTTATCAACTCCGGTATTCTGCACGGATGCTGGGACGAAGATGCAACCGGCTGTGTATTCCATTCACTGGTCTTTCATCCCCGTCTTGTGGGCGGCAGCCTGGACAGTGCCATATATCAGAATTATGTGCAGCCTGTTATGGAAAACCGGACTTTGGAATGGATATCTCTGTCGCCGGAAGTCCCCTGGCAGCAGGATGCACTGGATGCCATTGAAGCTGCCTGGCAAGCCTGCAGCCGGAATGAGCCAGGCTATGAATTCAATGTCCGCAGTTCCCTTTCCAGACTTACCTTGAGGCTCTGGCAGAATATGCCCCACACACCCTATCAGCCCACGGCAAAGAACTTCCGGGATGCAGACCGGATCAAGAGCATGCTGTCCTTTCTCCATGCGCATTATGGTGACACCGTGACCATTTCCCAAATCGCAGCTGCCGCATCCATCGGTGAAAGCGAATGCCTGCGTTGTTTCCGCAGTTCCATCGGCACCACGCCCATTCAGTATCTCAAACAGTACCGCATCCGGCAGGCTGCTGGCCTGATGCTGTATTCCCCTTTATCCATTTCCGAAATCGCTGCATCCTGCGGTTTCCAGGATATGAGCTATTTTACAAAGTCTTTCCGGGATGCATATGGATGCACCCCAACCCAATACCGCAAAAAAGAGTGCCGGAGCGATTAACGCTCCGGCCTTTTTCTTTTAATCATTTACTGTTCCTGCCGGCTTCCGGGAATACCGGACTTGGAGAATTGGATGATCTGGCTGGCATACAGACCGCTGTGGCCGGACAACACAAAGCAGATCACACAGATCAATGCAAACAGATACAAGTTGGCACTGCCGAACATCTCAATGCTCAGCACAATAGAGGCAAAGGGAGAGTTGGTGGCACAGCAGAACAGGCCCACCAGTCCCAATGCCGCTGCGACACCCGGATCCAGCCCCAGGAGGCCCCCCAGGACACAGCCAAAGGTAGCGCCAATGCAGAAGGTGGGGACGATCTCACCGCCCTTGAAGCCCGCAGAGAGGGTCACAGCGGTGAACAACAGTTTCAGCAGGAAGGAATACCAGTCTGCTTCACCACCCACAGCTTTCAGAGCCATATCCATACCGGCACCGTTGAACCGGTGGTCGCCCACCAGCAGGGTCAGCACAGTAATGATGATGCCGCCAACTGCAATGCGGACATAGGGATTGGGCAGATGATGGGCAGCCAGATGCTCCGCTTTATGAAATACTGCACACATGGCAATTCCCAGTCCGGAAACCAGCACGGCCAGCACCAGGAACTTCCAGCTGTTACCCATGGTGATGGCATAAACACTGTCCAGCAGATAGGTTTCCGCATGGACCCCCAACAGGCCGGATACCCGGCTGGCAGTAAAGGCTGCCAGATAGCAGGGCAGCAGCGCAGGGGTAAACAGAGTTCCCACGGATTCAAACTCCATGCAGAACAAGGTTGCTGTCAGCGGCGTACCAAACAAGCCCGCAAAGACTGCACTCATGCCTGCCATGACCATAACCTTCCGATCTTCTTCTCCCAGCTTAAAGAGCTTTGCCAGCATGGAAGCCGTGGAGCCGCCCAGCTGCAATGCTGCACCCTCCCGGCCGGCAGAGCCGCCGAACAGATGGGTCATTGCCGTTGCCAGAAAAATAGAAGGCGCCACCATGGGGCTGACACTATGGCCATCCAATGTAGCATCGATGATCTCATTGGTACCGCGGTTGCCCTGCATCTTCAGTACGCGGTACAGTGCAACTGTCAGCAGACCGCCCACCGGCAGCAGGAAGATCAGCCAGGTGTGTTCGCTTCTGATGTGGGTCACAAAGTGCAGGGCATGGTGGAAGATCGCACCCAGCAGTCCACCGAGGGCACCCATCAGCAGTCCCAGAAAGCCCCATTTCAGAAAGGTTTTTACATAGTATTCCGGATGATGCATTTTATCCAGCCAGGCCATAGAAAATCTCTTCTTTCTTTTTTCTTTTCCTCTTCAATTTACCACGATTTTTCCATTTTCGCAACTAAAAAAACCGCATCCGGCTGGATGCGGTTTTTCATTTTATAGCACCGAAGGTGCGTCAAAAACGCTATGAGACGGAATTCAGACATTTTTATTTTCAAAAATGTCTGAATCGACAACGCCGACGGGCGGTGTCTTTTTTATAAAACAAGGCCGTTTTATAAAAAATGCGTATTAGAATGGCAGAAATGCCGCAATCACCGCCACCACCACTGCCGGCAGCAGATTGGCTACCCGGATCTTCTTTCCCCATACCAGATTCACGCCCACGCAGAAAATCAGAATATTACCGACCAGAGACAGATTGGCGAGGGCTGCGTCCGTCATAAGGGGTTTTACAAGCCCCGCCAGGGCGGTAATACTTCCTTGGAACACCGCAACGGGGATGGCCGAAAAAACGCAGCCTCGGCCCATGGAGCAGGTCATAACCATAATAATGATCAGATCCAGCACCGCTTTGGTGGCAAGAATGGAATAATCCCCCAAAATACCGTCCTGGATAGAACCCACAATAGCCATGGCGCCGATGCAGACTGTCAACGAAGCTGTCACGAATGCATCCACGAACCCCTTGTCCTTGGCATTTCCGGTTTTCATCTTCAGCCAGCTGCCGAAACGTTCAAAGGCATCCTCCAGATTCAGCAGTTCTCCCACAAACGCGCCAATGGCCAGACAGCCAATGATCAGCATAGCTCCGCCGCTGACGATCCGGCCATTTTCCACTGTCAGCATCCCCTCCAGGGCACCGGATACCGCGATAAACAAGGTACTGACGCCGCAGACCTTTGTCAGCATGTCCTGGGTATTTTCCGTGAGAAACCGTCCGAAAAGTCCCCCCAGAAGACCGCCTGCCAGAATGGCTGCCGTATTGATGATGGTTCCCAACCCAATCATACTGTCACCTGATTTCAGAAATTTGGTTGTATCGTACTGCACTTTGGGGCAAATGTCAAGATTGCATGAAAAAGAGCGGCCCGCAGGCCGCTCTCGGATATTCCATTATTACGAAAAGGTCAGTGTACCGGACCCGGATTCGATTTCCACATCCATGACAAAATCCTGGAAGCAGCCTTTTCTGTTTGAATAGGTGGGCTGGGCAATCCAGGCTGTATTGTTCCTGTCCAGTTCCAGTGTGTCTGACAGCCGCTGCTTGGAGGTGATATCAAAATATTCTGACTTGAATTCCTCGGCCTTCATATCGATTTCGCCGTAGGCATTTGTCATCAGATAGGAAACATCTATGCGGACATTTTCTGCACTGATCAGCCGGTCAGCGTATTCTTCCTTCAGAACGATGTACTGATTGCAGCCGCTTCTCTCAGAGATCAGATAGTCATCTACAAACTCAAAATATTCGTTTACATTGTACTGTGTCAGTTTCACGATTTCCATATCTGCTGTAACCACAGAACCTGGCTGTGCCGGCGGCAGAGTAGGCTCTTCCTGTGCCGGTGTTTCCGCAGCCGTGGTTTCCACCGTCACCGTAGCCACAGGGTTTTCCTGTCCTTCCAGAATGTCAATGATGGAACGGGCACCGTCAAAATCCTTTGCTTCCAGCCGGGCGATCAGATCGGAATAGGCTTCGTGGCCGCAGGCTGCTTCCGCAGGTTCCTGCCCGGAAGCGCAGGCGCACAATGAAACAACCAAACCAAATATCAGACATACGGACATTATCTTTTTCATGGCAGATACCTCCTTTATGGGTATTATAACAAACATTCCTTCCAATTACAATATTTTCTCTTTCTTCGTCCTGTCACAGCAGCATGACTGCAAAGGGCTGCAGGAAAAACATGACACAAGCAGCAGTTCCAAAGAGGATGGGCATAGTCCTTTTATCTTCCCGGAGTGAGGCTTTCTCCAACACCGGAATCCTTTTCATCAGCAATCCGGCAAGGACATATCCCAGGAAGGTTCCCAGAGTGTTGGCGATCAGATCATTCACATCTGTTGCCCGATAGGTAAAAATCTGTAGGAGTTCTATGCAAAGCGATGTAAAAAAACCAAATCCCACCGTATGCTTCAGTTCCCTGTACTTTGAATCCAGAAACGGTAGAAAAAGCCCCAAGGGAACAAACAGCAGCACATTTTGAACCGTGCTTCTCAGTCCATTCAGCATATCCCGGAAAGGGATCAGATTGCCGCTGAAATCAAACCGGAAATAGGTAATATTGGGCAATCCAACCAGCACATACACGCCGCAGAGATAACAGGATATAAGATAGTAAAACACAATTCTGTGCATATCCAGGTGAACTCTTCGCTGAAGCACGCAATAAAACGGTATCAGCAGTACGGCTGCCGGAAGTATTTCCCGCAGGGCAAACAGAAGATAGCCCATCGAATCCCCCCTATTGATTGGATATATTTATTATAAACCCACCAGGATTGGAAATCAAATTAAGTATTTTTTAAAGATTTTTTATAAAAAAGAAAACCCATCCGTTTGGATGGGATGATAAGCTGCTAGCCAGATTTGTTTCAGTATTGTGGTCAACCAGTTTTTGAACTGGTTTCCTGCAATATGCCACTGGCATATTGCATTTAGTCATTCAAACCTGGCCCTCCATGCCAAAAATAAAAGGCCACTCTTTCGAGTGGCCTTTTGCTTTTGGAGCTGCTAGCCAGATTTGAACTGGCGACCTCATCCTTACCAAGGATGCGCTCTACCGGCTGAGCTATAGCAGCATTTTTAGACAGCTTAAGTATTATACTATATGCATAGAATTTTGTCAAGAAGTTTTTTGCTATTCTCTTCTTTTGATGGAACCACTATGGATTCGTCAGCTAGATTTGTTAATGCACTGCGGTCTACCAGCTTTTGAGCTGGTAGACCGCAACACCCCTGTGGTGAAGTGGTCAATAGTTAGTTGACATAAATGTAACAATTCCATCAGTTCTATTCTGTATAGAACCAATGATTTTCTCATTTTCGGATCATTCCGGCAGCCATCTTGCTCAGATCCCGTTTCAAGACTTTGCCCG
>JAFSAP010000020.1 GCA_017440925.1 Oscillospiraceae bacterium | reverse complement strand
GGCTGGGCCAACTCCCTCTTTGAAGACAACGCAGAGAACGGCCTTGGCTTGCACCTGGGCCAGAAGAAGATCCGCGACGATCTGAAGCCCTCTGTTGAGTACATTGCAGCAAATGCTGAAGATGCCGAGATCAAGCAGGCAGCTCAGGATTACCTGGCCACCTACGACGACGGCAACGCCAACCAGGAGCCTTCCAAGCGTCTCGTTGCTCTCATCGAGGCCAAGGGCGCACACTGCGACGCCTGCAAGAACGTTCTTGCAAAGAAGGACTACCTGAACAAGAAGTCCACCTGGATCTTCGGCGGCGACGGCTGGGCATTCGACATCGGCTTCGGCGGTGTTGACCATGTTCTCGCTTCCGGCGAAGATGTCAACATCTTCGTATTCAATACCGAGGTTTACTCCAACACCGGCGGTCAGGCCTCCAAGGCTTCCAACATCGGTCAGGTTGCACAGTTTGCAGCTGCCGGTAAGGAAGTTAAGAAGAAGAGCCTTGCCGATATCGCTATGAGCTACGGCTACGTTTACGTTGCTCAGATCGCTATGGGTGCAAACCAGGCTCAGACCATCAAGGCTATCTGCGAGGCAGAAGCTTACAACGGTCCTTCCCTGATCATCGGCTACGCTCCCTGTGAGATGCACTCCATCAAGGGCGGCATGACCAACTGCCAGGCTGAGATGAAGAAGGCTGTTGAGTGCGGCTACTGGAATCTGTTCCGCTTCGATCCCTCCAAGGAGACCGGCAAGTTCCAGCTGGACAGCAAGGCTCCCAAGGATGGCTATCAGGAATTCCTGATGAACGAAGCCCGTTATGCCCGTCTGACCCGTGAGTTCCCCGACCGCGCCGAAGTTCTGTTCGCTCAGAACGAAGCTGCTGCCAAGGAGCGTTACGAGCATCTGGTCAAGCTGGTGGAGATGTACAAGGACTAATCTCCTGTACCATCGTTCCCTGAATCAAAACGCACCGCCCCTGGAAACAGGGGCGGTTTTCTTAAAAGGAGATACTCTATGAAAGTTCTTTTGATCAACGGCAGTCCCAGAGTTCATGGAAATACCGCATTCGCCCTGGAACAGATGGCCCAGGTCTTTGCGGAACTTGGTATTGAGACGGAAACTATCCAGGTGGGAAACCAGCTGATCCGGGGCTGCCAGGGTTGCGGCGGCTGCTATAAGCTGGGAAAGTGCGTATTTCATGATGATATCGTTAATGAAACTGCTGAAAAGCTGGCACATGCTGACGGCATGGTCGTCGGAAGCCCCGTATACTATGCCTCCCCCAATGGCACATTGATTTCTTTCCTGGATCGCCTGTTCTACAGCAACAGCGCTGATCTACGGATGAAAGTCGGTGCCTCCATTGTCTGTGCACGCCGGGGAGGTACCACCGCTGCCATGGATGTGCTGAACAAGTATTTCACCATCTCCCAGATGCCGGTGGCTTCCAGCTCCTACTGGAATATCATCCACGGCGGCAAGCCCGGTGAAGCTACACAGGATCCGGAAGGTATCCGCACCATGCGGAATCTGGCAAAGAACATGGCATTTATGATGAAAGCCTTTGAAGCTGCCAAGGATACTGTAGAACTTCCCGCACCGGATCCCAAGGTTTTCACCAACTTTATCCGCTAAGGAGCCTGCCATGATCTGTACCATCATTGATATCCGTGGTGACTATGCCTATGTCCGCTATGCGGACAGCGGCGTGGTATCTGAGGTTGCCATTGCCCTGCTGCCCTTTGGTGTGGATGTGGGCGATCAGCTGAAATTTGAAAATTACGAATTCACGGCCCTGTAAAAAATCCCGGAAAGCAGTCGCTTTCCGGGATCCTTCTATTTATCGGCCATATTTACTTTCTCTTCTGAGCAATACAACACAGACGATGATTCCTGCAAGTGCGCCAATCATAACAATTCCAATCAGCACGGCAAGCCAGGGGAAGCTTCCACCCTCCTGCTGCTCCTGCATCTGGGCACCGCAGGTTTTGCAGGTATAGAGGATGGTTTTCTTTCCTGCTTCCCTGCCCTCATCCCAGGAATGTGTCTGGGACTCCTTCTTTTCGCCGCAGGAACAGGTCTGCCAATGACCATCATCATCATATTCCCAGGCACCATCATAGATATGCTCATGCACTGCTTCTGTTTCTTCTGCAGCTTCCAGAGCATAACCACAGACGCTGCAGCTGGCACCGGAGGCATCGGGAATATGATCTTCTGTTTCTACCTTCTCTCCACAGAGCATACAGACACCGCTGTGGGTCTTATCATCCTTCACCCAGTCG
The DNA here is from genome assembly GCA_017440925.1 of Oscillospiraceae bacterium. GTDB lineage: Bacteria > Bacillota > Clostridia > Oscillospirales > Oscillospiraceae > Faecousia. The sequence continues at coordinate 32,120 of JAFSAP010000020.1, read as the reverse complement.
GCACCAAAGGTATGCACTGCATTGCGGGTATAGCCGCAGATGCCGCAGTCCGTATCGCACCCATTCTCGTAAGAATGGGCCGCATAGTCCTTCAGTTCGCTGCAGCCGTCACAGACATGCCAATGACCGGCACTGTCGCTGGTCCATTCCTTGCTGTACTCGTGGGTATGGCTCTTTTTTCTCATCAGAACATATCCGCAGGTCAGGCAGATCTGCTCTTTTTCTTCCGTCGCAGCAGGGCCGGGATAATGTGCCTTCAGTTCACCGGCAGCGCCACAAATGGTGCAGGCATGCCAGTGACCCTTGCCGTTCTTGCTCCATGCTGCACTGTACTTATGAGTGATTTCCCGTTTCAGACCGCATACATCGCATTCAGTATCGCAATCGTTTTTATAAGTATGGGTAGTCAGCGGAGGCTGAATATCGGTCAGAACAAGGTATTCGCAGACCATACAGATTTTGGCGGTGCCGCCGGCATCCTTACAGGTAGGTGCAACTGTAACCGTTTCCGAGAACCAGGTATGGGCTGTGGATTCTGTATAGGTGCACTTTGTACAGCTTCTGGTATGGTTGGTTACGGAAGCGCTCCATTCTCCATAGGTATGAGAACAGTCAGACGGAGAAGTCGTTGGTGTCGTGCTGGGCTGGGTACTCTCCGTGGAAGGCTGCGTGCTTTCTGTAGAAGGCTGTGTGGATGGCTGTGTACTTTCCGTAGATGCCGGAGTAGTCGGCTGTGTGGCTGGCGGTGTTGTGGGTGTGCTGGATGGAGGCGGCTGTGTTGCCTGTGTCGCCTGTGTAGCCGTGGTCGCAGTGGTATTATCCGTGGATTGTCCATCTTCTGCAGCTGCTGTAAACACAAAAAGCGGAAGTATCAGAAGAAATACCAACAGAATACATACAAAACGCTTTTTCATAAACTTCCCTCTCTTCTCCATTATTGGGTCTGGCTATAAAAAAGTGCGCCAACCGAAGCTGACGCACTGAAAAACGCGAACTCCGATTGTCGCCAAACAAAGCCCAAACAGAAAAGGAACCCCTTATTACTATCTGAGTGGAGTTGCGTTTTTACCGAACACAACTCAGATAGTATCTGCAAAAAGGGTATACTACCCCCTGGGTAAAAAATCCCTTCTCCTGATTCAGCTTTGTTTGGCGAAATAATCATACCATATCTGTAAAAATATTGCAATCACATTATAAAATCAACCGGTGAACATTTTGTAAAAAACCACCACGGAACCCTTCCGTGGTGGTTTGAGATCATTACTTTTCTTTCTTTTGCTGGTTCTGCATTTTTTTCAGCGCACGCTGCAGGGCAACCGCTGCTTTGTTTTCCTTACGTTCCCGGTTTTGCTGGAACCGGGACTTGATCTCCATGGGCTGATCCTCCAGCTTTTCCGGAGGGATATTCCGCTCAGCCAGCCGTCTGTCTGTAAATTCCCGGGCAAGGGTATACCCAACAGAAGCCAGGGGGATCATCAGAAGCATTCCGCCCACACCCATCAGCTCACCGCCAACGGTAACCGCCACCAGAACCCACATGCCAGGCAGACCAATGGAAGTTCCCACCACTCTGGGATAGATCAGATTATTTTCCAACTGCTGCAGCACCAGGAACATAGCAATAAATGTCACCGCCTGGATCGGATCATTCACAAGAATGAAGAATGCGCCGACCAAACAGCCCACAAAAGCACCCACCACAGGGATCAGCGCCGTTACTGCAATGATAACACTGACCAGAGGGATATAGGGCATTTTCAGCAGCGCCATGACCACTGCAAACAGGCACCCCAGGATCAGCGCTTCCAGGCACTGTCCGGAAATAAAGTTGGAAAAGGTCACATTGGTCAGCCGAAGTACCCGAATGATCTCATCGGTCCGCTTTTCCGGCAGAATGGCATACAGGATCCGCCGTCCCTGACGGGCCAGGATCTCCTTTCGGCACAGGCAGTAAATGGCAAATACAACGCTGATGACGGTATTGACAACCGCTCCGGTCACATTGCCGATCACATTGAAAGCGCTGCCCATGACGGAAGAAACGCTTTCTCCGATAAGCGTCAGCGTCTGCTTCAGAAAGTCAGACCATTCAATGCTCTGCAAATTCATGGATTCCAGTACCCAGGCCTTCATTTCCGGATTCTCATCCATGAAGATCACAATTTTGGCCGCCGTTTTCTCCACAAAGGCCGGGATCTGCTGGCTGAGGGAATCAATGGTCAGCCGGATCTGAGGCACCAGAAGCTCCACCACAAAAGTGATCACCAGCACCAATGCCGCAATGGTGAGGATCAGCGAAAAGCCCCGGCGGATTCCCTGTTTCCGGATACCCTCCAGTTGGTTTTCGATTGCCCGCATGGGCACGTTGAAAATGAATGCAATGGCTGCACCAGTGACAAAGGGTGCAATCAGCTCCCATATTCTTGTAAATAGTTCCGTTGCCCGGGCGGTATCCAGTACCAACCAGCCAAACACGATGCTGCCGGCCACCAGAAGGAAAATCCGGTGCATCATTTTTTTATCGATGTGCATGACTGCAATCCTCCTTTTACGCTATTATAACGTAAAATCTGCAGAAAGCCAGTGAACAAGCTGTAAATTATCTGTTCATCAGACTGCGAAGCACGTCGCACAGCAGCGCAACATTCTCTTCCCTGGTTGCCCAGCTGGTGCAGAAGCGGACTGCCCGGTGGGTTTCATCCACACGCTCCATCTCTGTGAAGCAGAACTGCTTTGCCAGTTCCTCCAGAACGGTATCCGGCAGAATGGGGAAAATCTGATTGGTGATACCGGGCACCAGATAAGGCACCTGCAGTTCATCAAAGGTCTCCCGCATGGTGTCTGCCAGCTTGTCCGCATGGGCAGCGATCTTGAAATACAGGTCATCCTCCAAAATGGCATCGAACTGGACACCCAACAGACGGCCCTTGGCCAGCATGCCGCCATGCTGCTTGATGAGATACCGGAAATCTTCCGCCAGGGCAGGGTTGCCGATGACCACTGCCTCACCAAAGAGCAGGCCGACCTTGGTACCGCCAATGTAGAACACATCGCACAGCCGGGCAATATCCTGCATGGTCACATCGTTTCCGCTGGCTGCCAGACCATAGCCCAGGCGGGCACCATCCATAAACAGATACAGACCCAGCTTATGGCAGGTTTCTGACAGGCTTTCCAGCTCTGCCAGGTTATAGAGAGTGCCCATTTCGGTGGGATTGGAGATATAGACCAGCTTGGGCTGGACAATGTGTTCAAAGGCACCGTCTGCCCGGTGGGCCAGCACATAGTCCTCTACCTGCTTGGCAGTGATCTTTCCGTCAGCGGAAGGCAGCGGCAGCACCTTGTGTCCGGTTGCCTCCACAGCGCCAGTCTCATGGACATTGATATGGCCGCTGACTGCGCACAGTGCGCCCTGATGCGGCCGGAGGGCTGCATCGATCACCGTCAGATTGGTCTGGGTGCCGCCCACCAGAAAATGCACAGCAACATCCTCCCGGCCGCAGAGCTTGCGGATCTTTGCAGCAGCGGCAGCGCAGTGGCAGTCCTCACCGTAACCGGGGGTCTGCTCTGCATTGGTACGGACAAGGGCATTCAGTACTGCCTCATGACAGCCCTCAGCATAGTCGTTGTTGAAATAAATCATGGTTTCCACTCCTAAAAACAAATATTACCGCTATTTTATCCTGTTATCCGTCCAGTGTCAAGGTGCATATCTTTACCTGGCTTTGCATAAGATTTTCTGTCAGCACACTTACATCGGAGGGGTGCCTATGACAGAACCACTGGAGAAAAGGGCCTGCGAAGTGGCTGTGTACATGATCGAGACCGGTGCCACCGTCCGGGCTGCCGCCCGACATTTCGGCATTTCCAAATCCACGGTACATAAGGATCTTTCCCACCGGCTGAAACAATACAACTATGCCCTGTATGTGCAGGTTCGGCAGGTTCTGGATACAAACAAGCAGGAACGGCACATCCGGGGCGGAATGGCAACGAGGCGAAAATACAAAGGCGTATAGTGCAAGGCACAAAGTGCAGAATGCAAAGTTATTTCTTTGTGTTCTGCACTTTTTCTGTTATACTGGTGTCATGTTTTGGGGGGCTGATTCGTATTAGGAATAGAGGACCTCAATCAAACATAAAGAAGGTGAAGAATTTTGATGGATGAATTTCAGGCAAGACGCCTGGTAAACCTGTATGCAGACATGATCCTGCGGATCAGCTATCAGTATCTGAGGCAGACCTGCGATGCAGAGGATATCTGTCAAACTGTCTTTTTAAAGTATCTGACCAGCAATATGACATTTGACAGCCCCGAGCATGAAAAGGCATGGATCATCCGCACAGCCATCAATGCCTGCAAGGATCATTTGAAAAGCGCCTTTTTCCGGCGCACCGTATCTCTGGAGGATGCTGCCCAAATCGCCGCGCCGGAGGTGCCGGATACCTGGCTTATGGACGCTATGAAGCATTTGCCGGAAAAGCACCGGATCAGCTTATACTTATACTACTACGAAGAATACTCCGCCCGGGAAATTGCAGAGGTGATGGGTGTCAGCGAAAGTGCTGTTAACCAGTATCTTGCCCGGGGACGGCGGAAGCTGAGAACGATCCTCACTGACGAAGAAAGGAGACTTGCCCTGTGAGACACAATCTGAAAGCGGAAATGCAGCAGTCCATGGATGCCCTGCAGTTTTCCAGGGAAGATAAAAACGCCATGGTCTATGATCTGATTGCCCAGATGAACGAAAGAGCAGTCCGCAAACACAGCGGCCGCGGACTGCTGTTTGTCGCATTGGCTGCGGCCATGGTGCTGGCTACCCTCACGGGCGCAGCCGTTTTCACCCGTTGGTCCACCACTGCCCAGATCCGCTATAATCCCTCCCAGGATATCAAGGAGCAGGCGGAAAAGAGCGGCCTGTCTGTCATGCTGGAAGAAACCAAGGGGGAAGAGAATCCTAATGAGGTGCTGAGTGTTACCGATCAGGGTATTACCATCACAGCGGTGCAGAGCATTGTGGATAAATATCAGGCGGAGATTACTTTCCGGATCGAAGGTTTCGAAGTTCCTGAGGATGAATATCCAGCAGTTTGGCCCACTGTTTCCATTGATGGCAACCAGCGTTTTGGCGGAGGTCAGACTGGTGCGATCTTCGATGGCACTACACGGAATGAAAAGGGAGAATGGGTCTATGCCTCCACAGGAGAACCGGTGAAATCCAGAAATGATGAATTCCAATCTGTGATTTTAGATCCTGTAGCCGATGACGGAAGCATTGAATATACCCATTATATCTACTTCGCAGAAACAGATGGACAATATTTCGGAAAGGAAATCGTCTTTACATTCAATAGCATTGATTTCCAGTCCCATCAGAAGGCCGGTATGCCTGTGCCGCAGGTGGAGGGTAACTGGGAATTGAAGTGGATACTGACCGGCACCAGTGACAGCATCACCGTCACACCCAATGAAAAAATCGGTGACAGCGAAGTGGTTTTGTTGGATGCAGAAATTGGACAGAAGACCATCCGGGCCCGTTACAAAGTGGACGACTATTGGGAAGGCTGGAACGAACTGATTACACTTCCTCAGGCGGTATACGGTGTCCGCATGAAAGACGGCAGCGAACACTTCTGCGGTGCTGGATCTTCTGGCTTTGAGGATCATGAAAACATGATCTATTTTACGGAATCCGATATTTACGATGCCATTCTGGACATCAGCCAGGTAGAAAGCCTCATGTTCCATAAAGGCTGGGAAAACGATGAAAATGGCAAGCCTACAGTGCAGACATTCTATTACATTCCCATTCAGTAAACACTATGCATCTGCATAATATGGATGTAGGGGCGGTCATTGACCGCCCGGCACAAAAATGTAACGCATTCGCCATCATTCCGGTGAAAACGGTAACATCTTACCGCCGGGCGATTGATAATCGCCCCTACATTCTCGACTGATACACTAGCAAAAGTCAATTACAGGTCATCCGCGTCCTGAATGGGCCGTTCATTAGAGTCGATGGGACGGCCGGTGTACATACCGTTGGGATCAACGACAATTTTTTCTTTCTTTTCTTCTTTCATTTCATTCACCTCCATTTTTAGTGTTTCTCAGGCAAAAGAAATGATGATTGCCTTTTTCCGGCGGAAATGGTAAACTATTTGCAAATCATAAAAATGAGGAATTGTTATGTTCGATATTACCCTGATCACCATGGGCAAGCTGAAGGAAAAGTTTTATATCTCTGCTGCCGAAGAATACAAAAAACGGCTGGGAGGCTACTGCCGCTTCACCCTGCTGGAGCTTCCGGAGGTACGGCTGCCGGAGAATCCCTCCCCTGCTGAAATTTCCGCAGGACTGGAAAAGGAAGCGGAACAGATCTTCTCCAAGATCCCCAAGGGAGCCTGGTTCTGCGTGTTCACCCCAGAGGGGAAAGAACTGTCCAGTGAAGGCTTTGCTGCAAAGCTTGCCGAAGTAAAAAACAGCGGCAAGTCCAGCGCCTGTTTTCTGATCGGTTCCTCCTTTGGCATGGCACCCAGAGTGAAGCAGAAAGCGGATTTCAAGCTCAGCATGGGGCCAATGACCTTCCCCCATCATCTGGCCCGGATCATGGTGCTGGAGCAGCTGTACCGGGCGGAAGCGATACAGGCAGGAAGCAAATATCACAAATAACGTGGAATAAGGAGTTAGAAGTTAGGAGTTAAGCAAGTATACTTCCTTTTTGTATACTGCACAACGCCTGATTGCTAACTCCTAACTTTTTACCCGAAGTACCTTGACAGGCGAGGTATCTCGTGTTACTATAGCATCACAAAGGAGGGATGTGCAATGTCCATTGCCGGTGATCTGATCCGGGGCCATACCGATGCCATTATTCTGGCCCGGCTACTCCGGGGCGACAGCTATGGCTATGAGATCAACAAAACAATATCCACGATTTCTTCCGGCCGCTTTGAACTGAAAGAAGCGACCTTATATACAGCGTTTAAAAGACTGGAAGAATCCGGCTGCATTGCCTCCTACTGGGGAGACAGCGGTGCAGGCGCCCGCCGGCGTTACTATACCATCACCGCTGCCGGAAAAGATGCTTACCACCGTCTGATGACAGAATGGCTGGAAACAAAGGAAATCATGGATAAGCTTTTACGGATGGAGGAATAATCATGAGAGAGCAACTCATTCAATATGTGAATCTGCTCTTTGCAGGCGCTCAGGGCTGTGAAGATATCAAACAGGAAATTTTACAGAACACCCTTGACCGTTATGATGATCTGATCGCAGAGGGTAAGGTTCCTGAGGCTGCCTACCGGCTGGCCATCAGCGGGATTGGCGATATCAGCGAAATTCTGGGTACACAGAGAATTTCCCATTCTGTTAATGCCCATATTCAAGAACCGGAAACCAAAGAAGAACAGCAGAAACAGAAAAAACTAAGAGCCACAGCCATTGCCCTGTATATTCTATGCCCCATTCCACTATTTTTATTGAGTGAACTGGGAGCAGCAACGATAGGCCTTTGCGGACTGCTCCTCATGGTGGCCATAGCCACTGCCCTGATCATCATGAGCAGCAAAAAGGAAAATGAGGAAGAAAAGCAGGAGCCTTCTCCCATGACACCTCAGCAAAGCTTAAGAAAAACCATAAAAAACACAATCAATGTGGCTGGTCTGGTTATTTATCTGCTGCTGAGCTTTACAACCCATGCATGGTACATCACCTGGTTGGTTTTTCCCATTGAAGCAGCCATCTGGGAACTGACAAAAGCCATTCTGGATCTAAAGGAGGCGACGAAACATGAAAACTAACGCCATTATTCGTATCGTTATCTGGAGCATTGTGCTGGTATTTCTGGTAGGTGTTCTTGTGGCCTTTGTAGCGGAGGAACGGTATCTAAATGATTATTCTGTAGCAACAGTACCTATGAATATTGCAGAGGAAACCCCGGTAAAATCCTTACCCAATGAAGAAAAACTGGTGATGGATAGCCGATCCATCGACGGAATCGAGATCGAGTGGGTCGCCGGTGACATTCTGATCCTGCCCAGAGATGTATCAGAGATCACTGTTACAGAGTCCGATGTCAGCGATGAGCGGTATTCCATGGTCTGGAAAACGCAGAACCGGAAGCTGGAAATAAAGTTCTGTGAAGAAAGCTGGAAATCCGGCCTGGGTATCCATCTGACTGATGATCTGAGCAAGGATCTGTATATCTACGTTCCCCAGGATTGGCAGTGCCGCAGTCTGGAGATCGATGCCGCCTCCGCCACCGTGGAAATGCGAAATATGACCATCGGTGAAATGGATCTTGATGGTGCCAGCGGCACCTGCAATCTGGAAAACTGCAGCATCCGGGATCTGGATATCGATACAGCCTCCGGAGACGTGATTTTCTCCGGCACACTGGATACCCTGGATTTTGATGCCGCTTCCGCCAGTTTCGTCGGGGAGTTCTATGAAACACCCAGCCGTATCGATATAGACAGCATGTCCGGCAAGCTGGATATTTCCCTTCCTGAAAATTGCGGCTATTCTATCAGTATGGATGGCATGAGCAGCCGATTCAGCTCCGAATTCCATGGAACCGTCATGAAAAACAACACCCATGTTTATGGGGATGGCCGCTGCCGTATTGATGTGGACGGCATGAACTGCGATGTAAACATCCGCAAAGGGGATGCCTTCCCCACCGAAGATGTAACGGAAGCCGTAATGGATCCCACCGAGGAATCCGCTCCATAACATGCAAAACACCAGCCGGGAGGCTGGTGTTTTTCTTTAAAATTCTCCGGATGCATACATGACCGCAGACAGGGCGCACAGAGGCGCCGTCTCACACCGCAGAATCCGCCGTCCCAGGGTGCAGACCTGTAACCCAGCTTCCATGGCCTGGGCAACTTCCTTTTCCTCCAGACCTCCCTCCGGGCCTGTCAGCAGGCTGATGGTCTGGTACTCCCCTGCTTCCAGTGCCATCCGCAAGGTAGTGGCACGTTCATTTTCATAGAAAAGGATCCCTTTGTCCGCCTGGGCAGCACGGCTGAGGGCTTCCCGATAACTGCCAACCACAAGCACCTCCGGGATCCGGCCCCGGCCGGACTGTTCTGCTGCGGAGGCAGCAATCTTCTGCCACCGTTCCAGCTTCTTTTTCAGGCTTTTGTCATCGGGACGGGATACACACCGGGCAGAGGGAAAGGCCACAATTTCATAAGCACCCAATTCCGTGGCTTTCTGGATCACATGCTCCAGCTTGTCGCCCTTGGAAAAGGCCATGTAGATGCTGGCCCGGACGCGGGCTTCCGTTTCCGATTCCAGACGCTTTTTCACCACCAGGCTAACCTGTCCGGGACTGACATCGCTGATGGTGCAAAGGCATTCCTTTCCCTGCCCGTCACAGACAAGAACTTCTTCGCCATTTTTCAGACGCAGGACCTTGGCATGCTGGGCATTCTCCCCCGTCAATACCAGAAATTCCGGTGTCAGTTCTTCCGGCGATACAAAAAATCGGGTCATTGGATATTCCTCCAAATGGTTTTTCTATAGTTTAGCAGATGAATAGGATTATCGCAAGAAAAAAGAGAGGCTCACGCCTCTCTTTTTTGAATTGGTTTTAGCCCAGAACCTGATTGACGAATTCCACCAGACCTGCCTCCACCTCGTCCCGGATGGAAAGTTCATTGTGGATCTCATGGCGGTAACCGGTGTAGGCCCGTGTGACAGTCTTGTTGCCGGTGCGTGCCAGCAGATTGGCCACATGATACAGTCCCTCGCCGTAATTGCCGCAGGGATCCTGGTCGCCAGCGATCAGATAAGTGGGAATCCGGCTGGGAACCATGGGGGCCCACGCATCACTTTCAATGAAGTGATACAGCTGAACAAAGTCCCACACAAGTTCCAGTGTGGTATCAAAGGTATTGAACATATCACCTGCGTGATCTGCCACAACTCTGGGATCGTTGGCAATCCAGTCAGCGGCAGAAACAGGATTTTCAATTCGGTCTGTCATACCGGAGAAAACACGGCCAAACCATTCCCCTGCGTTCTGGTTCGGATCGGCATTGTAAGCATCGATGAATTCCTGGTTGACATAGGCATCCTCACAGCCTTTCCACTGGGAGCACAGGCCGCAGAGCATCAGGCCGACAATATCCTCACCATAGTGGGCAGCATAAGCCCGGGCCAGCATGGAGCCCCAGCTATGGCCAAAGACAAAGTAAGGAATATCGGGGTAGTCTGCCACTGCGATATCATGGAGGGACTTCTCATCCTTCACATAGGTCATATAACCACCGGAATGGGGATCCCCCAGGGTACCGCCGTCATAGCCGGTCTTTCCATGACCGATGTGATCGTCCGCATAGACCACAAAACCAGCTGCATTGAAGGTATTGATCATATGCAGATACCGGCGGGAATGCTCGCCGTAGCCATGGATCAGCTGAATGATGGCCCGGGGCTTGCCCAGCGGTGAATAGGCCCAGGCTTTGACCGTATCCCGGCCATTAGCGGAAGGAAAGCTGATTTCACGAATAGACATAGAGAGACCTCCTGTATCAAATTTTTATTCATTTTACCACAGCAGATCTGTCCGCACAAGGCAGAATAATCAACGAAAAGCGCATCCGGAATTTGGGCATCAGGCCCTTATTCTTCTTTTTTCGGATCGATCCTATCCGTATTCCAGTATTGCATTTCAACTTTCGGCTCCTTTGCTCCCTCACCAAATATTCTTATAGGACTTTTGAAAAAAGTGGGTCATATCAAGGTTTTTTTAAATTTCAAAGCAGAAAATGTCCTGATTTTCGGTTCTCATTGTAAATTAACTCTTAGATAGGACAAGATACAAGAAGACTTCGACAATACAACCGGCATAAAGTAAAGGGCGGCTGATGATACTGCCGCCCTTTCATCATTTTTTAACCGGCATTCCAGCCGCCGTCAACTACCAGAACATCACCATTGACATAGCTGGAGTCATCACTGGCCAAAAACAGTGCTGCGGATGCAATCTGCTCAGCAGTTCCAGGTGCAGGCGCTGCCGCCAACACATTTTTCACACGGCCATAGCCTGCCATATTGGGCATACCCATAGAATTGCTGATCTCGGTCTGAATTCCGCCGGGTGCGATCACATTGCAGCGAATGCCATTGGGCAGATACATAAACGCGGTATTTTTGCTTAAAGATACCAACGCTGCTTTGGATGCATTATACACTGCACCCGCGACAGTTCTCATAGCGCCCAGCGATGCCACATTGATGATGTTGCCACCCTCACCCTGCTTCAGAAATACCTGAACGGCCTTACGCATGGAATACATGGGGCCATAAACGTTGACACGGAAAACCTGGTCGATTTTTTCATTTACCACATCACCGATGGGGCTCATGTCGTCCATAACACCTGCATTGTTCACAAGAATATCCAGCCGGCCAAATTCCTTCACCGCCAGATCAATGGCAGCTTCCATAGTTTCCTGCACAGAGATATCGCCGGCAAAAGGCACAACCTTTCCAGGAGCATTCTGCAAGGACTCCACCAATGCATCCAGTCTGTCTTTTCGCCGCGCCACAGCAATAATATTGGCACCCTCCCGGGCAAACAGTTCTACGATTGCCTTACCCATACCGGAAGAAGCTCCGGTAACAACGATAGATTTATGATAAAGTTTCATATTGGTTCCACCTTTCCTTTGATTTATGGCTGTAGTATAACAGGAAAGTTCTTGGTTTTCTGTGATAAAATCACATTTTTCCATGGGTATGGAGGCGAGCGTTTTCATAGGACTTTTCGGAAAATGATCTCGTACCAACGGTTTTTCAAATTTCAGAGCAACGGATTTCCTTTTTTTACTTCACAATTTTTCTTTGGCTTGCTGTAATCAAAAACCGACCCACACATTTGTCTTCTCTATCCCATATAATAATCGTATGCCGTTAAGGGAAGGAGCGGGCAGCATGACCATGAAACAAAAGCAATGGCAGCTATATTACCTCGGCTACTATGGTGGTAAGATCGATGGTATCTGGGGCCCACAGTCGAAAGCAGCTGCCGTTCGTTTTCAGAAGGATTACGTCCTGGATGCAGACGGAGTGTTTGGAGCTTTGACCATCGCAAAATCCATAGAAATCATCAAGGCCATTCAAAAAGAGATCACCGATGGCAAAATTGCAATCGATGGTCTTGCAGGTCAGGAAACAAAGGATGCCACGGCTCAGTGGCAAAGAGAAAACGAACTGACTCCTGACGGCATTGCCGGTGCCATGACACGCGGGAAGATTCTGAATCTGCCTGCTCAGGAGAGTGAAGATTGGTGGAGCAGTATCCAATACTTCTCCCAAAAGGAATTTGCCTGCAAATGCGGCAGATACTGCAACGGTTACCCGGCGCAAATGCAGCGCACAGTGGTGGAGCTTGCTGACAGAGCCAGAACAGAACTGAAAGGTGTTGGCTTTGTTTCCAGTGGACTCAGGTGCCGCCAGCATAACGCCAATGTGGGCGGTGTATCAGACAGCCGGCATCTGATTGGGAAAGCAATCGACCTGCGTATTGAAGGAAAATCTGCACGTCAGACCCTTGCCTGGGCACAGAAGCAGCCGGAAGTACGGTATACTTATGCCATTGACACAAATTATGTCCATATAGATATTGATTGAATACATTTTTACACCATTCGCAGCAGATTTGTGAAAATGTGTCACAGTTTGTCAAAAAACATATACTGTAATACACATCTTTTAAGGGAGGGATTGTGATGAACAACTATCATTGTTTTGAAGACAGAAATTGCGGTGCACAATTTGATGATAATTCATGCAAACGATATCCGCCGAGAGATAATAGCTGCAAAGAAAAAGAGCATTGTAACTGCTGTATAAACTGTCCTCCAGGCCCTCAGGGTCCTGCTGGCCCACAGGGTCCAGTCGGTCCGCGGGGACCGGAAGGACCGCAAGGCATTCCGGGCGCCAGGGGTCCAGTTGGTCCGCAGGGCCCCACAGGTGCCGCCGGACCCATTGGCCCCCAAGGGCCTGTCGGGGAGGCAGGTCCCGTTGGTCCTCAAGGTCCAGCCGGTGAAACTGGACCCGCTGGTCCTCAGGGGCCTGTCGGTGAAACCGGGCCTATCGGCCCTCAAGGGCCTGCTGGTGAAGCTGGACCTGTTGGCCCTCAGGGTCCTATTGGTGAAACTGGTCCTGTTGGTCCTCAGGGGCCTGCCGGGGAAGCCGGTCCCATTGGTCCTCAAGGTCCTGTTGGTGAGACTGGACCCGCTGGTCCTCAGGGGCCTGCCGGGGAAGCCGGTCCCATTGGTCCTCAAGGTCCTGTTGGTGAGACTGGACCCGCTGGCCCTCAAGGGCCTGCTGGCGAAACCGGACCTATCGGTCCTCAGGGACCTGCTGGTGAAACCGGGCCTATCGGTCCTCAGGGACCTGCTGGTGAAATCGGACCTATTGGCCCTCAGGGGCCTGCCGGTGAGACTGGTCCAGTCGGCCCACAGGGCCCAGCCGGTGGTGTTCTGAACTATGCAGATTTCTATGCGCTAATGCCTCCTGATAACTCAGCAACCGTTGCACCCGGAACAGATGTCAGCTTCCCGCAGGACGGCCCCAACAGTGGGTCCGGCATTGTCCGCTCCGGTCCAGACGCATTCACTTTGGCTGAGATTGGCACCTATCAGGTACTGTTCCAGGTAAGTGTGACCGAAGCCGGACAGCTGATTCTGACCTTAAATGGTGAAGACTTGGCATATACAGTAGCAGGCCGTGCAACCGGAGTATCCCAAATCGTTGGTATGGCGATCGTTGAAACAACGGTTATCAATTCTGTTTTAACAGTTCGAAATCCTGAAGGAACCGCCGCCGCACTGACCATCACGCCGCTGGCTGGTGGCACACGGCCTGTTTCCGCACACTTGGTAATCACCCAAATCCAATAATCCGCTAATGACCGCAGCACCATTCCAATCCGGAATGGTGCTGTTTTTATATTCCCATACTATAGCGATTGCTGACCATTTGGCTCCCACTCTTTTGTATAACTTCATCTCAAATCAGAATAATTCTATCACTCGCAAACTACATGCGATTGTTCTTATAGGACCATTAGAAAAGTGCGCTTGTACCAACGCTTTTTCGGAATCGGACATATTTGAATTTGATCCACATCCATATCGGATGCGTCTGAAATCCGAGGGGCTCTCCCACGGCTTGTAGATAAAATATGCGAGAGATGGGACTCGTTGCCGATGTGCCAAAGGTACATCGTATGGTAGCCACCAGTTTTTGAACTGGTGGCAGAAACAGTCCACCGGACTGTTTCGATTTAGGTCTTCGAGTCCCATCTACACACAAAAAATTCCGGTCACCCCGTAAGGGGTAACCGGAATTTTGGTGCGAGTGTTCTTATAGGACTTTTTGAAAAAGTGAGTTATACCAACGGTTTTTAGGATTTCAGAGCATCAAATTTCCTTATTTTTACTTCACATTGTAGATTGAATCTTAGATTGAACGCGATACAACGTAGACTTTGGTAATAATATCTCTCAGTCTTGCGCCATCAACCATATACGCCAAGAGTTCATCCGGAGTATTATAAATCCGCTCACAGGAACCATCCGTGCGTGCGATACAATAGCCTTTCTCTGCAAAGCATACTCCGTATCTGACACTATTCCACTCAAACACAGGTTCACCGCCACGGATAATACACTCTTTAAATTCCCAAAATGATTCAAAATTGTTCATATAACATCAAATAGTCCGTAGCAGAATTGTAACCTGTGTAATTACATCACGAAGTCTGTCCTCTCCAACCATGTATTCCATAATCTCATCAGCAGTTTTTCTCAGCATTTCTGTGTCCTGACGGCAGCTGTGGGAGATCGATATATTGTCATTGTAGTGTGTTACACTATAATGAATCCCTTTCCATAAGAACTCCACTTCTCCGCCTCGAACCATACATTCCTTAAACTCAGAAATGGTTTTAAACCGATCTTCATCTTCCATTCTGCCGAAATTGCAGTTTGTATACATCGTATCCCTCCTCAATGCTTTAAACTCAGGGGCACCATCTGGATAATCACTCGGCCAATAATTGATATGTGGCTTAACAAAATCGGGAATTCCATATCGAGGAGCATCCCATCGGATTTGATGATCATGTGGTGAACTATGGGCATGGGGCTTGTAATGGTCTGTATAATGGCGTTCCATAACTGCACGACCATCCTCGCCAATCTTAGTTACAAACTTTGATCCATCTTTCATATATGTAACCTTAATCTCTCCCGGTTTACCAATAAGGCGTTCATCTTCTGGTTTGGATGGTTTCCATTCTCCTCCATAAGCACTTCCACCACCCTTACCGATCATGTACATATCTATTGTATCACAAACTTCCTGTTTTGCACCACCGATTTTATAACAGTCCAAATCATTGTTCGGAGCTGCCTTTCGTTCGTAATCCATGTACCGCCAGGAGCTGCGTTCATAGTCTACATACACAATATCTCCACTCATTTCAGGAAAAGGTGTATTGTAACAAATGATTTTCTCCGGTTCGATACGCCGCAACATTTCGTTGTAACCTGATAAAAACCATTTCTTTTGGTCTTTACGGTGGTCATGCTCTGATGCCATATAGGTTGAAACTGCAACTACGCTCCCCTTTTCAATGCCATCAAAACAGAAATCAAAGGTAGATTCATCTCCCCAGTTGACAGTAGGAATCACCCGAATACCTTTGGATGCCCAGTAAGCACCGCACCATCGGTTACGGAACACATTGTACAGCTGCATCACAGGTGCCATTTCCAAATACATACTGAAATCCGGTGACAGTACTGCCCGATAACGTGACAGTTTTTCAATGTCATTATCCGGATTCTTCCACACTCTTTCAAATCTGTAATCGTAGAGAAAGAAATGTACCATTCGATCAAGGTGATTTTGGTCTTCCAGATGTGTCTTATCAAAACCAATCAGCAGCAAATCGTTGAAGTCATCCTCTTTTACCTGGAATCTTGGAATAATAGGAATTTGCAGCTTTCCCTTACCCGGGAACTGGTTTCTGAGCAACGTCTGACTCGTACGATAATTGTAGTTTTCTTCGGTTATTTTGAACCTCCTGAGATGAAGTAAGGACTTCGTCCTTCTACCCATATCTTCAAATCAGGGAATTGTTGCACATAAACGTGCAACAATTAGAGAAAGTTTAGAAAAAATTAACGGGAAAGTCCTATAAGGACTTTCCCGTGGTGCGAGTGTTCTTATAGGACTTTTTAAAAAAGTAAGAGATACCAACGGTTTTTAGGATTTCAGAGTATCAAATTTCCTTATTTTTACCTCACATTGCATCTCTTTCGTTTATATTGTTCTGTCCAAAACTGTAACTTTAGTGATAATATCTCGCAAGCGATCTTCCCCAACCATGTAATCCAGGACTTCATCAGCTGTATCACACAGTTTTTCTGTTTCCTGCCGATAACTCACAGAAATTGAGATTTTATCTTTACGGTGTGTAATATTATATGTTATGCCATTCCATGTAAATTCGACCTCACCGTGCCATCTCATACAAGTCTTAAAATCACTTATGGTAACAAATTGATTCTGTTCATAAGTATTTGCAGGTACAATCGTATTCTTCATATAGTAACCTCTGAATTGCTTAAACTCCGGTGCACCATCAGGATAATTGATTGCAGGCTGAGGATCAGGAAATCCTGCTGGATTATTCCAATGTATAGGGTGATCGTGCGGATCACTATGCGCCCACGGTTGTTTGTGGTCTGTATGATGTCGTTCTACCGTAGCACGTCCATCTTCACCGATCTTTGTTTCAACACGATACTCATTTTTGTATGTCGTTTTGATTTCACCCGGTTTACCTAAAAATCTTTGATCTTCTGGTTTTTTAGGACTTGGCCTCCACTTACCACCAAAAGCGCTTCCGCCGCCCTTGCCAATCATGTACACATCTATTGTATCACAGATATCCTGTTTTGCACCACCGATTTTATAGCAATCCAAATCATTGTTAGGAACAGCCTTTCGCTCGTAATCCATGTACCGCCAGGAACTGCGTTCATAGTCTACATATACAATATCTCCCTGCATTTCAGGAAAAGGTGTATTGTAGCAAATGATTTTCTCTGGTTCGATACGCCGCAGCATTTCATTGTATCCTGCCAAAAACCATTCCTTTTGATCTTTACGGTGATCATGTTCAGATGCCATATAGGTTGAAACCGCGACTACACTCCCCTTTTCAATGCCATCAAAACAGAAATCAAAGGTAGATTCATCTCCCCAGTTGACACTTGGAACTACCCTAATACCTTTGGACGCCCAATAGGCACCACACCAACGGTTACGGAACAAATTGTACAATTGCATCACAGGAGCCATTTCCAAATACATACTGAAATCTGGTGACAGCACAGCCCGATATCTGGATAGTTTTTCGATGTCATTATCTGGATTCTTCCATACCCTTTCGAACCTGTAATCGTAGAGGAAGAAATGTACCATTCGATCAAGATGATTTTGATCTTCCAGATGTGTCTTGTCGAAGCCGATCAACAGCAAATCGTTGAAGTCATCTTCTTTTGCTTTGAATCTTGGGATAATAGGAATTTGCAGCTTTCCTTTACCCGGGAACTGGTTTCTGAGCAACGTCTGACTCGTACGATAATTGTAGTTTTCTTCGGTTATTTTGAACCTCCTGAGATGAAGTAAGGACTTCGTCCTTCTACCCATACCTTCAAATCAGGGTATTGTTGCACATAAACGTGCAACAATTATCAACAATTCACAATTAATTCACATGTCGGAATGCGAGAGATGGGACTCGTTACACTATGGTGTCGATTCCGTCGAGCCGGAATCGAGCAAGTGTCCACCGGACACTTGCATTTAGTTATTCGAGTCCCACCCACATACCAAAAAAGAGGCCGTCCATCAGGACGACCTCTTTTTTGGTGCGAGAGATGGGACTCGAACCCACACGGCATAACCACACGCACCTCAAACGTGCTTGTCTACCATTCCAACACTCTCGCAAACATGCTTGAATATTATAACCTTGCAGGAGGCATTTGTCAATACTTTTTCCAAAAGAAACCGGACAGTTCCTAAAACTGCCCGGTTTTCTTCACTTCCTTCGGTTTTCCGTAAGCACCATGAGAATAACTGCACCAAGGCTCAGCACCATAGCCGCAAAGATCGGTGCCGGATAATCTCCGGTTCTGGGAGCTTCAGACAGCAGAAGGATTTGAGGATTTACCGTAATATCCATACCGGTTTCCGCAGGCAGTGTGATCAGAAACGGTGCAAACCCCGAAAAACCGGATGCCGGCAGCGTCTGCACCACTAAATATAGACCTTCTTCAAGGTCTGAAAAGAACGCCCCCTGCTCATCCGTTATGGTTAGGATCCTACCGTTCTCCCAGGGTTGCTGCACTGCCCATGGTAAAAACTCGTCCGAAAGCACCTCCTGCCTGCCTACAATCCAATTTGCCAGTCCGTCTGTGATCCGGTAGCTTTCCCCCAGTGAATCACCGATCCGGTACAATGCTACCTCTCCAGCCATAATACGGTTTCCCGCCCAGTCCGGAACCACCCGAATAGATCCCCTCAGGTCAGCTGCATGCACCGGAAAAGGAAACACAAAAAGCATCCCCGCTGCGGACAAAATGCAGATGATTTTTCGAAACATTTCCCCACTCCCCCTTGGTAAATTACCTGTTCAGTATACACACAGGCGGTTTCGGAATCCTGCCGAAAGGGGGTTGGCGAAAAATGAAAACGAGATGCCAGAAAGCATCCCGTTTCCCGTAAATTTATTCCACTGTATGTGCCTTGACCTTCATAACCTGTCGCTGATACAAGGAAATGCCCTTGGCCAAAACATCCATGGCCCGCTCCAGATCCTGTTGGTTCAAAACATAGGCAATACGCACTTCGTTGATGCCCTTGCCAGGGGTTTCATAGAAGGGGGCACCAGGGGCAAACATGACCGTATCGCCCCGGTCAGAGAAGCGCTCCAGAAGCCAGTACTGGAACTTATCCGTGTCATCCACCGGCAGGCTTGCCATAACGTAGAAAGCACCCATAGGCTCTTCCACCACCACGCCAGGAATCTGGCGCAGTTTCGAAACCACCGTATCCCGGCGGCGGCGGTATTCTTCCTTCGAGATCCGGAAGAATTCATGGTCGACGCTGTAAAGCGCTGCTGCACCTATCTGGTCAATGGTTGCAACAGACAGGCGGGACTGACAGAACTTCAGCAGCGCTGCCTGGAGATCTTTATTCCGGGTGACGACGCAGCCAACACGGGCGCCACAGGCGGAGAAGCGCTTGGAAACAGAGTCAATGATAATCAGGTTCTCATCGATATCCCGGAAGTGAGCCATGGTGGGAACACCAAACTTATCGTCATAGCAGAATTCCCGGTACACTTCATCGCAGATCAGGAACAGGTCATGCTCCTTGGCAACGTCTGCAATCATCCGCATTTCCTCGTTGCTCAGCACAACACCAGTGGGGTTGCCGGGATTGGTGATCATAATGGCCCGGGTGTTTTTGGTGATGAGACTTTCGATCCGGTCACGGCTGGCATAGCGGTAACCTTCCCAGGGATTGGTGGGCAGTGCACGGATAACACCACCGGCAGCGTGGACGAAGGTGGTATAGTTAGGATAGTAGGGTTCGGGAATGATGACCTCTGTGTAGGGATCCAGAATACTCAAAAAGGTCAGAAGCAGAGCCTCGCTGCCGCCGGTGGTGATCAGGATATCCTCCGGCTTCAGGTTGACATTCAGCTGCTTATAATAATTGCGCACTGCCTCGATCAGCAAAGGGTTACCGGGAGAAGCATCGTAGCCCAGGGTCTTTTCGCCAAACTGACGCACCGCCTCATAGTACGCCGGAGGGGTGGGAAGATCCGGCTGGCCGATGTTCAGATGATAGATTTTCTTTCCTGCCTTTTCTGCTTCCAGAGCATAGGGGTGGAATTTCCGCATGGGAGAAGGCTCACAGCGGTTTGCATTGATGGAAATCTGCATGATTACCTCCCTCGGCAGCATTGCTGCCTGACTGATATTTCTTTTACGTGGTAGTATAATTTCCTCCTAGCATACCATCTTTTTTGCAGGACTTCAAGTAAAATCTTTCATTTACCACCTGTTTTTCGGTAAAAAAGCAGTTCCTTTTTTAAGGAACTGCTTTTGCCGGGTCAATTATGCAGTTATTCCCAGGTTTCCCATACTTCCGGGCAATAGCCTGCCGTGGCTTGCTTGCCATTGCGGACAATGGGGGTTTTCATAAGCGTGGGATCGTCAAAAACCTTATCCTCTTTGGCGCGCTTATCGTCCATATACTTCATCAATGTAATTTCCGGTGCTTTGCTGTCCCAGTCGATGAGGTTGTCGATACCGCCCACCGCCCGCAGGACACTGTCAAATTCCTTGCCGGACATGCCATAGCGTTTCAGGTCGATGGATTGGAATTTGATGCGTCGTTCCTTAAAATACCGCTCTGCTTTTTTGGTATCAAAGCACTTGTTCTTCCCAAAAATCTGAATGTTCAATAATATACCTCCTGTAGGCACAGTCCCTGTGGGGGTGCCAGAAAGCCTGCCTCAGCCCGTTTTCCACCAAAAAGATCCGGAATACTGTCAGCGCGGCGCTCTCCCCTGCCCACTTCCACCAGTGTGCCCACCAGGATCCGCACCATGTTATACAGAAATCCGTTCCCCGTAACGGTGATGTGGATCTCCTCTCCCTGCCGAGAAATCTCCAGGCAGCGGATAAAGCGAACTGTGGATTTTTTCATTTTGGCATTGCCGCAGAAAGCGGAAAAATCATGCTCTCCCAGCAGGAACTGCGCCGAACGCTCCATGGCGGAAATATCCAGCGCTTCCGGCATCACCGCCACAAAACGGCGGTCAAAAACACAGGGGCTTTCGCTGTTCCAGATCCGATAGCAGTAAGTCTTTTCCTTGGCATTCAGCCGGGCATGAAACCGGGGCGATACCTCCTTGCAGCCATAGATACCGATATCCTCCGGAAGATATTTACGCAGATTTTCCAGGATCTCCAATGCCGGCATAGTGCTTTCACAATGGAAATTTGCCACCTGCCCTTTTGCATGGACACCGGCATCGGTTCTTCCGCTGCCGCTGACTTCAATGGATTCCCCCAGGATCCGGGACAAAGCCGTTTCCAGCTTACCCTGGATGGTATCATCTCTTCCGGGAAGCCGCTGCCAGCCCCGGTAACGGGTACCGTCATAGCAGATATCAAGCCGCAAATTCCTCATAGTCACGCAGTTCCTCTCTGGCTTCCTGTTCGGTATCTGCCGAAAACAGAAAATTGCCATAAAAATCATACACCTGAATGTGTCCGCGGACATAACGCATATCGTACATGGTCATCAGCCTTTCTTTTGCTTTGTGACCATATTGTACAATGTGCAAAGTCCAATAAAACGGACTTATTCAGTTCTAAATCTTACTTTCGATCCAGGCAGACACATCCGCAAAGACATCTTCCTTATTGATCTCATTGAGGATCTCATGGCGGCAGAGGGGATAAATCTTCACGCTGACATCCTGCATACCTACCTTACGGAACGCATCTGCAGCTTTATGGACACCCTTGCCATAGGGCCCCACAGGATCATCACCGCCGGCAATGAAGAATACAGGCAGATCCTTTTTCATCTTCTGCAGGTTGCTGCTCTGCTGGATATAGTAAATACCACTCATCATATCCCGCAGCAGGCCACAGCTGGCTGTGAAGCCGCAAAGCGGATGGGCAATATATTCATCCACGATCTTAGCATCCCGGGTCAGCCAGTCGTAGGGAGTACGGGGATGCTCTACCTTCTTGTTATAGCTGCCGAATACCATACCCTGAAGCTGCTCGTTAGGTTTGGTCTCACCTGTCTTTCGGCAGATGCCTTCCACAACCTTCAGCAGGGCCGGCAATGCAAAATGGGGCTGCCAGCCGGTGCCGCAGATCACAGCGCCGGAAATACCGGAATCCGGATACTTGCACAGAATCGTTCTGGCCATGAAGGAGCCCATGGAATGACCGAACAGGATATAGGGCAGGCCAGGATATTCTGCCATGGTATCCTGCAGCAGTTTGTAGGTATCCGCCACGGCATTGAACCAGCCGCCGTGGAAATAGCCCTGAATACCGTCGCCGTTGATGGACTGGCCATGGCCCATATGGTCCTCCGCCACCACCACATAGCCCAGAGAGGTCAGGTATTCCGCAAAGGTATCATACCGCTCTGCAAACTCCGCAATACCATGAACGATCTGTACAACTGCCTTGGGCTGGCCCTCGGGCGACCACTTGCAATAGTGAATTCTTCCTGCACCACAGGAATCATACCAGAAATCGTTTCGCATGGTCATTACCCCACAACTTCAAAATCTTCTGCAATGATCGCCTGCTTCAGTGCTGCCAGATCAGCCTCACCTGTAACCGTGACAGTCTTTGCCTCCAGATCCACAACGGCATCGAGAACACCGGGAACGGCCTTGCAGACCCGCTCTACCGTTGCCTTGCAGTGCTTGCACATCATACCATTTACTCTGATCACAGTTTCCATTACGGGTTCCTCCTCATAAATTGTTTCTTCTGTAGTATTGTCTTCCACCTGTGCAAAGACAGGGGTGGTTTTCGGCTTGAAGAACCGTAGCCGCAGGGCATTGGTCACAACAAACACGCTGCTCAAGCTCATGGCGGCAGCGCCCAGCATGGGGCTCAGCTGCAGGCCAAAGGGAATAAACAGAACACCCGCAGCCACAGGAATACCCAGGGTATTATAGAAAAATGCCCAGAACAGGTTCTCCCGGATATTACGAATGGTTGCTTTGCTCAGTTCCACAGCGCCACTGACGGCAGCCAGGGAGCTGTTCATCAAAACAATATCCGCAGATTCCATGGCAATGTCCGTACCCGCGCCAATGGCCATACCCACATCCGCCATTACTAAGGCAGGGGCATCGTTGATACCATCTCCCACCATAAGGACTTTGTGGCCCTGGGACTGGAGGTTCTGAATGGCACCGGCTTTGTCTGCAGGCAGCACATCGGAAATCACATGGGTGATGCCGGCATTGGCTGCAATAGCCTTCGCTGTGATCTTATTATCGCCTGTCAGCATCACAACGTCAAGTCCCAATTCCTGCATTGCCCGGATGGCTGCCACGGAATCTGCCTTCAGAACATCGGCAGCTGCGATGGTACCCAGATATTCTCCTTTTTCCGATGCAAAGTGCAGCGGTGTTTTGCCCTGGCTGCCCAACCCGGAAAGGTCCGGAATTGAAATGCCCAGTTCCATCATCAACCGGTCATTGCCGCCATAGTAGCGGATACCGCCCACAGTTGCCGCAACACCCCGTCCAGGCAGTGTTTCAAAATCCGCAGCAACAGGATACCGGTTTTTACCCATTTTTTTCAGGATCGCCTTGGCAAAGGGATGCTCAGACCGGCTTTCCAGAGCACTGGCGATCTGCATTAACTTCGCTTCGCTGACACTGCCGGGAAGAATGTCCGTAACCTCCGGCTTGCCGGTGGTAAGGGTTCCTGTTTTGTCCAGAACCACAGTATCGATGTGGTGCAGATTCTCCAGCGCCTGGGCGTTTTTGAACAGAACGCCCATCTGGGCCCCCCGTCCTGTGCCCACCATAATGGCAACCGGGGTTGCCAGGCCCAATGCACAGGGGCAGGAAATAACCAGCACGGAGATAGCGCAGTTCAGTGCAAACTCCAAACCATAGCCCGCCAGCATCCAGACAAGGAAAGTACCGGCAGAAATGACCATAACCACAGGAACAAATATGCCTGCAATTTTATCTGCCAGACGGGCAATGGGGGCTTTGGAACCGCCTGCCTCCTCCACCATGCGGATGACCTGGGCAAGGGTGGTGTCTTCACCGATCTTGTCTGCACGGAATTCCAGATAACCTTCTGTATTGATGGTGGCAGCCGCCACAGTATCGCCGGGAAGTTTTTCCACCGGTACGCTTTCGCCGGTAAGGGCACTTTGGTCAACCGAGGCCCGGCCTTCCGTTACCGTGCCATCCACCGGGATAGCACCGCCGGAACGGACAATAACGGTATCACCTACCTGCACTTCCTCCACAGGGATCTCAGAAACCTCGTTATTCCGGCGGACAAATGCCGTTTTGGGACTCAAGTCCATCAATGCACGGATGGCATCTCCGGTTCTCCCCTTGGCTCGGGTCTCCAGGAATTTACCCAATGTAATCAGGGTCAGGATCATAGCTGCAGACTCGAAGTACAGGTTTTCCCGATACATCTGCACAAGCTCCCAGTTTCCATGGCCCATGCCATAGGCCATGCGGAACAGAGCCACTACGCCATAGGCAAGAGAAGCAATGGAGCCCACCGCAATGAGAGAATCCATATTGGGTGCTTTATTCCACAGAGCCTTCAGACCGCGGCTGTAGTATACCCGGTTTAAGTAGACCGGGGGCAGCGTCAGAAAGAACTGTACCAGCGCTGCAACCAGCGCATTTTCCAAACCGTGATACCAATGCGGTTCCGGCAGTCCCACCATGTGACCCATGGTAAAATACATCAGCACGATCAGGCAGGCAAAGGAACCGATGATCCGTTTCTTCATTTCCTTCATGACATCCTCTGCCGGATTTTTTTCGGCTTTCTTTTCGGCTTTTTTCTCCCCGGGAACACTGGCACCATAGCCCGCCTTCTGAACCGCCTGGATGATGGCAGCGGCAGTCTCTTCAGATGCAGCCTCCACCTGCATAGTGCCTGCCAACAGGTTCACTTCTGCAGTTTCCACACCAGGAACAGCCTTTGTAACTTTTTCAACCCGGGCAGAACAGGCTGCACAGGTCATTCCGGTCACATTGAATCTGATCTTCACATAGATTCCCCCTTTTGTTATATTATCTTAGAAAAACACAGAAAAATCAAGGATAACAGTTGCATTATGTTGTTTTTATCAACATATTATCTTTTACATTTTGTTCACATTTCCTGCTGCTTCCTGTGATACTATCTTACCATATGATAGCAAAAACACAAGTATGCACTATTTTGTGCCATACTACCCTTTTGGATACTATAGGAGGTGTCTGAATGGAGTATAAGGAAAACTGTCCTGTGGCTGCCACACTGGAACTGATCGGCGGAAAATACAAAGCCTTGATCCTCTGGCATTTGTCGGACAAAAAGCTGCGCTTCAGTGAGCTGCGGAAAGCTGTACAAAGCGCAACACCAAAAATGCTGACCCAGCAACTGCGGGAACTGGAAAGCTGCCAACTGATACACCGTGAGGTTTTTCCCGTGATCCCGCCGAAGGTGGAATATTCTTTGACAGAGACAGGCAGAAGTTTGCTGCCGATCCTTGTGGCCATGCGGGACTGGGGCGCAGAGTATCTTCGCAAAAAGGATCTGGAGCCCAGCTGCTTTATGATGGCCAGCGACCCAATTTCGGAAAGAATTTAGGAGAAGATCTATGAAAATCAAAATTTTATCTGACAGCACCTGCGATTTGGGTGAGGTGCTGCTGAAGCGTTACGATATTACACTTGTTCCTTTGAGCGTCATTATGGACGGCAAGGACTACAAAGACGGCGTGACCATCTCTCCGGCGGAAATTTTTGCCCATGTTGCCGCCGGTGGTGACCTGTGCTCCACCTCTGCCGTCAGCATCGGTGAATATGCGGATATATTTGCCCAATACACCAATGATTACGACGGAGTTATTCATATCAATATCGGTTCCGGCTTCTCCACCTGTTATCAGAGCGCCTGTCTTGCTGCCGAGGAATTCCCCAATGTCCGTGTCATTGATTCCAAAAATCTCTCCACCGGCCAGGGACTTGTGGTGCTGAAGGCCTGTGAACTGGCAGAAACCTGTGACGACCTGGATATTCTGGCGGATACCCTTCGCAGCTTCACCGAAAAGGTGGAAGCCAGCTTCCTGGTGGATAAGCTGGATTATCTGGTCAAGGGAGGCCGGTGCTCCTCTGCCGCTGCTCTGGGCGCCAATCTGCTGAGTCTGAAGCCCTGCATTGAAGTGAAGGACGGAAAAATGGCCGTTGGCAAAAAATACCGCGGCAATTATGCAAAATGTCTGGCAAGCTATGTTAAGGAACGGCTTGCCGACCGGGAGGATATCGACCGCACACACCTGTTTGTTACAAAAACAGAGATTTCCGAGGAAAGCTACCAAGGCGTTATGGATGCTGTACATACTTACGGCGGTTTTGAAAGTGTATACGAAACAACTGCCGGCTGCACCATTTCCTGCCACTGCGGCCCTGGCACACTGGGTGTGCTGTTTATTAGAAAATAAAATGAAATCACCGGAATTTCCGGTGATTTTCTTCTTGTATTTTTCCGGTACTGTGCTATAATACGGATTCAAATATTCGATTCGAGGCGAATTTTATGAATTATAATCTGCTGATGGATCTTGCCATTGATCTGGGCTATGAGCTTGCCATGAGCGGCGCAGAGACTTTCCGGGTGGAGGAAAGCGTTACACGGCTGCTGACAGCCTACGGTGTAGATTCTGATGTATTTGCCATTCCCAACTATATTATGATAACCATTCGGGATCAGCAGGGTACTCCCATTACCCGGATGCGCCGGATCGGCTATCACGGAAACAATATGGACAGCGTGGAAAAATTCAGTGCGCTGAGCCGTGCTCTGGATGCGGAAAAGCCCCCGCTGGACCAGGCGCATTTCATGCTGGCAGAAGCCAGAAGACGATGCCGCCACTACTCCCTGCGAAGCCAGTACATCGGACATATCGTGGGTGCAGGCAGTATGGGCATGTTCTTCGGCGGTACCTGGATGGACGGTATCTGTGCCGGTCTTTGCGGCCTGCTGGTGGGTATCGTTGACAAATATCTGGACAAACTGAAAGCCAACCAGTTTTTCCGCACCATCATTGCCGCGTTCCTCATGGCACTGCTTGCTTACACCCTAAGTGCTTTTGGCATCTGTCCCAATCCGGATGCCGTGACCATCGGCGCACTGATGCTGCTGGTGCCGGGCTTGCTGTTTACCAACGCCATGCGGGATATCATCTACGGCGATACCAATTCCGGTGTCAACCGGATCGTTCAGGTGTTTCTCATCGCAGCTGCCCTGTCTCTGGGCACAGCAGCTGCCTGGCATGTGGCTTCTGTTCTCTGGTCCGGCCCGGTGAATACCGGGATTGTTGACTATGGATTTTGGGGCAAAGGCCTGCTTTGTTTTATCAGCTGCCTGGGTTTTTCCATTTTATTTAATATCCATGATCTGGGTGTTGTTCTCTGCGCACTGGGCGCCACCATTGCCTGGGCTGTCTTTTGCATTACGGAACAGATCAGTGGAAGCGGCATCATGGGATATCTGGCAGGTGCCATGGCAGCCTCTGCCTATGCCGAAACCCTGGCCCGGATCCGAAAATTCCCGGCCATTACCTATCTGGTCATTTCCATTCTGCCGCTGATTCCCGGCTCCGGTGTGTATTATACCATGAACTACGCTGTCCGGGGCGATATGGACCGGTTTGCCTCTCAGGGTATGTACACAGCTGCCATTGCAGGCATTATGGCTGTGGGCATTCTTCTGGTTTCCACACTGGTTCGGGTATACAACATCTGGAGAAGCCGGAAATAATCGCAAAAACGAGGACGCAGCCGCGTCCTCGTTTTTTACAGCTGGGAAAATATCGTGCCCAGGCTTTCATGGAAAATAAGGTTTGCCTGGTGGTCATAAGGCGTGGAATCCCGGTTGATGAGCACCAGCCGGCTGCCCCGGTAGTAGTTGATCAGCCCTGCCGCTGGATACACCGTCAGGCTGGTGCCTGCCACGATCAGAAGATCCGCATTATGGATGGCCAACACACTTTTTTCGATGGTATTCTGATCCAACCCTTCTTCATACAATACCACATCCGGCTTTACAATGCCGCCACAGCTGCACCTGGGAATTCCATCCGATTCTTTGATAAATTCTGCGCTGTGGAATTTTCCACAGCGGGTGCAGAAATTCCGAAGAACACTGCCATGGAGCTCATAGACCTTTTTACTGCCCGCCTTCTGGTGCAGTCCATCAATGTTCTGCGTCACCACAGCAGCCAGTTTTCCCTCCTCCTCCCACCGGGCAAGCACCTTATGGGTGATATTGGGTTCATAGCCCAGTGGCAGCATTTTCTCCCGGTAGAACCGGAAGAAATACTCCGGCTTTCGCTCATAAAATGTATGGCTAATAATCGTCTCCGGAGGATAGTCAAATTTTTGGCTGTACAGTCCATCGACACTGCGAAAATCCGGAATGCCCGATTCTGTGCTCACACCTGCACCACCGAAAAATACAATCCGTTTACTTTCTGCGACCCACCGCTTTAACTGTTCCAGTTTTTCCATAACCTTCCCTCCTTTTCTTTTATTGTATCGTCCTGACGAAGAAAAAGCAACACCCACCGGGATCGGTGGGTGTAATATTTATTCTGCTGCATCCTCTTCTGCCATTTCTTTCAGCAGCTTCTTATCCTGCTTGGAAGAAAGATCCAGCTTTTCGTACATATCCGGGCGGCGCGCTCTTGTGCGGCGCAGGGCCTGTTTACGGCGCCACTGGCGCACTTTTTCATGGTTGCCGGAGGTCAGAATGGCAGGGATCTCCCGGCCATGCCAGACAGCTGGGCGGGTGTACTGGGGATATTCCAGCAGGCCATTAAAATGGCTTTCATCCTCAAAGCACTCCGGATCTGCCAGAACGCCAGGTACCATACGGCACACTGCATCGGTGACTGCCATGGCAGCGATCTCACCGCCGGTGAGTACGAAGTCACCCAGAGAGATCTCTTCGTCCACACACTCGTCGATGAACCGCTGGTCAATGCCTTCATAATGACCACAGACCAGGATAATATTATCCAGCTTACTGAGCCGGATGGCATCCGCCTGCTTGAAGGTATGGCCGCAGGGTGACAGATAAATGGTGTGCACCGGGCCGCCGGCTTCATCACAGACCGCTTCCCAGCAACGATACAGCGGATCTGCCGTCATGACAGCACCCCGGCCGCCGCCGTAGGGATAGTCATCCACCTGGTTCTGCTTGTTGGCAGTATAGTCCCGGATCTGGTGGGCTTCGATGCGGATAAATCCCCGCTCCTGTGCCCGTCCCAGAATGCTTTCCGAAAGCACATCTCCCAGAGTTTCCGGAAACAGGGTCAGAATATCAATTCTCATCGCTGCGCATACCCTCGATCAGCTTTACCTGCATCTCATTTTTATCCATATCTGTAGACAGAATGAACTGTTTTACAGCAGGGATCATATATTCGTGCTCTCCCCGGACAACATAGACGGAATTGCCGGGATAATCCAGCACTTCTTTGATTTTGCCGATGCAGATTCCATCCGCATACACCTGCATGCCAATGAGTTCTGCAGCAAAAATTACTTCTTCATCGATATCTTCCCGGTACAGCTTTACGATTTTGCCCCGCATGGTCTGGGCTGCTTCCATAGTATCCACACCCTGCAGCTTTACCAGATTGCAGGTTTTCTGCACCCGAACCTGTTCCATGACATAATGCTTACCATCAATGGTGCAGCGTTCAAAATCACACAGCATTTCCGGATCATCCAGCCAGCAAAGAACCTTCACTTCCCCGCGGACACCATGGGTGGTGACGATCTCACCGGCTTCCACAAACTGGAGTCTCATAATGTATTCCTCCGATCCTATTGTAGGGCGGGGGCTTGCTCCCGCCGTAAAAATGATTTGTTTACAGCGGTGGAGACATGCCCCCGCCCTACAGTACAGCACAATATAACGAAAAATGCGTGACGATCAACGTCACGCATAATCGTTTAGTCCACGATTTCGACCGTGACCTTCTCGCCGGTGCGCTGGGCAACAGTCTTAATAATGGTACGGATTTCCTTGGCGATCCGTCCCTGGCGGCCGATCACCTTACCCATGTCGCCTTCGGCAACATGCAGTTCCAGTACCTTGCCGTCCTCGTCTTCGATTTCGGTAACGGTTACTGCCTCAGGATCATCCACCAGATTCTTTGCCATATACAGCAAAAGTTCTTTCATTGCGGGATTCTCCTTCGGGGAATTACATCACGCCAGCCTTCTTCAGCAGACCACGAACAGTGTCGGTGGGCTGAGCGCCGTTCTTGATCCATGCCTGAGCCTTCTCGACATCAACAGTGATGGCAGCGGGCTCGGTCAGGGGGTTGTAAGTGCCGATCTCCTCGATGCAACGGCCGTCACGGGGGGAGCGGGAATCAGCAACAACGATACGGTAGTAAGGAGCCTTCTTGGCACCCATTCTTCTCAGTCTGATCTTAACCATGAGAGTTTCACCTCCATAAATAATCTGAATAACATTTGAATCTATATCGCAAAGCAATTTGCTTTCAGCGAACTATTTTAAAATCCGGGGAAACCGCCGCGGAAGCCGCCCATGCGGCTCATGCGCTTCAGTTTCTTTCCGGCACCGGGACCAGTAAACTGCTTCATCATTTTACGCATTTGCTCAAAGGATTTCAGCAGACGGTTTACATCCTCCACCTTGACGCCCGCACCGGCAGCAATTCGCTTTTTCCGGGAGGCGGCAATGATCTCGGGTTTTTCCCGCTCTCTGGGGGTCATGGACAGGATGATGGCTTCCGTATGGGCCATGGCCTTTTCATCAAATTTCATGCCCTTCAGGTTGGCGCCGCCAGGCATCTGGGCCAGCAGTTCTTCCATGGAGCCCATGGATTTCAGCTGCACCATCTGATCGTAGAAGTCCTGGAGGGTAAACTTATTGCTCTTCAGCCGGGCTTCCATCTCGGCAGCCTTCTTGGCATCAAAGTTCTTTTCTGCCTTTTCGATGAGTGTCAGCATATCGCCCATACCCAGGATCCGGCTTGCCATCCGGTCGGGGTGGAAGGGTTCGATATCTTCCAGCTTTTCACCGATACCGGCAAATTTAATGGGCTTACCGGTAACTGCCCGGACAGACAGTGCCGCACCGCCTCTGGCATCGCCGTCCAGCTTGGACAGCATGACAGAATCGATATCCAGCCATTCGTTAAAGCTCTGGGCAGCATTGACTGCATCCTGGCCGGTCATAGCATCGACCACAAGCATGATCTCGTCAGGCTTGACAGCCTCCTTGATGTTTTTCAGCTCATTCATCAGAGCTTCATCCACATGCAGGCGGCCAGCCGTATCCAGGAACACGAAATCATGTCCCCGCTGACGGGCATAGAGCACTGCTTCCTTAGCAGTCTGGACAGGATCCTGTGTGCCCTTTTCGAACACCGGGATATCCAACTTTTCACCGCAGACCTTTAACTGCTGAATTGCAGCAGGACGGTAGATGTCACACGCTACCAGCAGCGGCCGCTTGCCCTGGCGCTTGAAATGACCAGCAAGCTTGGAGCCGTTGGTAGTCTTACCAGCGCCCTGCAGACCCACCAGCATGATAACGGTGGGGCCGTTGGGGTTGATGGTGATATGCTTTGTATCACTGCCCATAAGCTTGGTCAGCTCTTCATTGACGATCTTAACGATCATCTGGGCAGGTGTCAGCGATTCCAGAACATCGCTGCCTACACAGCGTTCGGTAACGGACTTAGTAAAGTCCTTGCAGACTTTATAGCTGACGTCTGCTTCCAGCAGTGCCATGCGGATCTCCCGCATAGCCTCCTTCACATCGCTTTCCTTCAGGCGGCCTTTGCCGCGAAGCTTTTTGAAGGTATTATTGATTTTTTCAGTTAAGCCTTCAAATGCCATGATTTACTCCTCAAGTGTATCGGCAGCCGCAAGGATGCGCTTGGCAATGGTTTGGACAGTCGGATCGGAAGAGGCGTCAAGTACGGTCGCACAGTTGCGGATCTCCGAAACTGCCTTGCGTGCCAGCTTATACCGTTTGACACATCCGATATTCTCTTCCATCCGACGAAGGAGGGCCTCTGTCCGGGACAGATTATCGCAAACCGCCTGTCGGCTCACGCCCAGCATTTCCCCGATCTCTCCCAGGGAAAGATCCTGATTATAACGCATATCGAAACAGTCCCGCTGCTTGTCTGTCAGCATACCGCC
>JAFSAP010000019.1 GCA_017440925.1 Oscillospiraceae bacterium | reverse complement strand
GCTGGCTGACAAGTTCGGCTTTGAGAAGGTTGCCATCACTCTGCGTGAGAGCCACTCCGCATTCGACAACGGCTGGTCTGCAATGCTGTACGACGGTGAGAACTACTGCTTCTCCAAGAAGTACAACCTGCATATCATCGACCGCGTCGGCGGCGGCGACTCCTTCGGCGGCGGCCTGATCTATGCTCTGCTGTCCGGCAAGGACACCCAGGCAGCTGTTGAGTTCGCAGTTGCAGCTTCCGCTCTGAAGCACTCCATCGGCGGCGACTACAACATGGTCACCGTTCCCGAGGTTGAGAAGCTGGCTGGCGGCGACGGCAGCGGCCGTATCCAGAGATAATCCTCTTTTCAAAAACACAACCTCTGCCCGATCTTTTTCGGGCAGAGGTAACTTTAAATTACAGGAGTTTTTTCAAATGAAAGAATTTATGAACAAGGATTTTATCCTTGATACACCCACCGCACAGCACCTGTATCACGATTATGCTTCCAAGATGCCCCTGGCTGACTACCACTGCCATCTGAATCCCCAGGAGATCTATGAGGACCGCCGGTTCAACAATCTGGCTGAGGTCTGGCTGGGCGGACAGAATCCCGACGGCAGCTTTGCCGGTGACCACTACAAGTGGCGCGTTATGCGCAGCAACGGCGTGGAAGAAACCTACGTCACTGGCATGGTGGATCCTTTTGAAAAGTTCATGAAGTTTGTCGAAGCTCTGGAAATGGCCATCGGCAATCCCATGTACCACTGGTGCCACCTGGAACTGCGTCAGTTCTTCGGTGTTACCGAGCCTCTGACCACCGAAAGCGCAAAGCGCATCTGGGATCACTGCAACGATCTGCTGCAGAACGTCCCCGATATGTCTGCACGCGGCCTGATCCGGAAAGCCAATGTTGCTTTCATCGGCACCACCGACGATCCCATCGATTCTCTGGAATGGCACGAAAAGATCGCCGCAGATCCCACCATCGAAGTAGTGGTTGGCCCCTCCTACCGTCCCGACAAGGCCGTGAATATCCACAAGGCTGGCTGGCATGAGTATATGAAGGCCCTGGCCGCCTCTGTTGGCAAAGAGAGCCTGGCTACCATGCAGGATGTCCTGGATGCCCTGCTGGAGCGTCTGGCCCACTTCAAAGCCCATGGCTGTAAAGCTTCCGACCATGGTCTGGATTATGTTCCTTTCCAGAACTATACCGTCGAGCAGGCAGATGCCGTTTACCAGAAGGCACTGAAGGGCGAAAAACTGACCATCGAAGAAATCGAAGGTTTCCAGACCGTCATTCTGCTGACCCTGGGCAAGGCATATCACGAGATGGACATTGCCATGCAGCTGCACTACTCCTGCCTGCGCAACAACAATCAGCGTATCTTCAAGCTCCAGGGTGGCGATACCGGCGTGGATGCCATCGCACAGAATACCTGCGGCGGCAATATTTCTCAGCTGCTGTCTGCACTGGATGAGGCTGGCGCCTGCCCCAAGACCATTCTGTACTCTCTGAATCCTGCCGACAACGCTCAGCTGGGCACTCTGATCGGCTGCTTCCAGGGACCCGAGGTTCCCGGTAAGATTCAGCAGGGCTCCGCCTGGTGGTTCAACGATCATAAGGTCGGCATGGAAGAGCAGATGAAGTCTCTGGCAAGCCTGGGTCTGCTGGGCAACTTTGTGGGCATGCTGACTGACTCCCGCTCCTTCCTGAGCTACGCCCGCCATGACTATTTCCGCCGCATTATGTGCAACCTCATCGGCAACTGGGTAGAAAATGGCGAATATCCCAACAACGAAGCTTCTCTGAAGAAGATCGTGGAGGGAATCTCTTTCAACAACGCAAAGCGTTACTTTGGCCTGTAAAAAACATCTTACAGACCACCTCTATAAATGATTTAAGCCAAGCTGTTTCAAACAGCTTGGCTTTTATCGTTATTGAGATATCATAGCAGAATACAGCATACTACCGATTGTGAAAAGTCGCAGTTCATTTTGTTTCTGCCACTGCATTTTTTATGTTTTCATAACCGCATAGCTTATACAGGTCAGCCGGAATATAGCTAATGGATAATTGCTCTGTCTCTGTCAGACTGTTATACCATTCCAGCCACGTAAGGGTTTCTTCAGATAACTCTGAGCAGCTGAAGGTTTGATCATGGAATACCACTGTTTTTCCTTCGTTTAAGGAATCAGCACAGCTGACCAGTCCGAATGTGCAAATCAGTGCGAATACCAATGCCAGCACCTTTCTCATACAGCAAAACTCCCTTTCCAAATTTTACCCATAGGAATGGTTTATTCCAGCAGCTTTTGCTCAGCTTCCTCGAACCGTGCACGGGTCGTTCTGACCGCCTCGATTAGTCCCTGGAATTCACCAGAGAGGATACGGCGCATGTTCTCATCCGAACTGAGAGTCTTCAGATAAGTGCGAATATTTTTCGGATGGAAAATATCCATTGCATTCTCCACACCACCGGAGCCCAGCAGGGCAAACATAGCATCTACCAGCTGATTTCGTTCCTTATTGGTCATACTGGAAAACCAGGTTTTTAAAGCAGCATCCACAAACCGGGATTCTTCTGTGATCTCCTGCATCCGGATAAATTCCCGGCCCATCAGTTCCCAGGAATAGGGATCATGCTGCAGCAGGCTCACTGTTTTGCTGCGGATCACCGTATAGGATTCTTCATGCTCCAGCAGCATGCCGATCACGGAAGATTGGGGCACATAAGTCTGAATCCGGGGCACCATAGCAAGATAGCCGGGGTCTCCCATCATGTATTTGGTAAAACCGGGGCCGTCGTGGTTATATACATCCAGGATCTGCCGCTGAACCTGAGGCGAACTTCTGGCTGCCGCAAAAACCGCCAGATTGCCGCCTTTGGAATGGCCGCCAAGCCGCAGAGGGATACTGTATTCCGCTGCTACCTCCCGAACATACTGAGCTGCCAACCGCTGGGCAGGCACAGTTTGCTGGAACGTCATATTAAAGTCCTCTTTCCAGCCTACAAGGGTATTGTCAGTTCCCCGGAACGCCACAAAAGCACTTCCATCGTCCAGCAGGAAGGTAACCGCAGCAAACTGGGTCTCCTGCTCCGGGATCAGCAGATCCCGGTAATTGACAAGCTGCGTAAAACCAAACCGCGTTGTTTTGGCCGCCGCATGGAGAAGCTCCAGATCATTTTTTACCCG
This sequence comes from Oscillospiraceae bacterium, assembly GCA_017440925.1. GTDB lineage: Bacteria > Bacillota > Clostridia > Oscillospirales > Oscillospiraceae > Faecousia. The sequence continues at coordinate 96,148 of JAFSAP010000019.1, read as the reverse complement.
CATACGGGTCTCATGGTCTTCCAGAGCAAAAAACTCCTCTGCTGCGGTTTTCAGAAGCACCGGCGTAGTGGGGTCTGCCTCCACACTGCCACCATAGTGAATATAAATCAGGGCAGAAAAGATCAGTGCATCCACCGCATTGGGCGGATCCTGGGTAAAGGACAGATCTCCCCGCCATTTTAAGTAATCAAACATGGTTGCCACAGCTTTTCACCTCATATTTACCATAGCACAGAATTATGAAATTTTCTACCATATTATGAGGGTAGATCCAGAACTTTTCTTTTGTTTGTTGACAAATGTTTTTCTCCGGCGTAAAATAGACCCAGTTTATGTTAGGAGGAAATCTTATGGAACCCACAAGAGAACAGGCACTGGAGTTGCTGCAAAAATATAACAAAGAGCCCTTTCATATCCAGCACGGACTGACCGTGGAAGGCGTTATGCGCTGGTTTGCCATGGAACTGGGCTATGGTGAAGAAGCTAACTTCTGGGCTATGTGCGGTCTGCTGCACGATATCGACTTTGAGATGTACCCCGAAGAGCATTGCAAGAAAGCTCCGGAGCTGCTGGCCGAAATTAACGCCAGCGATGCACTGGTGCATGCCGTTTGCTCCCATGCCTACGGACAGTGCTGCGATGTGGAGCCCATTCACCAGATGGAGAAGGTCATGTTTGCAGTAGACGAACTGACCGGTCTTATCGGTGCTGCTGCCCGTATGCGCCCCAGCAAGTCCGTTATGGACATGGAACTCAGCAGCCTCAAGAAAAAATTCAAGGACAAGAAATTTGCTGCTGGCTGCTCCAGAGAGGTTATCAAGGAAGGCGCCGAGCGTCTTGGCTGGACACTGGATGAAGTTCTGGACAAAACCATCCTGGCCATGCGCAGCTGTGAAGCCTCCATTGCAGAAGAGCTGGAAAAACTCTGCGGTTAAAAATGAAAATATCCCCGGAAGATCACATAGTCTTCCGGGGATATCTTTTTTACTTGTTATTTTTCAGAGGGGTAATATACTGCTCACGGCGGTACTCCCGCTCTGCCCGGTACGCTTCATCGTTACCGGCATGGATCATGCGAAGGTACTCATAGTGGTTATGCAGGATGGTTTCATTGGTTCTTGCCAGCATCATGACAGCAATGGAAGAACAGTGGTCAGACGCACGCTCCAGATGGGTCAGTGCTTCCATAAATACCAGACCGCTGGGAATGGCGCAGGTGCCATTCTTCAGCCGCTTGGTGTGACGGTCCTTCAGAATACGCACCATATCATCAATGGTCTCTTCCAGAGGCTCGATTCTCTTGGCTGCTTCATCGTCATTGCTTGCAAATGCCTTCAATGTCACATCCAGGATCTCATTAACTGCCTCACAGATCAATGCCAGTTCCTTTTTTGCAAAATCAGAGAAACCGACGCCCTCTTTTTCCAGCCGCTCTGCCAGTTCCACCAGATTGGTACCATAGTCACCAATACGTTCAAAGCTGGGAACCGTCTGCATCAGCATATCCACCTGGCGGTCCTCGGCTTCTGTTTCGACTACCTTGCTCAGACCGATAAGGAAGTTATCCACACGGTCTGCAAACCGGTCCAGGTTGTCCTCGTCAGTCTCAATGAGATCCAACTGAGACTTGTCGTTCTTCAGCAGCACATTGCAGCATCTTGCAAAGTTTTCCCTGGCAATGATACCCATGGAGATAATGGCCTTGGTTGCCTCGCCAACAGCCACAGTGGGAGAAATGTACAGCTTTTCGTCCAGTGTGTACAGTTCGGGGTGGTTGTGGGTCTTTTCCGGCTCATCTTTCACGACCTTTACGGACAGCTTCACCAGTTGGTCAGCAAAGGGGATCAGGACAACAGCAGTGATCAAATTGAAGATGGTCTGGAAATTGGCAATTCCACCGCTGTCCACAATGGCAGTCCAGAATTCTGCACCAAAGGCCTGCATCTTCTGCAAAATGGACATAACTACCATAAACAGGACTGTACCGATGGTATTAAACGCAATATGCACAACACCAGTGCGTTTGGCATCCCTGGAAGAACCAATGGAGCATACCATAGCAGTGGTTACGCAGGTGCCCAGGTTGATACCCATAATAATGGGATACGCCATGGCAAAGGTAATACCGGATCCGGGAACAGAAGCAACTGTCTGCAGCATACCTACTGTGGCAGAAGAACTCTGAACGATAACTGTCAGAATCAAACCAAACAGGATACCAAACAGAGGATTGGCCAAAAAATCGATAAAGGCCATGAAAGCGCCGGTTCCCACCAGGGGTTTTACACCGTCAGTCATCAGACTCAAACCAACGAACAGTACGCCAAAGCCGATACAGATGTCACCCACAGGCTTTGCAGACTTTTTCTTGATGAACATCAGAAGGATGATACCTGCCACCAGCGCAATGGGCGCCAGGGTGTCTGTATCAAACAGCCACAACAGCCAGCTGCCATCCGATTCGATGGAGCCAAGACGGATGATCTGCGCAGTAACCGTGGTGCCGATGTTTGCACCCATAACGATGGAGACTGCCTGCTTAAGATTCAGTACGCCTGCACCGATCAGTGCAACCGTCAGAACGATGGTTGCCGTGGAACTCTGAATCACTGCTGTGACCAAAGCACCGGTGATAACACCCATCAGCACATTGCCAGTCACTTTCTCCAGAACTTTTTTCAGCGTTGCGCCGGAGCTGTTTTTCAGGCCATCGCCCATCAGTTCGATACCGTAAAGGAACATGGCCAGGCCACCCAGCAGCTGGATAATGGCACTCAATATTTCCATACGAAACTCCTAATATTTCTTTAGAGATTGCCACACTCGGCATATTACCATTATACGGAATTTCTACAAAAAAGTACAGTCAATTTTTTATTTGTATTTTACTCCGATTTTGCACAGATTTTACAAAAATCAGTTCTTTCCTGTGGAACCAAAGCCACCGGCTGCCCGAACTGTCCCGGTGAGCGCTTCCGCCTGCTCATATGCAGGTGTCAGAACAGGGGTAATTATGAACTGTGCGATCCGGTCTCCGTTTTCAATGGTCTGCGCAGCAGCGCCGTGATTGTGCAGCACCACTGTAATCTCTCCACGGTAGTCGCTGTCCACCACACCCACTTTATTGGCTGGTGCCAGACCACGCTTGCAGGCCATGCCGCTGCGTGCGTAGATCAGTCCTGCACAGCCCTTGGGAACCTCGAGAGCAATGCCTGTGGGGATAAATGCAGATGCACCAGGTTCCAGTGTTACTGGCTCTTCCAAACAAGCGTAGAGGTCAGCACCAGCTGCCTCCAGGCTGCCATAGGTTGGAAGTTTTGCACCCTGTTTCAGAATTTTAACGCGAATGGCTTCCATTTTCTCTCATTCCTTTCTGGCTGTCATCCCATAAAACAATTTCGCCTGTTTTTAAAGAGGCCGGTACATCGATCAGTCTCTGGTTTTCAGATCCCCGGAAACGCAGGGACAAATTCTTTTTTGCCAACACGAAGGGGCCGTCCACCAGGACATCCAGATAGCTGATGTATTCCTTTGTGACCTCCCAGTCACCCAGCCGGCCGGACAGGATATCCTTGTCAAACAGGTAACCGGAAAAAGCCCAGATGCTCTTTTCCGGAAGTTCCTTTTTTACCTGCCGCAGCAGTTCCAGAATGGGGCCCTGATTCTGGGGTTCAAAGGGTTCTCCACCAAGCAACGTCAATCCCCGGATGTAGGAAGGGCGCAGCATATCGAGAATCGAATCAATGGTTTCCTGGGTGAAAGGCTGGCCATAATCAAAATCCCAGGCCACTTCGTTGAAACAGCCGGGACACCGGTGGGTACAGCCGGACACAAACAGGCTAACCCGGACGCCGGGGCCATTGGCAATATCACAATTTTTTATGGTTGCGTAATTCATATTACAACTCCTAAGCCTAATTTCAATCAATATACCATATCTATCTGCAAAATGCCAGCACGGAAATGCCGCTGTGGAAATCCACAGCGGCAAAAGAGGCTTTATTTTTTTCGAACTCTCGGTTCTTCATCCGGATAATCCGCTTTATACTGCTCCCACAGCTCCAGCTGTTCCTTTTTGAACAGGCCGCGGCGAACCATCTTTTTGATGGTATCATAAATAACAGCAAACAGAGGTACCGCGATGATCATGCCGACAATGCCCCAGAGTCCACCAAACAAAATAATGGTAAAAAGCACCCAGAAGCTGGAAAGTCCGGTACGGTCACCCAAAATGGCGGGGCCGATAATATTGCCATCCAGCTGCTGCAGCACCACAACAAACAGCACGAACCACAACGCCTTGATGGGATCCTCGATCAGGATCAGAAAGGTACTGGGAATCGCACCGATAAAGGGTCCAAAGAAGGGAATCACATTGGTAATACCCACAATGGCAGAGATCAGCAACGGATTGGGAAACTTGAAAATCAGACAACCAATGTAGCACAAAACGCCAATGATGGCAGAATCCAGGATCTTTCCATCGATAAAGCCGCCGAACATCTTGTCTACAAAAGCAACTTCATCCAGGAACATTTCTGCCCACTTTGGCTTCAATGCGCTGCGCACCAGCAGGACGCTCTGCCGGGCAAACTTTTTTCGGCTACCCAGAAGATAGACGGCCACGATCAGGCCGATCAGCAGATCATACAGGAAATTCAGAATCTTCAGAACACTGCTGCCCACTTCTCCCACGATATTGGTAATGTAAGGCATCAGAGTGTTCTGGGCCCAGTTTTCCAGTTCCAGATACAGGGCCTGGTAGCTGGTATTGAAATAATGCAATAGTTCTTCGTCCTCGCCAAAGGTTTCTGTAGCCCAATTCAGAAACTGGTTGATTTTATCCGGCAGGGATTTCCACAGGGCTAAGACGCTGGCATACAGCTGAGGCGCAATCATGATGATCAATGTATAAACCACCAGGATACCTGTGACCAGGCTCAGGCCCACAGCCAGTCCATTGGACATTTTCTTTACACGCTTGGGCAGAATCTCTGTAAAAAAAGATTCATAGGTATTGCACAGAGGACGCAGCAAATAGGCCACCACGCCGCCATAGACAAATGGTGCCAGAATATCCGACAGGGTTTTCAACGCATCACCGATGCCCTGCAGCCGGTACAGCACAAAGAACAGGATCAGACTCAGTCCAATACCAGAAAAAACTGACAGTGTTACATACAAATAGCGTTTTCTCTTTGGATCAACCATTGCATCACATCATTTCCCATAAATTTTTCATTCTAACATGAAAAGTATAGCAGGAATTGTATTCCGGATTATGAACGAACTGTGAATATTTCCAATTTATATTCTAACTTTGCTGTCTTAACCTTTTCTTTGCCGCACAGAAAGTTTACATTTTTATACAGCCTGCATCCGGGTTTTCCCTTGCCATTTTTCACCGGCACCGCTATAATAGTAAAAAACAGCAAATGAGGAATGTTTATGTTTTCAGATGAGAGCCGGTGCCGCTATGGACGAAACCAGCTGACAGATGTGATCTGCCAGCTTCGGTTTCCAGAGATCCTTTCCATCAACGCTGCACCGCCTGCACAGTTCCAGGAAGCCATCCGGCAGGAGTTCCCCCGGTATCAGCTGCGGCAGGATATTCCCGCCCCAAAAATCACCGGTATCCCCGGTCAGTTTTCGCTGGAAAATCAGCCCAAAACGATCAATTACCAGTTTTCTTCCCAGGATGGTTCCCTGCGGGTAAATTTAACCAGCCGGTTTATCTCCCTTTCCTGTGCAAAATATACCTGCTGGGAGGATTTCGCCGCCCTTCTGGACAAACCCCTGGCTGCATTTATCCAGATCTACCGGCCTGCCTATTTTGAGCGGATCGGTTTGCGCTATCTGAACGTTTTTTCCCGCAGTGCTTTGGAGCTGGAGGGAAGCCGCTTTTCAGAACTGATCTCCCCCTGCTATCTGGGGCCGCTGGCGGAAGAGGATGTGATGGAAGCTTCTGCTTCCCGCTGTACGCTGGATCTGGAAATGGCCCTCCAGGGCGGGTGCCGGATCAAGCTCCACGCAGGGCCGGGGCGGATCAAAAAAGCCGGTGTGGACGACCCGGAAACCAAGTTCGTTTTTGACCAGGATCTGTTCATGCCGGGACAGGTGCCTGTCAATCTCTCTGCCGGTGCCCTGCAAACCCTGCACAGCCAGGCATACCGCATCTTCCGGGGTGCCATCACCGACACACTTCATGCTGCCATGGAACCGGATAGAGAGTAACACATTGTACCAGGAGATTGCCGCAACCGCCTACGCCCCCTCGCAATGGCAGTGGGAGGTGCATTCGCCTGACTTATCACAAACGGAGGTTATTATGCCCTATTCTTATTATTATGGTTTTGACTGGACTTACATTGTCCTGGTTCTGCCCTGCATTCTGCTGAGCCTGTGGGCCAGCAGCAATGTCAACAGCACTTTCAAAAAGTATTCTAAGCAATATTCCTACCGTCGGCTTACCGGTGCAGAGGCTGCGCAGCGGGTGCTGTCAGCCAACGGTGTCCGGGGTGTCCGCATTGAGCGGGTCAGCGGAAATCTGACAGACCACTATGATCCGAAAACCAATGTGATCCGGCTGTCCGACAGTGTTTACAGCAACACCTCCACCGCTGCCATCGGCGTTGCCTGCCACGAAGCGGGCCATGCTGTACAGTATGCAGAAAACTATGCCCCCATCAAACTAAGAGCCGCCATCATTCCTCTGACCAACTTCGGCAGCCGCATTGCCATGCCGCTGATCCTGGCAGGCATTCTGCTGACTGCCCTGGGAAGTTTTTCCGACACTTTGATCTATCTGGGCATTGCCGCCTTTGGCATGAGTCTGGTTTTTCAGATCATTACCCTGCCGGTGGAATTTAATGCCAGCCGCCGGGCCATGCAGGCCATTGAAAGCGGAAATCTTCTGACGGAAGAGGAACAGCGTGGTGCCAGAAAAACGCTGACAGCAGCTGCACTGACCTATGTTGCCGCCACTGCCGTCGCACTGGCCCAGCTTCTGCGGCTTCTGATGCTCTTTGGAAACCGGAGAAGAAGAGACTAAGGAGGCATCCATGAAAAAACAAAATGTTGGTCTGGGAATTATGCTGATGGGATTGATCGTGGCCCAATTTCCTGAGCTTGCTGCTTGGTTGACCGGAATGATGCTGGGTGTTGCCGGACTTATGACCATTCTCTTCGGTACAAGGGAGGATTAAAATGATTTATACACCCCTTACCTGCAAAGCTATGCAGATCGCCTATGCTGCCCACCACGGCCAGGTGGACAAGGCCGGCATGCCATATATCTTCCACCCCATGCACCTGGCAGAAGCCATGGATGACGAAATCTCCTGCTGTGTTGCCCTGCTGCATGACACTGTGGAAGATACCAACATCACCTTTGCCGATCTGGAAAATACGTTCCCCCCTGCCGTTATGGATGCACTGAAGCTGCTGACCCATGCAGAAGGAACCGACTACTTCGACTATGTCCGCTCTATCAGGGGAAATCCTGTGGCTGTAAAAGTGAAGCTTGCTGACCTTGCCCACAACTCCGATCAGAGCAGAATTGCAGACTGCGGCATGAGCGAGGAAACAAAAGCCTATTTCCGCAGCAAATATGCCAAAGCAAAGGCGATTCTTTTGGAAGAATGATACAAAAAATATCCGCTCCGCTCTTGACAAGCGGGGCGGAATTTTGTATACTTTTGTCCGTATGAAAAGTATGAAAAGTGTGATTTACCAAGGAGGTCAGTCATGGCTGGCGGAAAACATATACTTGGCAAAAAGAAACAGCAGCGGGTCTTTGGCACCGCAAAAGTGGGAGACCGGGGTCAGATCGTGATCCCCAAGGAAGCCCGGGAATTCTTCGGCATTGAGCCCGGTGATACCCTGCTGATCCTGGGCAAGCACGAAACCGGTCTGATCGTAACCAAACCGGAAACACTGAATGATCTGGCATCTCAGATTTTTCAATCTGTAGAAAAAGAGGACTGAATATGAAGGAACTGAATGAACTCTATGCCCAGATGGGCATTTCCCCTGCTGTCTATGCCTATGGCGAAGCGGCCATTGCCCGGTTGCGGGATCGTTTTGATGCGATTGACCAGGTAGCAGAATACAATCAGGCCAAAGTCCTGAATGCATTCCGGAAGCACCGTGTCAGTGCCACCTGCTTCGCCGCATCCACCGGCTATGGCTACAACGACGAAGGCCGCGACAAGCTGGAGCAGGTTTACGCCGACGTGTTTCACACGGAGGCCGCTCTGGTCCGCCCCCACATCACCTGCGGCACCCATGCACTGACCATTGCCCTCAGTGCCAACCTGCTGCCCGGCGATGAACTGCTGAGCCCTGTGGGTCTTCCCTATGATACCCTGCAGGAAGTCATCGGCATCCGTCCCTCCCCCTGTTCTCTGGCAGAATACGGCGTATCCTACCGTCAGGTGGATCTGCTGAGCGACGGCAGCTTCGACTATGACGGTATTGCAAAGGCTATTGGCCCCAAGACCAAGATGATCACCATTCAGCGGTCCAAGGGCTATGCCACCCGTCCCACCTTCTCCGTGACCCAGATTGGGGAACTGATTGCTTTCTGCAAGGGATTAAAGCCCGATGTGATCGTGATGGTGGACAACTGCTACGGTGAATTCGTGGAAACCATCGAGCCTTCCGATGTGGGTGCCGATATGATCGTGGGCAGCCTCATCAAGAACCCCGGCGGTGGTCTGGCTTCCTCCGGCGGCTATATTGCCGGCACCAGAGCCTGTATCGACCGCTGTGCCTATCGGCTCTCCGCTCCCGGGCTGGGCCAGGAGGTAGGCGCCAACTTTGGTCTCATGGGTCAGATGTATCAGGGCTTCTTCCTGTCCCCCACCGTCACCGCCAGCGCTGAAAAGGGTGCCATCTTTGCGGCCAATCTTTACGAACCCCTGGGCTTCCGCTGCGTGCCCAATGCTGCCGAAAGCCGCCACGATATCATCCAGGCGGTGGAACTGGGCAGCGAGGAAGGTATGATCGCCTTCTGCAAGGGCATTCAGGCTGCCGCCCCTGTGGACAGCTTTGCTACCCCCATCCCCGGGGATATGCCCGGCTATGACAGTCAGGTCATTATGGCAGCCGGCGCCTTTGTCCAGGGCAGCACCATGGAGCTGTCCGCTGACGGTCCCATCCGTCCCCCCTACGCCGTCTACTTCCAGGGTGGTCTGACCTGGTATCACGCCAAACTGGGCATTCTCATGAGCCTGCAAAAAATGGTGGATGCCGGTCTGGTGACCCTGTAATCAAAAGAAAGAGGTAATGATCATGTCCTGGTTATTCTTTTCCGTTGCAACTGCCCTTCTGTGGGGCACCGCAGAGCTGTTTTACAAAAAAGGTGCCCGGCCTGATGAAAAATTTTCCCATCTGAAAATTTGCGTCTGGGTTGGCGTTGTCATGGGCGCCCATGCCGTCTTTACCCTGCTGACACAGGATATTGGCTACAACCCTGTGAACCTGCTGATCTATCTGCCGGTATCCCTGTTCTACATCATCTCCATGGCATTCTCCTATTTCGGAATGCGGTTCCTGGAGGAATCCATCTCTGACCCCATTGAAAACACTGCCGGTGTCATTTGTACGCTTCTGTTTGTTATTTTCCTGCAGGAAGAAATCTCTGCCCTGACCTGGGTCGCCATCGGAATCATCACCATTGGTGTTTTGGGCGTCAGCTTCCTGGAAAATCATGGTGAGACCACAAGAAAGAAGAAGTATGGCAAAGTCCTGGCTGTGGTGGCTTTCATCATGCCCTTCCTGTATGCCCTGCTGGATGCTGTCGGCACTTTCTTGGATGATGCCTTCTTCCTGGTGGAAGATATCGCCAATGCACCTTTTGTGGATGTTACCGAAGAGACCATTGAAGCCGTGGCCAATACCAGCTATGAACTGACCTTTGCTCTGTTCGCCCTGGGTCTGTTTATCTTCATGAAAGCCAAGAAGGTCAAGTTCGGTCCCGTACCCCAGCACAAGGACAAGATCCTGGCTGCTGTATTTGAAACCGCAGGTCAGTTTACTTATGTGTACGCCCTTGGCGGTGTGGATGCCATTGCCGCTCCTATTCTCTCCTCTGTCTGCGTGGTTTCCCTGCTGCTGTCCCGTATTTTCCTGAAGGAAAAGCTTTCCTGGAAGACCTACGCCTTTATTGCCGTGGTGATTTTCGGTATCCTGTTGCTGGCAGTCGCCGAAGAACTGTAACATAAGAAAATGGGCACAGCCAAAGCTGTGCCCATTTGTTTTACGTTATTTCGCCTTATCTGCAGCAATGATCCGCTTCATGGCTTCAATGCCAACCTTGATGGCACCGGAGGTATCCTCGGTCATTTCCATGAACAGTCCAGCCTTTTCCCGTTCCTGATTCCACACCGCATGGAAACAGCTGCCGCAGCGGACACCCAGTGCCGCTGCCACCACAAAGAGGGCGGAAGATTCCATTTCGCTTGCCTTCACACCCAGGCGCTTCCAGCTTTCCCACTTCTGCAGCAGGTCATAATAAACCGGGGATTTCTCAGGGCTGTGCTGGCCGTAGAAGGAATCCTTGCACTGGACGACACCCACATGGGTATTGTATCCCAACGCCTCACTGGCAGCCTTCAGCGCCGCAGTGATGTCAAAGTCAGCCACTGCAGGAAATTCAATGGGTGCATATTCCAGAGAAGTATGCTCATAGCGGATGGCGCCGGAGGCTACCACCACATCACCAGGGCAGACATCCATGGCAATGCCGCCGCAGGTGCCGATCCGGATAAAGGTATCCGCGCCAATGGCTGCCAGCTCCTCCATGGCAATGGAGGCCGAAGGGCCGCCGATTCCGGTGGAACAGACGGAGACCTTTTCTCCCAGGAGCGTACCGGTATAGATGTTATATTCCCGGTTCATGCCAATATGTACCGGATCATCAAAATGGGAAGCAATGGATTCACACCGGCCAGGGTCGCCGGGAAGGAATACATAACGGCCCACATCACCCTCTTTACAACGGATGTGATACTGTACACCGATATCCTGCATAACAAGACCTCCTAAATAGAATTATTGCATACAGTATACCATAGATACCCGGCATTTGCAACAATATCCGTTTTTACTTTCTGCGTATATGACCGAAAAGAGACTTTGTTTTCTTCCGCAAAATGGGACTTCCCTGCCAGATCAGCACAAATCCCACAGCAATGCCGATCAGCGCCAAAATCAGGAACCATTCCAGATTATACCACAGGGTAAAACCCAGAAGACCTGTTACAACATCACCTTGTGTAATTATTTCCCCGGATTCCAGCATCTTGCGTGAGATATACGCTTTCGGAGAAACGCTGCTCATAAATTTCAGAGCAAACAGGGCAAGCACGCTGCACACAGCATAAATTTGAAGAAACCTGCGTTTAACCGTGACCTGCCGCACCGGTTCTTGCTGATCTGCCATCACCGGTACCCGCTCACCGGCATAGTTATCCCGCAGCAAATAGTCCGCAGAAACACCAAAAAGGTCACAGAGCACTATAATTTTATCCGCTTCCGGTTTGGCAGAGCCACTTTCCCACCGGGACACCGCCTGCCGGGATACGCCAACCCGGTCTGCCAGTTCCTCCTGGCTCCAGCCCCTCGCCTTTCGCATATTCAGAATCTTTTCACCCATGGTCATAGAAACACCTCCTGATGGCTGCATTTTATCAGCTTTTCCTCAAAACCGCAACCAACCGGATGAAACATTCTCCGCAACCAAACGCAACACGGCAAAACCGGGATGCAGATGCATCCCGGTTTGATGATTATTAAAGGCCGATCTTCTCTTTTTCGAAATGTTCCTTGGTCAACTTGATGACAACACCACTGAGGCCCAGCAGAGCAACCAGGTTGGGGATCGCCATAAAGCCATTGAGGGTATCGGCAATGTTCCAGACCAGATCCAGTTCCAGCGTTGCACCAATGACAATGACAACCACAAACAGGGTCTGATAGAAAGGAACCGCCTTATGGCCCAGCAGGAATTCGCAGCAGCGGGTACCATACAAAGACCAGCTGAGGATGGTAGACAGGGCAAACAGGCCGATGCCCACAGCAACGATCAGAGAACCGGTCTTTGCACCGAATACGGTGGCAAAGGAAGCAATAATCAGTTCGGTACCAGCACTCTGGCCCCAGGTAATATCCACGCCGCTGTTAATGCCGCACATCAGTGTCAGGGCAGTCAGGGTGCAGATCACGATAGTATCCATAAACACTTCGAAAATACCGTACAGGCCCTGCTTGACAGGATCCTTTTCAGAAGTGGCTGCGTGGGCCATGGGTGCAGAACCCAAGCCTGCCTCATTGGAGAACACACCGCGGCCAACACCCTTCTGGATGGTGGTCATAATGGTGATGCCGAATGCGCCGCCCAGAGCAGCCTCAGCACTGAAAGCACCCTTGAAAATCATGGCAAAAATACTGCCGATGGCATCAAAATTCTTGCCAACAATAACCAGAGAACAAACAATGTAAACCGCTGCCATAACAGGAACCAGTTTTTCGGTGACGGAACCGATGCGCTTGATGCCGCCGAAGAGCACCATAGCAACAATGACAGCCACCAGGAAACCCACAGCAATGCTGGAAATGGGAACGATCTGGCCAAACAGAGCAATAGTCTTGGCACCGGTATTGCCACCGAATGCATCAATGGTGGCATTGAAGGTGGAGGCAATGGTATTGACCTGGGTCATATTACCGATGCCGAAGGCTGCCAGAGCAGCCAGGAGGCTGAAAGCAACTGCAAGCCAGTTCCACTTCTTACCCAAGCCGTTGCGGATATAGTACATGGGGCCACCAACCCAGTCACCCTTGGCATTGCGCTCACGGTATCTGACTGCCAGCACAACCTCGGAGTACTTGGTAACCATGCCAAACAGGGCAGAAATCCACATCCAGAATACAGCACCGGGACCGCCAACAGCAATGGCACCGGTAACACCAGCAATGTTGCCGGTACCGACGGTAGCCGCCAGAGCAGTGGTCAATGCCTGGAAGGGGGTAACTTCGCCGCCGCCGGCAGTCTGCTTCTGAAACAGTTTGCCCAGGGTATTTTTCATGGCATAGCCGAACTTTGTAAACTGAATGAATCCCACCCTTGCGCTTAAGTAAACACCGGTACCCACCAGCAGGATCAGCATCCAGGGGCCCCAGGCGATGCCATTCAGCTTGTTAACAATCTCAGCAAAGGTCATAATAATCTCTCCTCTTTCTCGGATGCTAATAAATATAATGCATAAATGAAAAAAAAGCAAGCATTTTTTGTAATTCTACGGAGAACACCTGTTTTTCTGTGATAAACAGAGAAAACAGGAATGGCTGATACGCCATTCCTGTTCAAATATACCAGTTCTTCAGAAAATGTTCGAAGTACATTGGGGATTTCAGAAACAGATCAGAAAAGTCCCTTAAAACAAGCTGATCTGGCTGGTATCCGGAAGATCGCCAAAGGCTCCGGCGTCCTTCAGCATCTGCATATGGGTCTTGGAAACCTTGGGACAGGCCAGGGAGACTTCCTCAATGGAAAGGAAATTCTTACCCTTCCGTCCCTCCATCAGATCCCAGGCCGCACTTTCACCCAGGCCCGAGATGGCCACGAAGGGCGGCAGGATCTTACCATCCTTGATGAGGAATTTGATCGCATGGCTGTCATACAGGCTGATAGGCAGGAATTCAAAACCCCGGAGATAGAACTCATAGACGACTTCCAGAGTTGTCAGCAGGTCTTCATCCTTTGCCGTTGCATCCTCATTGTTGTCGATGGCATCGATATTGGCAAGGACCGCCTCCATGCCGCCGGTCATAAGCGTAGCATCAAATCCGCCCTTCTGGCTGCGGCGGTAAAAGTACGCTGCATAGAAAGCCAGGGGATGATAGACCTTGAACCAGGCAATGCGGAAAGCCATCATGCAGTAGGCCACAGCATGGGCCTTGGGGAACAGGTATTTGATCTTCTTGCAGGAGCCAATATACCAATCGGGAACACCGGCAGCAACCATCTCCTCCTCCGCACCGGGCGGCAGGCCCTTGCCTTTACGGACGGACTCCATGATCTTGAAGGCACGCTTATCCGGCATACCGCAGGAGATCAGATAGATCATAATGTCGTCACGGGCACCGATGGTCTGGTCAACGGTGGCTGTTTTGGAGTTGATGAGATCCTTTGCATTGCCCAACCACACATCGGTACCGTGGGTGTAGCCACAGATCCGGACCAGGAAGTCAAATTTGGTGGGCATGGTATCCAGCAGAACACCACGGGTAAAGCGGGTATTGAATTCCGGGACACCAACCGCACCGGTGGGGCCCAACAGCTTGTCATTTTCATAGCCCAGAATTTTGCTGGTGGTGAAGATGGACATGGTTCCCTTGTCGTCCAATGGAATGGTCTTGGCATCCACACCGGTCATATCCTCCATCATACGGATCATGGTGGGGTCATCATGGCCCAGCATGTCCAGCTTCAGAAGATTTTCTTCCATGGAGTGGTATTCGAAATGGGTGGTGATCTGGTCAGAATTGGGATCGTCTGCCGGGTGCTGGACGGGACAGAAGTCCCAGATCTCATTTTCCTGGGGGATAACCACCAGGCCGCCGGGATGCTGGCCAGTGGTTCGGCGGACACCGACGCATCCCGCAGCCAGACGGGCTTCCTCTGCCCGGTTTGCGGATTTGCCCCGCTCGGACAGATACTTTTTCACATAGCCAAAAGCTGTTTTCTCCGCCACAGTGCCGATGGTTCCGGCGCGGAACACGTGAGAGGAACCAAACATGGAGATACAGTACTTATGGGCCTCCGCCTGGTATTCACCGGAGAAGTTCAGGTCGATATCCGGCACCTTATCACCGCCGAAGCCCAGGAACGTTTCGAAGGGAATGTTGAAGCCATCCTTTTCCAGCCGGGTGCCGCAGAGGGGGCAATCCATATCCGGCAGGTCAGCACCGCAGTTAAATTCCTTGGGCACATCCAGAATGGTATGCTTGCAGTCAGGATTGGGGCACCGGTAATGGGGCGGGAAAGAATTAACCTCTGTAATGCCGGACATAAATGCCACGATGGAAGAACCAACAGAACCACGGGAACCCACCAGATAGCCGTTTTCCAGAGAGTTCTGCACCAGACGCTGGGCAGACATATAGATAACGTCATAATGGCAGGATATGATATCATGAAGCTCTGTTTCTACGCGCTTGACAAAGAGTTCCGGCGGATTTTCACCATATAAGCGGTGGAGCTTTCCGTAGACCAGATCCTTCAGATCCTCCACCGAATTTTCGATCTTGGGAGCAAACAGGTTGTGCGGTACCGGACGAAGCGTTTCGCACATGTCGGCAATCAGATTGGGATTGGTAACAACCACCTCATAGGCCTTTTCCTCACCCAGATAGCTGAATTCCTTCAGCATTTCATCAGTAGTGCGGAAATAGAGAGGATTCGGCTTATCTGCATCGTCAAAGCCCTTGGTTGCCAGCAGAATATGGCGAAAAATCTCATCCTCGGGATTTAGGAAGTGGACGTCACCCGTGGCGACCACAGGCTTACCCAATTCTTCACCCAAACGGACAACCGTGCGGTTATAATTGCGCAGTTCCTCCTCATCTTGGGCCATACCCTTGGCAAGCATAAACATGTTGTTTGCCAGCGGCTGAATTTCCAGGAAATCATAGAAAGATGCAATGCGCTTCAGTTCATCATCGCTCTTTCTGTCCAGGATGGCCTGGAACAGCTCTCCAGCCTCGCAGGCAGAGCCAATGATCAATCCCTCCCGCAATTCCAGCAATTCCGACTTGGGGATTCTGGGCACACGGCGGAAGTGCTTCAGGTTGGAATTGGAGATCAGATGGTAGAGATTCCGAAGACCAACCTGGTTCTTGGCAAACAGGATGATATGGCGGGCCTGCCGGTCAGTGATCCGGCCGCCGCTGCGCAAATGCACCATAGCAGGATTGATGGCCTGCAGGGTATGGATGTCATGCTCCTCTTCCAGCTTGTTCATCAGATTGGCCATAACAAGGCCGCAGGTCATGGCATCGTCTGCCGCACGGTGATGGTTGAAATCAGGAAGGCTCAGCGCATTGGCCACAATGTTCAGTTTGAATTTATTCAGGTGGGACAGCAGATTCTGGGACAGAATCAAAGTATCTGCCGATGTAAAGCCATATTCATAACCCTGACGGACGCATTCCGCCCGGATAAAGCCGGTATCAAAGTCAGCATTGTGGGCAACCAACACCCTGTCTCCCACGAAATCCAGGAATTGTGGCAGCACTTCTTCGATTTTGGGCGCACCTTTCAGCATATCCTCCGTGATGCCGGTAAGCTCCACGATCTTTCTGTCCAAAGAGCGTTCCGGATCCACAAAGGTCTGGAACCGGTCAATTTCCTTTCCTCTTTTCAGAATGACAGCACCGATTTCAATGATCCTGTCATTCCGGGAGGAAAGGCCAGTGGTTTCCAGGTCAAAGGCCACAAATTCATCATCAAAAGACATGTCCTTCGTGCCATGGACCACGATGCGGTCATCCACATCATTTACATAATATCCTTCACAGCCATACAGGATCTTTATGGTTTCATCCGTACCGGCGACCTTGGGTGGGCCTTTCCAGCTTTCCACACAATGCAGCGCATCCGTAAAGGACTGGCAGCAGCCGTGATCCGTGATGGCAATGGCCTTGTGGCCCCAGTCAGCCGCCTGCTTGATGGCTGCCGCCGTGGGTGTCAGAGCATCCATGTTGGACATAGTGGTATGCAGGTGCAGCTCCACGCGCTTCATGCCTTCTGCCAGATCCTTCCGTTTGGGCAGGGAGCCGGGCTGCATGGCATAGGGTTTCAGCACCATCTCATTTTCAAACCGGTCTTCAATGAGTTTTCCCTGCACCCGCAGGACACTTCCGGGCTTTACATTTTCAAGAATCGGCTTGGCTTCGCCTGCCTCCATGAATTTGCTGATCCGGATGGATCCGGTATTATCCGTCATGTCAAATTTGACTACCCAGGCATTTCGCTTTTTCAGTTCCTTATGATCCACATTGAACACACGGCCTTCCACAATAATGGTGCCCATATCCATGTTGAGATCTTTCATGGGAACTGCATTACCCTTAAATGTCTTTCCGTAGAAGGTATCGCCCGCGGGAGCAGACTTGTCCTCTTTCTTTTCCTGGCGGAATGCGGAAACAGGCATCGTTTCAATCAGCTGGCCGCGCATGGACTCCATGGCTTCAAAGAGGGCCTTACCTTCCAGTGTCTGTCCAGCCTGGGCAGTAATGGTCACAGGAGAAGCAAACCGTTCCCGAAGAACTGTCTGCACCTGGGGAATCAGCTCTTCCAGCTCTGCCTTTCCATTGCCGCGAAGATGGATATGCAGGTTTTCTTCCTGCCATTCCCACTTCGCTCCTGCCAGAGTACCACGCATCATGGAATTCCGGCTGACAAACAGCTGCATCAGTTCCTCGGGCTCAATACAGTGAAGCTGGTTTGCCGGGTGGGTAGCTGTCAGAGACAGCTGCCGCAGGCCATACAAAGAGGCAATCTCTCTTCCCGCCTTGTCCAGCATGCGCTGGGGAATATAAGTTTCTGAATGAATGGCCACAGAAACCGACCGTGTCTCCGGATCAATGTCAGCAGCAACAATGGCCGCCTGAGAAAGGGCCGTTGTCAGCTCCTCAGGCGGCACATAGTCCGGAAACATATTGGTTAAGTACACAGTATTTTCCATAATAAACTTTACAGGTTTTCGATCCGGCGCAGCAGGGCAGGCAGAAGTTCGTCATAAGGAAGCTTCTCCACCTCTACACCTTTCTCAAAGATGGTACCCCAGCCATCACCGCCGGCAATGCCGATATCGGCTTCCCGGGCCTCACCGGGGCCATTGACAATGCATCCCATAACCGCAACGGTAATGGGCTTATTGCAGTCCTTAAGCGCTGCATCCACCTGGTTTACCAGTCCGATCAGATCAATTTTGGTTCTTCCACAGGTGGGGCAGGAAATGATGTTCACGCCTTCTCTGCGCAGTCCTGCCGCTTTCAGAATATCCTTGGCAGCATAGACTTCCTCCACCGGGTCGTCCGTCAGGCTGACACGGATGGTATCACCGATGCCATCCAGCAGCAACGCACCAATGCCCATGGCAGACTTCATAAGACCCTGCTTCACAGGACCAGTCTCAGTGACACCGATGTGGATGGGATAGTCACAGCGGGAGCGGAACAGCCGGGCAGCTTTCACCATGGTAGGAACGGTGGAGGATTTCATAGAAACACAGCTGTCATAAAATCCCTGCTTTTCCAGCAGTTCCAAATGTTCAAAAGCGCTTTCCACCAAAGCTTCTGCTGTGGGGTGGCCATATTTTTCCAGAAGACGCTTATCCAGACTGCCGCCGTTGACACCGATGCGGATAGGGATATGCCTGTCTTTACAAACATCCACAACAGCCTTCACCCTGTCTTCACCGCCAATATTGCCGGGATTGATGCGGATCTTGGAAGCTCCGCCCTCGGCTGCGGCAATGGCCAGCTTATAATCAAAGTGAATATCCGCAACCAGCGGCAGAGGGCTTTCTCTGCAGATATCCGCAAAGCCTCTGGCGCTTTCCATATTGGGAACCGCCAGCCGGGCAATCTGACAGCCAGCAGCAGCCAGCTGACGGATCTGCTTCAGACAGCCTTCCACATCTGTGGTGGGAATATTGAGCATGGACTGGATCACCACCGGAGCACCACCACCGATGGGAATGCCGCCAACCATAATCTGTCGTGTCATCGTTGTCACCTCTTGAACAGGAAGATAATATCTTTAAACATAATCACCGCCATCAGCGCAAGCAGAAGCATCATGCCGGCACCATGGAGGTAGCCTTCGTATTTGGGATCAATTTTCTTTCTGGTTATGGCTTCCACTGCAGCAGTAATCAGCAGTCCCACCACCCGGCCACCATCCAGAGCCGGAATGGGCAACAGGTTCATCACCGCCAGATTGATGGCAATGAAAGCACCAAAATACAGCATATTCAGCAAAGCATTTACCCAGGTGGGCGACGCTTTTGCCGTTTCTGACATCATCTGCACAATACCCACAGGACCCGACATATCGGAAATTCCTGCCTGGCCACTGAAAAGCATCTGCAGGCTCAACCGCACCAACCGCACAGTGTCCATGCTCTGATTCCAGGCATAGACCAATCTGTCTCCGATATCCATATCCTGCACGGCAAAGTTGATGCCATACATCATCCGGGTGGCACCAGATGCGTCAACTGTCTCATGCTTTTCCATGAGAAAATCATTCAGGACAACATTCCTGCCGTTGCGGCTGACCACCAGATCGTGGACATCTCCGGGATTCAAGCTGAGGATCAGAGAAAAGTCCGACTGGACGTAGATCCGTTCACCATCCAGCTCAACGATTCTGTCTCCAGCCTGCAGGCCGTTTTCCCCATCCACAGTGGCAAAATCAGAAAAGCTGCTGATCACAGGTACCACGGCGCGCTGAACCGGCAGATAAACGATGACCATCAGCAGCACACCGACAACAAAGTTCATGGCTGCACCGGCCACCAGAATCAGAAACCGCTTCCACCAGACAGCTTTGTCAAAGGAGCGGGGATTGTCACTGCCGCCGTCCTCCCCTTCCATGGCGCAGAAGCCGCCAATGGGAACCAGTCGGAGAGAATACAGTGTTTCTCCCACCTGTTTGCTCCACAAAATGGGGCCCATAAATATAGAAAATTCATTTACCTGAACACCCGACAGCTTGGCTGCCACAAAATGTCCCAGCTCATGGACAAAAATCAACACAGAAAAGAGAAGGATTGCAAAAAGAACGCTCATAGAATGCCTCGCTTAGGATTTGGATAACCGCCGAACAGCTTCCCGGGCCAGACGGTCTGTCTCCAGAATTTCTTCCAGAGTGGGATTTGGGATAAAAGGAACTTCCTCCACCGCACTGCTGACCAGCCGATAGATATCATAGAAACCGATCTCATCCCGCAGGTACATGGCAACAGCTTCCTCATTGGCGCCGTTCATGGCAGGGCAGGCGGTGCCTCCCTGCTTTGCGCAGCGGTACGCCAGTGCCAGACATGGAAAATGATCCGTATCGGGTTTGGAAAAAGTCAGGCTGCCGCAGGTCAGAAGGTCAAGTCCATCCACCGGACAGGCGATCCGCTCCGGATAGGTCAGCGCCAGCTGAATGGGCAGACGCATATCAGGTGTGCCCATTTGCGCCATTACAGCACCGTCCACGAATTCCACCATGGAATGGACAATGCTCTGCCGGTGGATCACCACATCCACCTGTTCCAAAGGCATCCGGTACAGCCGCATGGCTTCAATGACTTCCAGGCCCTTGTTCATCAGTGTAGCACAGTCGATGGTGATCTTGGCACCCATTTTCCAATTTGGATGCTTCAGCGCATCCGCTTTCGTGACCTTCGACAGTTCCTCTTTGGATTTTCCGAAGAAGGGGCCACCGGAGCAGGTCAGAATCAGGCGCTTGATTTCTTTTTTCTCACCACTGCCCATAAGACATTGGAAAATAGCAGAATGCTCGGAATCCACAGGAATGATCTCCACATGATTTTTCTCTGCTTCCGCCATCACCAGCTCACCGGCACAGACCAGTGTTTCCTTGTTGGCAAGGCCGATGCGCTTTCCGGCGCGAATGGCAGCCAGTGTAGGCTTCAGGCCAACCATACCCACCACTGCAGTAATCACACAGTCCGCAGAAGCAATGGTGGCAGCCTCAACAAGTCCCTCTTCACCGTAGCTTACCCGGATGGGAAGTTCTTTAATCTCCGCTGCCAGCGCTTCGGCAGCTTCCCGAGTAGCCATAACAGCCAGTTCCGGCTGAAAATCACGGCACTGCTGCGCCATGCGTTCCACGCTGGTTCCGGCTGTCAAAGCCGCCACCCTGATTTCCGGAAGGCGGCTGATAATGTCCAGGCTCTGCCGGCCGATGGAGCCGGTAGAGCCAAGAATACTAACACATTTTACCATATTACATCACCACGGGTGCGATCAGCAGCAGCGCCTCCATCAGAGGTGCTACCATCATAACGGAATCAAAACGGTCCAGAACACCGCCATGACCGGGGATCAGATTGCCGTAGTCCTTAATGCCGGTCTGGCGCTTGATGATGGAGAAGCACAGATCACCAAACACACCCACAATGGAGCCTGCCAGGCCATAAACAACAGCCATACCATAATCCACCTGGAATTGGGGGAAGGCCAGATCCAGCACCAGGGCATAGATCACCATGCCAATGATCGCAGCAGCCAGACCACCCAAAGCACCTTCGATGGTCTTGTTGGGGCTGACCACAGGAGCCAGCTTATGCCGGCCAAATTTAAGACCAACAAAGTAGGCACCGCCATCAGACATGAATGCCACAACAAAGGGCACCAGGATCACATAACGGCCAATGGTCATATCCAGGATCCGGATCAGAGAACCCAGCAAAAAGGGCACAATAACACCGGCAATATAGCAAAGGCCCAGCATTTCAATGCGAACCTTCACATGATCCATCATCATTTCCGCAAAGAGCAGAATCGTAAACGCCATCAGTCCCAGCAGCAGGTAAGCATGGACTGCATCGGCATAGCTCCACATGATAACCGCAAAGGCCATCACAGCGGAGTACAGCACCAATCTGGCATGCTGCACCAGATGGGTGCGATACAGCAGTTCATAGGCACCAATACCCATGAGGATGGCAAAAATAACAGCAGAGAACATTTTCGGCGCAAACAGCACCAGTACAAGCAGAACAGGGATCAGCACAACTGCCGCAATAATACGGGTCTTCATTTTTCTTTATGTCCCTCCAAAGCGGCGGTTTCGCCGGTGGTATTCTTCAATAGCCTCGTCCAGGTCACTGGGGCTGAAATCGGGCCAAAGAACATTCATAAATACGTATTCCGAGTAAGCAGACTGCCAGAGCAGGAAATTGCTGGTACGCTTTTCTCCGGAAGGCCGGATGATGAGTTCCGGATCCGGCACATCCGCAGAATAGAGATAGCCAGACAGAAGATCTTCCGTCAGATCCTCTGGGTTATGTTTTCCGGCTGCCACATCTTCTGCAAACCGCCGGGCTGCCTGGACGATTTCATCCCGGCCGCCATAATTAAGGCAGAAATTCACCTGCACATCATAGTCCTCTGACCGTTTTTCCGCATCATGGCAAAGCTTCTGCAGATCCGGACTCAGCTTGCTCAGATCTCCAAAGAACCGGAAACAGACACGGTTTTTCTCCATATCCTGCAGGGCTTCCTCCAGATAGCGGCGCAGAAGTTTCATGATGCCAGCCACTTCTTCGCTTGACCGCTTCCAGTTTTCCGTGGAAAACGCATACACAGTCAGATATCTCACACCCAATGTACGGCAGTAGTTGGCAATACGCCGGAAACTTTCCGCGCCGGCTGCATGACCGGCAGTACGGGGCAGTCCCCGTTTTTTTGCCCACCGGCCATTGCCGTCCATGATGATGGCTATATGCTGGGGGGGTGCCGGTTTGGTTATATCGGTTGGTGCCAATGGGCACACCTCTTTCTGTGAGTAGTAAAAAGTGCGGAGTTAGGAGTTTTGGGGTAAGGTATCGCCTCCAGCGATTATCCAAAACAACTGCGAAGCGAATACCAGCACTCCACACATCACACTCCACACTGAATCTTACAGGGACATCAGTTCCTTTTCCTTGGCAGCCAGAGCGGCATCCACCTTCTTGATCATCTTGTCCAGCAGATCCTGCAGATCCTTTTCTGCCTTCTTCTGGTCATCCTCGGTGATCTCAGAATTCTTCTTCAGCTTCTTGACATAGTCCATACCGTCACGGCGGATGTTACGCATTGCGACCTTGGCCTCTTCTGCATACTTCTTGGTCTGCTTGGTCAGATCTTTACGGCGTTCCTCTGTCAGCTGGGGGAATACCAGACGGATCACGCGGCCATCGTTCTGGGGATTGATACCCAGATCAGAGGTCTGGATTGCCTTCTGGATATCCTTCAGCAGCTTGGTATCCCAAGGCTGGATCACCAGAGTGCGGGCATCGGGGGTAGAAATGGTAGCGACACCATTCAGAGGGGTCTCACTGCCATAATATTCAACGGTAATGCGATCCAGAACCTTGGCATTGGCGCGGCCAGCGCGGACAGCACCGAATTCCTCTTCCAGATGGTTCAGTGCGCCATCCATTCTTCTCTGAAAATCCTTAAAATCAACTGCCATTTTCTTATCCTCCTAAAGTTAATTGGTAACGGTGGTTCCGATCTTTTCACCGCGAACCACACGAAGAATACTGTTTTCCTCCGCCAGGCCAAAGCAGACCATGGGCATATTGTTGTCCATCGCCAGTGCCATAGCTGTTGTATCGGTGGCCTTCAGGCCCCGCTCCAGAACTTCATTATACGTCAGTGTATCAAACTTGACGGCATTGGGATCCTTCTTGGGATCTGCAGAATAGATACCGTCGATGTTCTTTGCCATAAGCACTGCATCGGCTTCAATCTCCACACCCCGAAGCACTGCGCCGGTATCGGTGGAGAAATAGGGATTTCCGGTGCCGGCCGCAAAGAGAACGACTTTACCTTCATTCAGATACCGGTTTGCCAGGTCACGGGTGAAGTACTCAGCAAACTTGTTCATCTCCACAGCGGTAAGTACCCGGGCATCCAGGCCATGCTCGCACAGGGCATCTGCCACAGCGATGGCGTTCATCACTGTTGCCAGCATACCCATGGCATCTGCATGGCTGCGCTGCATTTTTCCGCTGCCATTTTTGATGCCGCGCCAGAAATTGCCGCCGCCAATGACCAGACCTACCTGAACGCCCATGTCCACACATTCCTTGATGGAGGCACAGACCTCATTGATCTTGCTAAAATCCAAGCCGAAGCCATCACCGGCAGCCGTCTTTTCACCGAGGGCTTCTCCGCTGACCTTCAGCAATATACGCTTGTATTTGAGTTCGGACAAGACATATCACTCCTTTTTATATCCTTTCCCATTTTAATACAAGATGGTCAAATTGACAACCATAAAATTTAAGAATTCCCAATTTGTTTTCTGTTTTTTCATATCCTTGGTGATTGTGTACATTTTTCTGCAAGCAGACTTGTGAAAAAATCCTTTCTGAACAGGAATTTCAGTTGCAAAATAATACCCGATGGGGTATAATGACATATTATTGGAAACAAATGCAAAGAGAGGTTGATTCTGTATGGCTGAAAATATGGAAAGCTTGAATTTTATCGACCGTTTCATTCAGGAGGATATTGCTGAGGGCGGCGCTTACGCAGGTAAGACTGTCCACACCCGCTTCCCTCCCGAGCCCAACGGTTATCTGCACATCGGTCACTGCAAGGCCCTGACCATTGACTTCGGCACTGCACTGAAGTTCGGCGGCCTGTGCAACCTGCGTATGGACGACACCAACCCCACCAAGGAAGATGTGGAGTTCGTCGATGCCATCAAGGAAGATATCCACTGGCTGGGTTTCGACTGGGGCGACCGGTTCTACTATGGCTCTGACTACTTTGAAAAAGACTATGAATACGCTGTGGAACTGATCAAAAAAGGCTTGGCTTACGTATGTGAGCTGACCCCCGAGCAGTTCAAGGAATACCGGGGTGACCTGAATACTCCCGCCATTTCCCCTTACCGCGACCGTCCCATAGAGGAAAGCCTGGATCTGTTCGCCCGTATGCGCGCCGGTGAATTTGAGGATAACAAATATACCCTGCGCGCAAAGATTGATCTGGCCTCCGGCAATTTCAATATGCGCGACCCTGTCATCTACCGTATCCGCCATATGCACCATCACCGCCAGGGTGACAAGTGGTGCATCTATCCCATGTACGACTTTGCCCATCCCATTCAGGATGCGCTGGAAGGCATCACCCACTCCCTGTGCTCCCTGGAGTTTGAGAACCACCGCCCCCTGTATAACTGGGTAGTGGAGAATACCTCCGTGCCCCACACCCCCCGGCAGATCGAATTCGCCCGTTTGGGTATTGACCATACCGTGCTGAGCAAGCGTTACCTCCGTGCTCTGGTGGAGCAGGGCTTTGTGGACGGCTGGGATGATCCCCGCATGCCCACCCTCTGCGGCCTGCGCCGCCGCGGCTTCACTCCCGCTTCCATCCGCAACTTCTGCGAGCGTGTGGGCGTCGCCAAGTCCCCTAACACCATTCCCCTGGCTTTCCTGGACTTCTGTCTCCGGGAGGATCTGAATGAAACTGCACAGCGCGTTATGGCGGTTCTGAAGCCTGTCAAGCTGACCATTACCAACTATCCCGAGGGACAGACCGAGACTATGGTCGTGGAAAACAATCCCAACCGTCCCGAGGATGGTACCCGTGAGATCACCTTCTCCCGGAACCTGTGGATCGAAAGTGATGATTTCCTGGCAGAACCCGTTCCCAAGTACAAGCGCCTGTATCCCAACGGACCCGAGTGCCGTCTGAAGGGCGCATATCTCATCCAGTGCACCGGCTGTGTTACCGACGAAAACGGCAACGTCACCGAGATTCTGGCCACTTATGATCCCGAATCCCGGGGCGGTGATCCCGCTGATGGCCGCAAAGTCAAGGGTGCCACCATCCACTGGGTGGATGCCGCTACTGCCGTGGACGCCGAGGTTCGTCAGTATGAGAATCTATTCCAGGCAGTGAATCCTGACACCTCCTCTATGGAAGCACTGGTGAAGGACATGAATCCCAATTCTCTGGAAGTTCTCACCGGATGTAAAGTAGAGGCCAGCCTGGCAAATGCCAAGGCACCCGCCTCCTACCAGTTCATGCGTCTGGGTTACTTCTGCCCCGACAGCAAGGACTGTGCTCCCGGTCATCTGGTATTCAACCGCAGTGTCAGCCTGAAAGACAGCTTCAAGCCCGGCAAATAACCTACACAAAAAATAAGCGAAGGGACGAACCCTTCGCTTATTTTTTATTCTGTTCTGCCGGGGCAGCTGCCACAATGGGCACAACTGCTGCAGGAACTGCATCCGCTGCAACCGGAGCAGCCACAGCATTTCCCCTGCTTCTTATCCCGGATCATGCCCCGGATAATGAGGCCAACCACAAGCGCCAGAACTGCAATTACAATGATATCACCTAATGTCATTCGCCTCACACCTTTCTTTTGGAATTACACACCGACTTTTACTTTCGTATCGGCGTATTTATTTTTGCGCAGGATCAGATACAGCAATCCTGCCAGCGCTGCCACCGCAGCAATGGTAAAGATACCAAAGGTAGCTTCCCCCGTAAACAGGCCAACCAACTGGAATACGATCATGGAAATAACATAGGCAAAGATGCACATATAGGCAATGGTTGCCACTGTCCACCTCATATCGTGCATTTCCCGCTTGATGGCGCCGATGGCTGCAAAGCAAGGTGCACACAGCAGGTTGAAGATCATAAAGCTGTAGGCACGGACAGGACCAAAATCTGCAGCGATCATGCCCCAGATCTCGTCACCGGCTTCGCTGAGTTCGCCGGCATAGTTATACAGGGTACCGAAGGTCATAACAACCTCTTCCTTGGCAATCAGGCCGGTAATGGTGGCAATGGTTGCCTTCCAGGCCATATCGCCCATCCAGCCCAAGGGATAGAAGATCCATGCAATGGCTTTGCCCAGATCCGCCAGCAGAGAGACGTTGTTATCCTCCACCGCCATGAAAGTACCATCCACAAAGCCATAGCTCTGCAGGAACCACAGAACAATGGAGCTCAGCAACACGATGGTGGCTGCACGCTTGACGAAGTCCCAGCCACGCTCCATGGTGGAACGAAGCACATTCCGGGGAGAAGGCAGATGGTAAGCAGGCAGTTCCATAACAAAGGGGGCAGGTTTGCCAGCCAGGGATTTGAACTTCTTCAGGATCACACCGGAAACCACCACAGCAGAAACACCAATGAAGAAGGCAGACACTGCAACCAGCGGGGAATTTCCGAAAATGGCTCCGGCAAACAGGCCGATAATGGGCATTTTAGCACCACAGGGGATGAATCCAGTGGTCATGACGGTAATTTTCCGGTCACGCTCCTGCTCAATGGTACGGGAAGCCAGAATTCCGGGGACACCGCAGCCGGTAGCAACCAGCATCGGAATAATGGACTTGCCGGACAGGCCGAATTTCCGCAGAATACGGTCCATAATGAATGCAACGCGGGACATATAACCCACATCTTCCAGAACGGACAGCAGCAGAGACAGCACCAGAATCTGAGGCACAAAGCCCAGAACCGCGCCCACACCGGCCACAATACCATCCATCACCAGGCCATACAGCCATCCGCTGACACCCAAGGAAGTCAGAACAGTATCAAGCAGATTAGGGATCCATTCCCCAAACAGCACATCGTTTGCCCAGTCCGTACCCATAGTGCCGATTGAGAAGGGGAAGCTTCCCATGGCAATGGCATACATCAGGAACATAACACCGGCAAAGATAGGCAGGGCCAGGATCCGGTCTGTGACGATCCGGTCGATCTTATCAGACAGCGTCAGCGAATGCTTGGCAGCTTTCTTGGTAACTGCTCTGGCAATGATCCGCTCGATATAAGTATAACGCTGGTCAGCAACGATGGATTCCGCATCATCATCCATCTCCCACTCACAGTCGATGATGTGTTTTTCAATATGGGCAAGCAGACCGCTGTCCAGACCTACTTCCTTACGCACCATTTCATCCCGCTCAAAGAGCTTGATGGCATACCAGCGCAGATAGCAGGAATCCACCTTGCCCTCGATGGATTCTTCGATATGGGCCAGGGCATGCTCCACGCTGCCGTTATAGACATGAGGGATCTCGCTGTGGGTGTGGTTTCTGGCCAGTTCCACCGCCTTCTTTGCTGCCTCAAAGCAGCCCTCACCCTTCAGTGCACTGATCTCCACACAGGCACAGCCCAGAGCCCGGCCGAGTTTGTCAAGATCAATGGTATCGCCATTTTTCCGCACCAGGTCAATCATATTCACGGCAATGACCACAGGATGGCCCAGCTCGATCAGCTGGGTGGTCAGGTACAGATTCCGTTCAATATTGGTGCCATCCACGATATTCAAAATGGCATCCGGATGCTCCCCTACCAGATATGTACGTGTGACAAGTTCTTCCGGGGAATAGGGAGACAGAGAATAAATGCCAGGCAGATCCTGGATCACCACATCCTCGTATCCTTTCAGATTGCCTTCCTTTTTCTCTACGGTAACACCGGGCCAGTTGCCAACATACTGGTTGGAGCCGGTGAGAATGTTAAACAGGGTGGTCTTGCCACTATTCGGATTGCCTGCAAGGGCAATTTTAATACTCATAAAACTTCCTCTCTTTCAAATTAGCGTTTGCTAACTTGTGCCTAAAAAATTATCTGACTTCAATCATCTCTGCATCGGTCTTTCGCAGGCTCAACTCATAACCACGAACATTGATCTCAATAGGATCTCCCAGGGGTGCCACTTTGCGGACAAAAATTTCCACATTCTTGGTAATGCCCATATCCATAATCCTGCGGCGGACAGCACCTTCGCCATGGAGCTTCACCACAGTGATGGTATCCCCCACCCGGGCATCTTTCAAAGTTTTCATATTCTCTCCTCCCATCTGACAAAACAGGCGCAAAACCGCGCCAGTTAGTCCTTGCTAACTACACCATAATAACCCATGGCTAACCGTTTGTCAAGAGACTTTTTCATTTATTTTCCAGCATTTTTTCTTCAGAATACTGCCGTATAAGCATTTCCTTTTCCTGTCTGCTGCACTTTTTTACTGCCAGTTCCCGTTTCAGCGCATCAGAATGGGTTGCGCAGCATTCCCGGTATACCAGTTCCAGCGGCTGTCTTCCCCGGGTATACTTTGCGCCCTTTCCGGACCGGTGGGCAGCCAGGCGTTTTTCCACATCCGTGGTGATACCGGTATAAAGCGTATCATCGCCACAACGCAGAATATACAAATACCAGATTGTTTCCATACAACTGCACCCCCACAGAACCAAGCTTATGTTTAAGGGAGGGTTAAAAACCCTCCCTTAGTTTTTCCTTTTGAGACGCTTGTCAAGCAGCCTGTCCAGCAGGAAAAAGGTCACATTTCCAAGAAGCAGCAGCACCGCTGTCATGGCAGCACCCATATCGGAAAATTCTTCCACCAGCTGTTCCACGCCGATCAGTTTCAGCAGCACCCAATACAGGGCCAGAATACTGCTATTGAACAAAAGCCCTTTCCAGAACCATTTTCCCCGCATTCTGTCCAGCTTCGGCTTGACGATCGGATAATATCCCAGACAGATAAAGACAGCCGCTGCCTCCTTATCCGGTGCTAAAAGCAGAGACAGAATACTCACAGTTCCATACCAGGCCCAGGCGATCCGGCTTCCGCACAGCTTCAGAACTATCTGCCCTGCCATCATGCAGAGCACCGGGGCCGCATAGGTAGCAACCGGAAGGATTGTGCCGATGCTCATCAGCACCACCGACAGCGCCGCCATCATACCGCCCAGTGCAACAGGATACGCCTTACTTCGCATTCTGTTTCAGCAGGCCGTACTTAATATCCCAAAGCTTCTGGCTCAGATCCACATAATAGGTATGGGGATTGTCAAACCGCTTCACTTCATCCCACAGGGTATCCACCTGCCGCAGGCAGTAGGTGCGGATCTGCTTCAGACTGGGCAGCTCATACACCAGCTCACCGTCTTTGAAAATGGGAACCTGCAGTTCCTTAGCCGTGAAATCATAGACTGTCTTGGTCTTCCAGGTGGCATCGGGATCGAAAATCTCCATATCCTTGCTGTCGTCCACGACTTCGTCATAAACGCACATATAGTCAGCAATGGCCTTGCCGGTGTCATTGCCGAAGAAGCGGTACAATTTCTTATAATGGGGATTGGTGATCTTGCCCACATTCTCAGAAATCTTGATCTTGGGCACTACGGTACCGTCTTCCTTCTCCACCGCCACCAATTTGTAGACGCCGCCAAAAACAGGCTCACTTCTGGCTGTAATCAGGCGCTCACCAACACCGAACAGGTCGATCTTGGCACCCTGGCGCAGCACATCCCGGATGATATACTCATCCAGAGAATTGGAAACAGAGATCTGACAGCCAGTCCAGCCAGCTTCATCCAGCATGGCTCTGGCTTTCTGGGTCAAATAGGCCATGTCGCCGGAATCCAGGCGGATACCGCACTTGGTAATACCCCTGGGCTTCAGCACCTCGTTAAAGACACGGATGGCATTGGGCACACCGGACTTCAGTGTATTATAAGTATCCACCAGCAGGGTGCAGTTATTGGGGTACATTTCAGCGTAGGCTTTAAAGGCTTCATATTCAGTATCAAACATCTGCACCCAGGCGTGGGCCATGGTACCGCCAGCCTTAACGCCAAAAAGCTGGTCAGAAATGGTGCAGGCAGTGCCGTGGCAGCCGCCGATATAGGCAGCACGGGCACCCAGAATAGCAGCATCTGCACCCTGAGCCCGGCGGGAACCAAATTCCAGAACCGTTCTTCCCTCAGCAGCCCGTGCCACCCGGTTTGCCTTGGTGGCAATCAGAC
Source organism: Oscillospiraceae bacterium (assembly GCA_017440925.1). Taxonomy (GTDB): domain Bacteria; phylum Bacillota; class Clostridia; order Oscillospirales; family Oscillospiraceae; genus Faecousia. The sequence continues at coordinate 65,557 of JAFSAP010000019.1, read as the reverse complement.
TCTGGTGGTTGACGCACAGCAGCAGATAGGTTTCGATCAGCTGGGCCTGAATGGCAGGGGCACGGACAGTGATGATGGGCTCTTTGGGGAACATGGGCGTACCCTCGGGAACCGCCCAGATATCACCGGTGAACTTGAAATCCCGGAGATAGTCCAGGAATTCTTCGCTGAACAATTCCCTGCCCCGGAGATATTCGATGTCTTCTTCGCTAAAATGCAGATCCTGGATATAATGGACGATCTGCTCCAGGCCGGCAGCAATGGCAAAGCCGCCGCCATCGGGACAACGGCGGAAGAACAGGTCAAAATAGGTAATCCGGTCTTTATATCCGTTTGCAAAATATCCCTGGCTCATGGTCAGTTCATAAAAATCACAGAGCATGGTCAGGTTGAGTTTCTCGTTGACAACCATAACAGTCACCTCATAAGTTTATTTGGAATGATTATACTGAATATTTCCCCGGTTGGCAAGTCCTTTTCACTGACAAGACAGCTGTATTTGCAGATTGTGGCAGAATTTTTTTCGATCAGCCTCCCTTTTCTTGACACCGGAAGCGCTTTCGGGTATAGTTTAAGTAGAAAGGTTGTGATCATTATGGAAATAACAGTCGGATTAAAAGGGGAAGTCGGCACGCTGGCAGAGCGGGAGGACACCGCCAAGGAAGTTGGCTCCGGTGATCTGCTGGTCTATGCCACACCCTGCATGGTTGCGCTGATGGAAGGCGCCGCCTGTGAAGCCATTGCTGACTGCCTTGGGGATTCCCAGACCACTGTCGGCACTGCGCTGAATATTGAGCACATCTCTGCCACACCTGTAGGGCTGGAAGTCCGGGCCGAGGCAGAAGTTACTGCCGTAGAAGGAAAAGTCATCACCTTCAAGGTCACTGCATTTGATGAAGTGGGTGAGATTGGCCGGGGTACCCATACCCGTGTCATTGTCAACAGCCAAAAATTCCTGGAAAAAGCATATGCAAAACTGTAAAACAGTCAGATAACAGCAGGGAGGTTCATTTATGGAAAACTACAGTGCATTGATTCGGAACACTTTTGAACTTTGCAGCATTCGCGATGGCCAGCTTTTCTTTGAAACCTGTCTGAAGAATGCCTTTCCTACCTTCAATTTCCGCCGTCCGGAACTGATCCGGATCGACCGGGACAATCTGTATCTGGAAGGCAGAAGCTGGAACCATGTATTCGAGATCCAGAAGACAGATCTGGAGGGTGAGCCGGTATGGGAAGTATACTGCCACCGGGTCACTATGGGCAAAACCCCGGATAAGCATGTATATCTGGACTATCTCGGCCTAGGCTTTGTGAAATACATAGAAGAATAATCCAAAATGGTGCGTGGGATTCACGCACCATTTTCTAACTTGTCGAAAAACCCCTTCGGGCTTTTCCGCCATTTTTGCAGTCTGCTGCGCGCATAATTAGTTCGTCCAATGACGAACTAATTCCACACTTGCAGCCTGAGAAGTATTTTGCGCCAGGTACATGCCCCGGCGCAAAATGATTTTCATTTTATTTTCTGCTTTCGCAGAAAACTCTGCGAGGCTATTTTAACAGTCCGCAAAATGGTGCGTGGGATTCACGCACCATTTTCCTTTTCTGCCATAGTATTTACAGTTTCGTCATACAATCATTTCTGATTTTTTCTATAATAAAATTATAGAAAAAGAAGGAGGTATGACTATGGATTATAAACAGATACGGGCCCAGGCCCGGGAAAATCTTGCAGGACGCTGGGCACTGGCCATTGCCGTGGCTGCCATCGCCTGGCTGCTGGGTGGCCTTATGGTTGGCAGCAGTTTTCTGCCTCAGTTCACTTATTACATCCGAGGGGAAGATGTTACTCTGAAGGATGCCCTCAGCAATGCATTTACCATTGGCAGGCATTTCGGCAACACATTCATCAGCATCAATCTGCTGACGCTGGTCCGTTTTCTCGTCAGCGGTGTGATCCAGCTGGGCTACGCCCATATCCTTTTGAAGCAGCATGAACAGCAGGAATATTCCTTCAATGACCTGTTTTCCCAGTTCCACCGGTTCGGCCAGGGCTTTGCCCAGGCTTTCCTCCGGGAACTGTATACTGCTCTTTGGAGCCTGCTGCTGATCGTCCCCGGTATCATCGCCCATTACAAGTACGCCATGACTCCCTACATCATGGCTGACCATCCGGAACTGACCGCCAGCGAGGCCATTGAACGTTCCAAAGAGCTGATGGACGGCCACAAGGGGGAACTGTTCATCCTGCACTTTACTTTTATCGGCTGGGATATTCTGGCTGCCATTACACTGAATATCGGGCATCTGGTTCTGAACCCCTACAAAAATGCAGCAGAGGCCGCCTTTTACCGTAAACTTACCGGCGCATCCGTTCGCAACGAAGAATAACCGGCACAGTTGGGAAAGGAGGGAAACCCATGGATTTCACAGAACATATCCCTGCGGCTGAGAAAAATATGTTCACTGCAAAGTGGCTGAATATCCTGTTTTGGCTGTATGCCCTTCAACTGGTCGTTTTCAGTTCTGTCATCTTTATCCGGCAGGTCATACTTATCAGCTGGCTGAATATCATTCTGCAGATCTTTCTGATCGCTGTGCTGTTTCGGCTATCCTCCGTCAATATCCGATACCGCAAAGCCGCAATTTTCCTATGCTTCGCCTTATGCGGTGAACTGATCAGTATGGTAAGCACCGCCAATGCATTGGGTTCCCTGTTTTCTATCTGCTCACTGATTGCTTTGTACCAGGAATATGGTGCCCATTCAGAGCTTTGCGCGGAGCAGGCACCAGCCCTTGCCGGAAAATGGATTTCCCTGTTTCACTGGAAACTGGGGATCGGACTGGCCGGCAGCCTGTTTACCGTTTTCGCTGTGGTCGTTGCCGTAATGTCCAACATTAGCGAGGACACAATTATTACTGCTGCAGTTTTGCTGATCACTCTTATCAAAGCAGTGATTGAGATCATCTGCCTTCTGCATCTGAAAAAGACCATTGCTGCTTTTGCAGGCTGAATTTCGAGAACACAAAACCATAGCGCAAAATTATTCCCGGCAGGTAAACCTGCCGGGATTTTCCTTTACTTCTTTTCTTCGTTGATCTGGGCCTGCAGATGGACAGAAAGCACAGCCAGACTGGTCGCCATGTTCTCATACTGCACCAGAATATTCCCCGGCACATCCAGATGGGTAGGTGCAAAGGTCCAGATGGCCTTGATGCCGCCGGCGATCAGCTGGTCTGCCACACCCTGGGCATGTTCAGCAGGGACAGTGATGATGCCCATGAGCACCTTGTTCTCCCGGCAGAATTCCTCCAGCTTGGAAATATGGTAAATGGGCTTCCCCTCTTCTGTGCGCTCAATTTTCGGAAAAGCATCGAAAGCCGCCAGAATATTCAGGCCGTATTCATCAAAGCCCTTATAGCCCATCAGCGCCTGTCCCAGTTTACCGGCACCGATCAAAACTGCATCGGTGGTATTGTCATAGCCCAGGAACTGTTCGATATCATTGATCAGATCCTTTCGCAGATAACCGATCTTGGGACGGCCGCCGTCAGAAACAATGGCAAGATCCTTACGAACCTGCACCTGGCCCATGCCCAGAGCATTGGCAAGCGTAGTTGCGGAAATATGATCCGGCGCTGAATCGGGCAAGCTCTTCAGGTAGGACAGATAGCCCGGCAGCCGTTTGAGTACAAATTTGGAGATCTTTTTGTTTTCCATGGTCATCCTCGGTTCCTGCGCATAGCATCGCATTATTCTATTCATATAGACTATCACAGCTTTTGGTAAAATTCAAGTGTTGTTTTGTGTTTTATGCACAATTTGTCTGTCGCAGAAATTCCTTACGAAGCCGAAGCATGATTCTCTTTTCCAGCCGGGAGATATATGATTGGGAGATCCCCATTTTCTGCGCCACTTCCTTTTGGGTCAGTTCCTTTCTTCCCTCCAAGCCATATCGCATAAGAATGATCTCCCGTTCCCGTTCCGGCAGTTCCCGCAGTGACTGCCGCAGAACATGCAGATCCACATCGTCCTCCAATGGCCGCATGATCATATCCTCGTCTGTACCCAAAATGTCCGACAGCAGAAGCTCATTGCCGTCACAGTCCATGTTGATTGGCTCGTCCAGGGATACTTCCGTCTTTTGATTGGATGTCTTGCGGATGTACATCAGAATTTCGTTTTCAATACACCGGGAAGCATAGGTAGCCAGCTTGATTTTTTTATCCAGGCGGTAAGTATTGATGGCCTTGATCAAGCCGATGGTGCCAATGGAAATCATATCCTCCAGGTGGATACCGGTATTTTCGAACCGCCGTGCGATGTACACCACCAGACGCAGATTGTGCTCCACCAATGTCTGTTTTGCATTTTCGTCCCCCTGCTCCAGCGCCTCCAGAGTGCGAAGCTCTTCTTCTCCTTTCAATGGTGGCGGAAGAACATCACTGCCTCCTATGTAATAGATACCCCCGTGGATACTGCCCAATTTTTCCAGAAGCTTCTGCCACAAATTCATACCATGAACCCTCCTGTCAATGCTTGGTAGATCTCCCCTTTTCCCAATCCCCCGGTGTCGAAAGCCACAATAGCCGCCTGATGCCGGGAGCCGATCTTCACATCCTCAAACCGCATGGCAAGCAGCATACCTCCGGATCGGCCCACTGTATGATAAGGTATCAGACGCAATCCAGGTACTGGCTGCTGCATCACCGTCTGCAGAGGCTCTTCCAGCTGTGCCTGGGTCAATCCCGTAAGCCTCCTGGCTGCCTCCATTGAGATCACAAGCACCTGCTGCTGTGTCACCGGATCCCGGAGGGTATTCCCTGTATCCCGAAGTGCCAGCAGTTTTATCTGCCTGTCTTTATACCGAATCTCCAGTGGAACATACTCCCGCTGGCCTGCACCATCAAAAGCAACTTCGCACAAAAGCCAAACAAGAACCGCGGAAACCGCAAGCGTCAGATAATCCTGCCGCTCCATACTCATGGCAATGCCCCCCAGTGCCATGGACAGCAGGACAAAGACACCGCTGCGCCTTAATGTTGCCCGATTCCATCCAAAGGCGATCCCGGCCATCAGTCCAAGACATACGATCCTCCAAAGCAAATTTCCCAGAAATTGAAATCCGGGCAGCAGACATGCACCGCTGTAAACTGCCCCCAGTGCAGCTGCCAACGCACTGCGCCCCACATTTCCCGAAAAACCCGCCAGCCGGTTTGTTCCCAAAAGCAAAAGAAAATCCACCAAAAAGTTCAGCAAAACCACCAGATCCAGGTATACTTCCAATCGGCACCTCCTTGTCCCCTTTGCAAAGCAAGTATACCGCAGCGGTGCAAAGAAGTCGGTCGCATCGGTGAAGGGATTCTGCCGCAAGTTCCTCCAGGACGCAGTCCATTTCGGCGGCAGACATTGCATGTAAAGAAAAACCCTCCGATTATTCGGAGGGTTCTTTGCGCTCTACGGCGCGGATATTTTTTTCAGCTTTGTGCCGGGGGGTCATCAGTTCGTGACCGCAGCCCAGGCAGCGAAGCCGGAAGTCTGCGCCGGTGCGCAGCACCAGCCACCGTTTTTCCCCGCAGGGATGGGGCTTTTTCATCACAAGAACATCATTTAAACGGATATCCATTGTATTTCCTCATTTCTTGATGGCATCCCAGTACTGTTTGGCTGCCTGTTCCAGTTTGTTGGGGCCATATTCATAATAGGTGGTGCCCACCAGTGCATCAGGCAGATACTGCTGCCGCACCCAGTGGTTCGGGAAATCATGGGGATAAAGATACCCCTGTTCCCGCTCCATGGTGTAGGAATCAGCGTGGACATTCTGCAGATGCCGGGGAAAATCTCCGGTCTTGCCACGCTTTACATCCTTCCAGGCCATATCAAAAGCAATATGGGCAGAATTGGATTTGGGCGAGGTCGCCATCAGCACGGCCGCATCCCCCAGAGGGATCCGGGCTTCCGGCATACCCAGCTTCAGAGCCATTTCCACACAGGCATGGACAATGGGAATGATCTGGGGATAGGCAAGTCCCACATCCTCCGCTGCGATGACCATCAGACGGCGGCAGGCAGAGGGCATCTGCCCTGCTTCCAGCAGGCGGGCAAGGTAATGGCATGCGGCATCCGGGTCAGAACCCCGGATAGATTTCTGTAGTGCTGACAAAAGATCATAGTGGCTGTCACCGTCCCGGTCCGCCCGGAGTGCGCTTTTCTGAGTGACAGCCTTTACATCCGCCATGGTCAGCAGCAGTTCTCCGTTCTGGGGCTGGGCCGCAGAGAAGAGAACCTCCACCGCATTCATGGCTTTGCGTAAATCACCGCCGCAGGCAGCTGCAATATATTCCAGCGCGCCATCTTCTGCTTTTGCCGTCAGAGCTGTTCTTTCCTCCATGAAGGAGACAGCCCGGTGCACTGCTTTCAGCGCTGCCGGTGCATCAATCTGCTTGAATTCAAAAACTGTGGAGCGGCTGAGGATAGCATTAAACACATAGAAATAGGGGTTTTCCGTGGTGGAGGCAATCAGGGTAATCTTGCCATTTTCGATGTGCTCCAGCAGAGACTGCTGCTGTTTCTTATTGAAAGACTGAATCTCATCCAAATAAAGGAGAACACCGTTGGGTGCAAGGAAGGTATCCAACTGGGAAACGATCTCTTTGATATCCGAGGTAGATGCCGTGGTGGCATTCAGCTTATACAGCGTCCGGTTGGTTTGTTTGGCAATGATGTTGGCAACCGTGGTCTTACCGGTGCCGCTGGGGCCGTAAAACACCATGTTGGGAATATTGCCGGAATCTATGAGGCGGCGCAGAACCGCACCATTACCCAGGATATGCTCCTGTCCATATACTTCGTCCAAGGTGGTGGGCCGCAGAAGATCGGCCAAAGGCTGATACATAGGCAGCCCTCCTTTCGTTTTAACCAGTATAACACATGTGAGAAAAAATTGCATCAATTATTTTTCGAATTTATGTTCGTTTTATTGATCAAAGACCGCTCCGATGATCTCCATCTGTTCTGCCGTCAGTCCCCAGCTAGGTTTCAGGATCACAACAGAGTTTTCATAGCAGAGTACATAGTGATCATAGGGCTCCTTGCCTGCATAACGGCGGTATGCTTTCCCTGCTTTCCAGGGTGCTGCGTCCTGCAATTCATAGGTATCATAAAAAAGATTTCCCTGTTCGTCTTCTCCTGCTGGATAATCTGATGGACTTGTGGCTTCCCGGACACACAGGTCATAAATGGCAGGAATCTTTGTGGTATAGACAATATAGGACATCTCCGGAAGTTCGTTGCTGAACCAGATGCGCTGGCTGTAATCCCCTTTTTTCAGAAAGGGAGAGCTCTGCTCATGGGCTTCATAGGAATAATCCGGAGAGGTTGCCTCTGTCAAATCCTCCACCCGGAGGGGGATGTTATCCTTGTAGATATCAAAGGAATGACCATTCCATTCAAACCGCCGCACCTGTCTGGTTTCTTTCCAAACAGGAAGATGCATGATGGCATTCGTCACCGGAAAGATCAGAGCAACGATCGCAATCGTCAAAGCAAATGTCAGGACCCAGGTGACAATGCGGTTGGTTCCGGTAGAAACACCCTTTCGCTTCATCCATGTCTGAAGGCCTGTGACGGAAAGGATAACTGCAAACAGTAGCACCAGCGTAATGCCCATTACCACTGCCATTCTGGGTTTCATGGAGCAGAGCAGCCAGATAAGGGCCGCAACCACCAGAAACAGAAGGAAAAGTTCCATTTTCCGGAATCCCCGGGTCTGCACAAATTCCCCATTTTCTGCTGCTTTCTTTGCCTTAAAATACCAGGAAAAGTAGCCGACCAATTCTATGCTGCACATCAGCAAAAGCGCGCCCTGGCATAACCAGTTGAACAGGGTCGTTTCCGCGCTGAGATACGTCAGCGGAGAGATCATCAGCTGGCTGATCTGCATGGCAATCTGAAACAGAGCCAGTACCAACAGCATGAAATAAGCCGGGAGATAATTTTTCTTTGCGCTGCGGTGGATATTTTCCAGTTCCAACAACGGATCCGTCTCAATCGGAACGGGATCTTCTTCGGTGTTATAAAATACCTGCAACTGGGCAGTGGTTCCTGCCAGGATCCAGCCGGAATGGGCACAGAATTCGTAAAGCTCCCGCTGCTGCTCAGAAGGGCCGGGATCATAGGCGGATGCCTTCGGAAAATACGTGACAGCATAATGGATCTTTCGGGGTTCCGTCCGGCGCAGCCGCCAGGCATAGTTCGTTACTTTATCCAGGAGCCATCCCTTTTCCGCCTGCTCTTCCAGCAATTTACAGATTCCTGTGCGGTCATAAAATGTAAACTGCGCCATAAGATACTTGTACTTTCTCATCATGCTTCCTCCTCTCCGAAAATGGTGCAATAGTCTGCCATCTGACATCTGATCCGTCGATACTCCCCTGCCAGTGTTTCTCTGCCTCTATCTGTGAGAACATAGCTGCGGCGACGGCCTTCAGCTTTTGTCAGCCGGATCATGCCTGCCTCCTGAAACTGTTCCAGGAGGTTGTAAAGTGTACCGGAACCCACATTGACCCGGCCATCCGTCATGGCAGGCACTCTGTCCATAATATCCATACCGCAGCACTCTTCCTTCAGGCACAGCAGAATGTAAAACATCTGCTCCGTCAGCGTTTGAAACTTTGCTCTTGGCATGACAATCCCCCTATTCTCGAATATCGATATTTCCAGTTTTATTATATTATCGATATTCGATATTGTCAATAAGCAAAAGAAAAAATGCTGCCGGGTGGCAGCATTTTTATCAGAAAGTTGCAACATCGGGATCAGCAGGCTCTGCGCCTTTCTCCACCCGGATGGCGGTGAGCACAGGGCCGGTTTCACCCTTATAGAGGGGGTGTTTTTCTGCATTGACCTTTGCTGTAACCATGACCCAGCTCCGGGAATCCAAAGTTCTGGAATCGGCATACCGGCAGGGAATGCCACAGAATTCGATATCATCCACACAGCAGGTCATAACGAACCGTCCAGGGGCGAACATGCCCTCCTTCTGGCGGCGGAGCATAGCCACCTGAGCCTTGAAGCAGACAGTCTTTCCCTCATACTTCTGGGGTTCTTCGGTGACATCCCGGTACCACAGGGCATAGTCCTGGTCTGCAATGCAGATCACATCGGAGTTGATATCAAAGGGCAGAGGATCCTCCACATCATCAAAGGCGGTGGTTCCATCGGTGAAATCATAGAGAATGTCGATGCGTCGGTTGGCAGCCCTGGCCAGTTTATGCAGCGGCATGGTATCTGCACCGGGTGTGACCCGGTTGAACACCACCATCTGGGCGCCTACCAACTTGTCCATGACAAGGGAGCGCATATTGGCATTGAACGCCATGATGGTGGTGGAATCGGCAAACATGACTTCCTGGGCAACCACCCACTCTTCAGGAAAGCGCATATAGAGATCGCCTACCTGCTGCATGCCGTTGAGTTCCATGACAACGCGCTCGGCACGGTATTTTTTCTGCAGGGCAGACAGCTGTTTGGTGGTGACGGTCTGCTGGTCCAGCACCTCCAGCCAGACATTTTTCGCAGGATAGGTGGAAAAATCGTATTCCTCCTCACCCTCTTCAAAGACCAGCAGCAAAGTGCGCTCGCCATCATTGAAACGGGTATCCTCCAGGGTCTCCTGGATGAACTTGGTCTTACCGGAATCCAGGAAGCCGGTAAAGGCGTATACGGGAATCTGCTGCATGGCTTACACTCCAAACAGGGCAGCAATGCCGGCTTCATCCAGCTTGGAACCGATGACACAGAGTTTGCCGGTGATATCGGCGCCGCCCAGACGGACATTGTATTCCTCGGGAACATAGTCGAAGTGGATCCAGGTACCGTCCGCAGCGGGGACAATGCCCTTTGCCCGGAGCACCATACCATACTTTCCGGTATCCAGCGCCTTCAGTGCAGTCTCAACAGCAGCCTTGTCGAACTTCTTGGCTGTTTCCACACCCCAGGAGGTGAATACCTCATCAGCATGATGGTCATGATGGTGATGGCCGCCGCAGCCGCAGGAACAATGCTCACCGTGCTCATGATGATGCTCGTGGTCATGGTGGTGGCCGCAGCCGCAATGTGCATCATGCTCATGATGATGGTCATGGTCATGTTCGTGATGATGGTCACAGCCACAATGTTCACCATGCTCATGGTCATGATGATGACCGCAACCGCAATGCTCGTCATGTCCATGATGGTGGTCATGATGGTGGTCATGATCGTCGTCATGTCCACAGCAATGATGCTCCTCATGCTCATGTTCGTGGTGGTGGCCACAGCAGCAGTGCTCTCCATGCTCATGATGGTGGTGGTGATGCTTGTGTTCTTCCTCCATCCTTGCCAGTTCAGCCGCCAGGGTTGCCTGGCCTTCCATAGCAGAAGTAAGCTGCTCACCGGTAAGCTGGCCCCAGGGAGTCGTGATGATGGTGGCCTTATCGTTATGCTCTCTCAGCAGTTCCACAGCAGCATCCAGCTTTGCCTGAGGAACAGAATCAGTACGGGAGAGAATGATGGTGGAAGCAGTTTCGATCTGGTTGTTATAGAACTCACCAAAGTTCTTCATATAGACCTTGACTTTACCGGCATCCACCACAACAACGGTATAGCCCAGGGTCACCTCTTCATTGGTAACTTTCTTCACTGCACCGATGACATCGGACAGCTTGCCAACACCGGAGGGTTCAATCACGATCCGGTCGGGATTATACTGCTCAATGACCTGGGTCAGGGCCTTGCCAAAATCGCCCACCAGAGAACAGCAGATGCAGCCGGAGTTCATCTCGGTGATGTTAATACCGGCGTCCTGCAGGAAACCGCCGTCAATGCCGATCTCACCGAACTCATTTTCAATAAGCACCAGTTTCTGGCCCTTGTAGGCTTCCTGGATCATTTTTTTGATAAGTGTGGTTTTGCCCGCACCCAGGAAACCAGAATAAATGTCGATTTTCATAGTAAACACCTTCTAAAGTAATAATTGTCTACCCAATAGTATACCACTCAAAATCATCAGAAGCAAGGAAATTTTCTGCTTTTCTTCGACATTCTTCGATTGTATATTACCTCCGGTATCCGATACACTGGATGCAGGCAGGTCGAGCCCCCTATGCGACATACCTGTCAAAGCGCCGCTGCGGCTCTCCCCCGTCAGCGGCGCTTTTGTTATTACTTCACCGGAATCAGCAGCATCTGGCCCGGCAGAGCATCTCCTGTGAGGCCGTTTGCCCGGCGGATGGAATCCACTGTAGAGCCGCTCTTTTTTGCAATATGCCAAAGAGAGGTGTCCTCTGCTCTTCGGATCACCAACGATGGACGGCCCGGATCCGGCTGAACCACTTCACCCAGCTCTATTCCCGTGACCATGGGCAGCCCTGTACCGCCAGAAAACTGAAGCTGAACCGGCACTTCCCCCTGCACCGTAATTGCATCGGCTCCGGCATGGGCATGTACCTCTGCTGCCATCTGTGGAAGCGCCATCATTTTCCCGGATTCATCGGCTGGGATGGTCAGTGTCCCTTCCCACCGGCTGGTAGCGCTTTGCACAGAGCCATCCACCCTGTAGTACAGAAGCTGCAGCATTCCCGGCATGGTCAGCCGGACAGCATCCTCTGTCCGGTACTGCTGCGGGAAATCAGGCAGCAGCACAGTATCCACCACCAGGTCTGAATCACCGGGGATGGTCTGCTCCACGGTGAGCAATTCCCGGCGGTTGTCCAGCACAGAAGGAAGTTCCAACTGTTCCTGCTGGAGTGTCAGTTCTCTGCCCGGGCTGTAGGCATCCCCGGTCAGTTCCACCATTTCCCGGTCATCCACCAGATATTGAGCAACGAGACTACACTTCAGATGAAATTTTCCGGTTTCATCTGTATCCAATTCCACATTGGTCGGCATGAGCCGGACATCCGCCTGCGCCTCCTGGGAATAGCTTGCTTCCAGATCTGCAAACTGGGACCAGGGCAGTTCAAAATCCCAGGTATGAAGCTGACCCTCTCCGGATTCATAAAGCACATGGAGATTTCCATTCCCCCGGAACACCACTTTGTTCGCCATTACTTTCTGATCATATACCGATGGCTCCAGCCGGTAGTAGACCATCTTTTCAGGAACCGGAGCAGAAGCCGGCAAGGACAGTTCTTCTTCCAGCACGAATTGCTTCTCCCCCGCCTCCTTTGGAAGCCGCAGAGGATAGACAGATTGAAGCAGTTCCACGCCTTCCGGCACATCCTGCGGAGAATATATTTCTTTTTCCTGACCACACCAGGCCTCTGCCAGGGCAGCTACTCCTGCACGAACCAGAATTTTTCCGGCGGATACAGACCGGGCATCCACATACCGCGGAATACAGAGTATCCGTACCTTACCATCCGGACAGAGTTCCGGCAGATCCCAGTGGATCTGAAACGGGATCCAGGCATTGACACATTGTGGTTTGTCACCCTCTTCAGAAATGTACAGCACCCAGACAAGCATTCCGGCAGAAAGGGATATGCTGCTGCCGTGCCACTCCTTGCTCCGCATAACAGGCTGTCCCCAGGCGCTTACCACCCGCGCAATTCCAGGCATACCGGATGGGATTCGGATCTCATGGGTCTGCTCCATATTCTGCACTTGCTCCAATACCTTTGCAAGGCAGGAACAGGAGGTTTTTTGAAAATGAAACGCCACTTGCACCACTCCTTTGGTCACAGATTTGCTACAGTATATTCCCGGGAGGACAAGGGTATGCCATTTATTTTTTCTTCGCCAGCATCATTCCAAAAAAGATCAGTGCAAGACCTCCCACACTGCAGAAAAACCAGGACTCAAGATAGCTGCCCATCATCATACCCAATCCAAAACACAGGCAGCAGAAGCCCTGCATCTGTTTTTTCCGGCACATACAAAACACCCCCTGCACATTGTATGCAGGGGGTGTTGAATTGTTAACCGCCGAGATAGGCTTTCCGGACTTCGTCAGAACTTGCCAGTTCTGCACCGGTACCGCTCAGGGTAATATTGCCGGTTTCCAGAACATAGGCCCGGTCTGCAATTTGCAGAGCTTTTCTGGCATTCTGTTCCACCAGGAGAATGGTGGTGCCGGACTTATGCAGTTCTTTGATGATATCAAAAATCTGGTCAACCAGAATGGGAGCCAGGCCCATGGAAGGTTCATCCAGCATCATCAGCTTGGGATGGCTCATAAGGGCACGGGACATAGCAAGCATCTGCTGCTCGCCGCCGGACAGAGTGCCTGCGATCTGCTTACGGCGCTCCTTCAGACGGGGGAAATAATTGAACACTGTTTCCAGATCCTTCTGGGACACCTCCTTATTGATGTATGCGCCCATTTCCAGATTTTCCTGGACGGTCATCTGCAGGAAGATCCGGCGTCCCTCCGGAACATGGGCCAGACCATGGCGCAGCAGCTTGTAGGCATCCATATGGGCAATGTTCTCACCACAGAAGCTGATACTGCCGCTGCGGGGGTGCATCAGGCCGGAAACCGTTTTCAGAATGGTGGACTTACCGGCACCATTGGCGCCGATCAATGCAACGATTTCACCCTGGCCAACCTCAAAGGACACACCCTTGATGGCATGGATGGCTCCGTAATATACGTGCATATCCTCAACTTTCAGCATCAGTCGTTGTCCTCCTTTCCAAGGTAAGCTTCGATGACTGCAGGATTCTGACGAACCTGTTCAGGGGTTCCCTTGCAGATGATCTTTCCGTAGTTCACAACAGCAATGGTCTCGCAGACATTCATGACAAGATTCATATCATGTTCAATCAGGAAAATAGCGATGTGGAAAGTATCCCGAATCCGGCGGATCTGGTGCATCAGTTCGGCAGTCTCACTGGGATTCATACCGGCAGCGGGCTCATCCAGCAGGATGATGGAGGGATTGGTTGCGAGGGCTCTTACGATCTCCAGACGGCGCTGAACACCATAAGGAAGGCTGCCTGCCTTCTGATCAGCAACATCTGCCAGGCCCATAAATTCCAGCAGCTCCATGGCCTTCAGATTTGCGGCAGCTTCTGCATGGTAATAACCCGGCAGCCGCAGCAGGGAGGACAGGAAGGAGCACTTGATCTCGTTGTGCATACCCACCTTGACATTGTCCAGTGCTGTCATCTCAGAGAACAGACGGATATTCTGGAAGGTACGGGCAATGCCAAGCTTATTGACCTTATGAACAGGCATACCCTTGATATCAATACCATTGACCAGAACGGAGCCACGTGTAGGCTGGTACACACCGGTCAGCAAATTGAAAATCGTGGTCTTACCAGCACCATTGGGGCCGATCAGTCCGGCGATCTCAGTGGGGCCGATGGTAATATTGAAGCTGTCAACTGCGGTCAGACCGCCAAAGTCAATACCCAGGTTCCGAACGTCCAGCACCGGCAGTTTGCCTGCATCCTGCTCACGGAACAGGTTAAAGGTAGGAACCTGCACAACATTTTTCGGATAATCAGCCATTGGTTTCTACCTCCTTTTTCTTGAAAATACCGGAAAGCTTCGCAGAAATCACGGAAACGATCTCCTTGACCTTGGGAGACCAGGTAAACAGCATGACAAGGATCAGAACCACTGCGTACAGGATCATGCGGTAATCCTCCAGAGAACGCATGGCCTCCGGCAGGACATAGAGGATGGTCGCGGAAATAACGCTGCCCAGGATATTGCCCATACCGCCCAGCACCACAAAGACCAGAATGTTGATGGAGGTATTGAAGTTGAATTTGGTGGCTGTGATGGAAGAATAATTCAGACCGAACAGAACGCCTGCCATACCTGCCAGGAATGCAGAAACAACGAAAGCCTTCATACGGAATGCAGTGACATTGATGCCCACAGATTCTGCTGCAATACGGTTGTCGCGGACAGCCTTGATAGCACGACCTTCCTTGGAGTTGATCAGATTCAGAACAACAAACAGGGTAAACAGCACCAACAGGAAACCCATGGGGAAGGTTGCCAGCTTCTGAACGCCAGTGGCACCCATGGGGCCATTGATGATATACTTACCACCCTCGCCCAGGGCCATTTTACTGGTGGTGATGGCCATATGGAAACCATTTTCATCCACGCCGGCATAAAGATTGCCGATAATGTTCTTCATGATCTCGCCAAAGGCCAGGGTAACAATGGCCAGATAGTCGCCCCGCAGACGGAGAACAGGGATGCCGATCAGGAAGCCCACGATACCAGCCAGCAGACCGCCGCCAACCATAGCCAGCAGCAGCCGCAGTGTATCGGAAACAACCACATCTTTCAGGAGCGCTGCAAAAATAATACCGGAAAATGCACCAATACCCATAAAACCGGCATGGCCCAGGCTCAGTTCACCGCAGATACCTACCAGCAGGTTCAGAGATACCGCCAGAGAGATATAGGCACAGATAGGAACCAGGTAGCCCTTCCAGGAGCTGCTCAAAATACCTGCATTGCTTAAGGAGAACATCACCAGGAAGGCAACGATCACCGTAAGGTAGATCCGGGAATTGGCCAGAAATGTTTTATTTTTCAGAAGTTTTTTCATAGCCGTCACCTTATACCTTTTCCTGGATCTGCTTGCCCAGCAGACCTGCGGGCTTGACCAGCAGAATGATGATCAGAACGGAGAACACGATGGCGTCAGAGAACTGGGTGGAAATGTAAGCCTTGGAGAACGTTTCAATGATACCCAGCAGGATGCCGCCCAGCATTGCGCCGGGAATAGAGCCGATACCGCCAAAAACAGCTGCCGTAAAGGCGCGGATACCGGGCATTGCGCCGGTGGTAGGCATCAGCGTGGGAACGGTGGAACACAGCAGCACACCGGCAACAGCAGCCAGGGCGGAACCAATGGCAAAGGTAAGAGAAATGGTCTGATTCACATTGATACCCATAAGCTGGGCAGCGGCTCGGTCCTCAGACACAGCACGCATGGCCTTGCCCATACGGGTCTTGCTGGTAAACAGGGTCAGACCCACCATGATGGCAACACAGATGGCAATGGTGATGATCACTTCTCCGGTGATGGTAAGACCACCACCAAACAGGGTCAGAGGCTGCATGGTAACGATGCTCTTGAAGTTCTTGGGCGCAGAGCCGAAAATCAGCTGCGCTGCATTCTGCAGGAAATAGCTGACACCGATGGCTGTGATCAGAACAGCCAGACTGGGGGTTCCCCGCAGGGGCTTATAGGCCAGGCCCTCGATCACGATGCCCAGAACCGTACAGGCCACCACCGCCACCAGAATGCTGACGATGGCAGGCATACCCAGATAACTGGTCACACAATAAGATACATAGGCACCCACCATGATAACATCACCGTGGGCAAAGTTCAGCATCTTGGCAATGCCGTAAACCATGGTATAACCCAAAGCGATGATGGCATAGACAGCACCGATACTGATACCATTGATTAAGTACTGAAGAAAACTCACTTTTTATTCCCTCTCTTTCCAACAGTCTATGACAGGAACTGCATCCAGTCCCTCTCATAGACTGTTGACGCAATACTGCACGGAAGCCGGACAGGGGAAAATCCCCTGTCCAGCCGCCAGAAATCACATTATTTTGTTCCGAATATTATTCCACACCAACATAGACACCGTTTTCAATGACAACGGCCATGGGGGTCTTGGAAACTTCGCCGGTTGCAGCCCAAGTCATGCCTGCGCCAGTCAGACCGTCAAAGGTCATGGAGGTGAACTGCTCGATCAGCTTAGCATTGATATCAGTAGCGCTCATATCTGCAGTAACGCCAGCATTCTCGCAGGCCTGTGCCAGAGCATAGATAACATCGTAAGCATCAGCAGCAAACTGGTTGGGAACGATGCCGGTCTTTTCCTGGAACTTGGCAACGAAGGACTTGGTAGCCTCATCCTCAGCATCAGCGGAGAAGGGAGTCAGCAGCATCAGGCCCTCGGCCAGAGCGGGATCAAAGCCTTCCACAGTCAGGATGCCGTCCATACCGTCACAGCCGAAGAAAACGGGCTTATAGCCGATCTTATCAGCATAGGTCAGAACCTGGGCAGCCTCGGTGGCATAGAAGGGCAGGAACACCACGTCACAGCCAGCTTCCTTGCACTGTGTGACCTGGGTGGTCAGGTCAGACTTGTTATCGCCGGTGAAGGATGCCTCACAGGCAACATTCAGACCATTGGCCTCAGCCTGAGTCATGAACTTATCGAAGATACCGGAAGAGTAAACATCGGAGGAGTCATAGATAACACCGATGGTGGTGCCCAGATCGTGGGTAGCCATGTAGTCAGCAGAAGCGGTACCCTGGTTGGGGTCGGTGAAGCAGATCTGGAAGATGTTGTCGCCGTATTCGATGACGGAAGCACCGGAGGCGGAGGGAGTCAGCATAAAGATCTGGTCGTTGGCGCACTCACCGGCAACCACGTTGGAGGGAGCAGTGGTAACAGGGCCGGCCATGATCTGCATGCCCCAGTCCTTCAGGGTGTTGTAAGCATTGGCAGCCTTTTCGGTGTCATGCTCGTCGTCCTGGCAGTTCAGAGCAAACTGCAGACCGCCCTTGGCATTGATCTCCTCAACGGCAATTTCCATACCTGCCTGGACAGCAGTGCCGTAAACAGCGGCGCCACCGGTCAGAGGGCCGCACATACCCAGCTTGATAGCGCCAGCCTCGGCAACAGGTGCATCAGCAGCGGGAGCAGACTCGGAAGCACCGCAGCCTGCCAGCATAGACATGACCATCATAACGGCCAGCACAAATGCAAATAACTTTTTCATAAAGATGTCTCCTTTTCATTTTCTTACCTATAAAAAAGCGGTTACGCATTTCGTAACCGCCTCTTCATACAAAGGAAGTTCCGGTTACATGATGGGCATCATAATTCGCAGAAGGCCCAAGCACAGAACGCAAATGGACACTACCAGGGAAATGGCAGTGTCCAGAATGGGAAGAATGCGCGCAGAGGAACCCACCGCTGCCATAGAGCAGTAGCTGAAGCTGTTGGTGTTCATGGAACCAAAAGCTGTCATTGCGGTATCCCTCCCTCTCGAATGTGAAGCTATTGTATCTCTCTTGAGGACATTTGTCAACGAGCCAAATACCACAACTTACATGTCAGTTTTCTTCTTTTTTTGTGCACAACACACAAAGCGCTTATCCGTTGTTCATAACCGAAGTGCAGGTGGCTAGAACCTTGGACATAATGGGCACGCCAACAGTAGCACCATAGCCCGCATTTTCCACCACGCAGATAAAGGCCAGGGGATACTGTTCGTCCTCCACAAAGCCCGCAAACATGGCGTTGGAGATCTCTTCGCCACCCAGCTGGCTGGTACCGGTCTTGGCACATACGTTCAAACCGTTAAAATTCCAGTCACCGTAGACATTCTTCACATTGCTGCGCATATAGCCTTTCAATATGCGGGCTGTTTCCGGAGACATCACCTGTTCTGTCACGGTGGTTTCTGCTTCATAAGTAACTTCTTCACCGCAGGTCACCTGGGACACAACATAGGGCTCCACAGCTACACCGCCGCCTGCAATGGCTCCCATAAAAGTCATAAACCGGGCCGGATTGATCAGGTCGGTATGCTGGCCAATGCAGCTCCAGGCAAAGGATACGGTACCTGCCCCGGTAAGATCATATTTACCCTTAACGGTGGTAACACCGTCAAAGGACAAGGGGGACACAACCTGGAACTGCTTTACATACTTCACCATATTATCCTTGCCCACCCGTTCTGCGATCTGGGCAAAGGCACAGTTACAGGAATTGGCCAGGGCAGATTTCAGGGAAAGGGTTCCATGGACATGTTCGCAGGTAACTGTAGCCGTATTCTCCCCTTCCCCGTATTCCATCTTGCCAGTGCAGCGAAAGCTT
The DNA here is from genome assembly GCA_017440925.1 of Oscillospiraceae bacterium. Taxonomy (GTDB): domain Bacteria; phylum Bacillota; class Clostridia; order Oscillospirales; family Oscillospiraceae; genus Faecousia. The sequence continues at coordinate 46,680 of JAFSAP010000019.1, read as the reverse complement.
TCATCCTGGATTCCCGGTACACATTCCAATGCTGCCGCCGTGGTGACGACCTTAAAAATGGAGCCAGGAACATAGGCAGACTGCAAAAAACGGTTCAGGTAAACACCCTCATAGGTGCCACTGGTATCCCCTTCAATATCCGGCACATCGTCCGGATCAAAAGTGGGGGCTGTAACCGCACACAGGATCTCACCTGTCTTGTAATTATAAACGGCAACTGTGCCCTTGCGTCCCGCCAAAGCCTCCAGTGCTGTATTCTGCACCCGCTCTGACAGGGTCAAGGTGGTGATGCCCCCTGCCTCTCCGGCATTGTAAATTCCGTTGACAGGATCAAAGCCCACCATGGCACCGGCATAGTGGGAAACCGCGCCGGCACTGATCTTGCCCTGACGATCACCCACCCAATGCAGCGTGGATTTGCGGGTAGCTGCGCTGGGAGAATAGGTTCGTTCCGCACCAATATCCAAAAACACCGTGCCGGAACGGTCAGTAACGGTACCAACACCGATATTGGAGCGGTTGTTCACATGAGGAGAACCGGGAGCAGATATCCATTGACCGGCATTTGCCCAGTAGTCCATCATAAAAAACGTCATGCCGCCCACAAGGATCAGCACAAACAGGCCCATCAGCCAGGTTCGTTTGGTAACACGGTTCATGCATCATCCCTTCCTTTCAGCCGAACAGCAAAGCTGGCATTCTGCCGGGTATCCGCTGCCTTGACAAAGGCCAGCAGACCCCAGGCGCCGATCATGCTGGTGCCGCCGTTGCTGAGCAGCGGAAATGGCACGCCGGTAAAGGGCAGTACATCCAGTGTTCCAAGGCAGTTGAGCATGGTCTGCACCACCAGAACACCGGCTGCCGTACAGGCACCGATGCTGTAGAAGGAGCTGCGGGCAACCGGAGCAGTTCTCAAAACAAAGCAGGCAAGGGCAACAATGCATAACACCGTGAGCAGTGCCATAATGAGGCCCCATTCCTCAGAAATGGTAGCAAATGCAATATCGGAATCCGCCGCAAAGATCCGCTGCAGCATACCCCGTCCCGGTCCAAGACCAAACAGGCCGCCGGAGGCAATGCACATCAGGGCCTGGGTCTGCTGATAACCGGCATTGAAGGGATCCTCCCAAATATGCCGCCAGGTGGCAAACCGGGACAGTGCATGGGGGGCGATCCGCAGAGCGATGACACCGGCAAAGCCCAAAGCTGTAATGGCAAGGGCCACAGTACCCACACTGCCGGAACGTAAGTAAGCAATAATCAGAAACGAGCAGAAGAAAATCAGTGCAGTGCCAAAATCATTCATCAGCGCCAGCAGTCCGCAGATCACCACAGAATAGGAAATGAACATGATGATGTTCCGCTTCTGCATGATCCGGTCCATGGTGGAGGCACCTGCAAATACAAAACAGACCTTGCTCAATTCCGAGGGCTGTAAGGACATACCTCCGATAATCAGCCAGTTTTTTGCACCATAATACTCGGTGCCGAACAGCAGTGTCACCACCAGAAAGCCCACGCCCGCCACCACTGCAAGATAGCGGAACTTTTTTGCCCGCTCCAAATCACGCAGTGACCAACCGATAAGCAGGAATACGAGAATACCCAATACAAGGGCAATCAGCTGTTTGATGGCTTCAGTTGGTTTGACCGTAGCAATGGCCGCCATGCCCATGGTGCACAGGAAAAAGGCAATGGTTTCCACTTCAAAAGAAGACCTGTGGATAATCGCATAAAACACATACAGCAGCCATTGGCAAAGCAGGATGCCGCCAAAGCCTTGGATAATGGGAATCATGCTTTCTTCCGTTCCGGAAAGCAGAAAGCCCAGCACCATAAACACCTGCAGTACGCTGAGCAGCATCAGATTTGCCACACTGTCCCAGCCGCTGGCTGCTTTGGTGCGCAGCTTTGCCTGCTTGATCTCCTGTTTTTCGGAAATGGGCTGCAGATGCATTTCCACGCCACCGATGGAGATCCGGCTTCTGGGATGGACTGCACTGATCTGCACCTTTTTTCCATTGACAAATACGCCGTCCTTGGAGCCGGCATCGGTGATTGTCCAGCTGCCGTCATCATACCGGGTCAGAACCGCATGGTTCCGGGAAACTGTGGAAAAGTCAATGGTCACATCACAGCTTTTGCTGCGGCCGATCACATTTTCCCAGTGGGTGATGGGGATCTGGCTTCCGTCGGGCATATTCAGCCAGGCCCAGATCTCCGGTTCCCGCCGGAAAGTCAGCAGCGGCAGGATGCACCGAAGCAGCAACAGCACCGCCACAACAGGTGCAGCGATACGCAGAAAGCCCAGGAAGGAATCTCCCACAAGGGACTGCACCTGTGCCAGAATATTCAGCTGTTCCACATCGCCACCTCCTTTTTTCTTTATACGATGACATATTTTTTACAAACTGTCAAATGAACAAATTCTTAAATTTCCATACCGCGCAGCAAAGCGATCTCCGATGCATAGCCCGGGAGCTCATTGGGTGTCTCCAGGATCAGGGACTTTCCTTTCAAAAGCGGATGATTCACAACACTCCGGAAGGTTTCCAGACCCAGGCTGCCCTGGCCGATGCATTCATGGCGGTCTTTGTGGCTGGCAAAAGGATTTTTGGAATCATTCAGATGAAGTGCCTTCAGCCTGTCCAATCCAATGATCCTGTCAAATTCTGCCAACACACCATCCAGATCGTTGACGATATCATAGCCGCCGTCGTAAACATGGCAGGTATCCAGGCAGACACCCAGATCGCTGCTGCCCACAGCATCTATAATCATTTTTAGTTCTTCAAACCGGCCGCCCACTTCACTGCCTTTGCCTGCCATGGTTTCCAGCAGGACTGTTACGGGATAGTCATGGGAAAGCGCCTGCTTCAAGGCAGCTGCGATCTGTTCTACGCCTGCCTCGACGCCTTGTCCCACATGGCTGCCAGGATGGAAATTGTAGAAATTGCCGGGAAGCTGAGCCATCCGCCGCAGGTCATCGGTCAGGATCTCCGCCGCAAAGGCTCTTGCCTCCGGATCAGCGGTACACAGGTTCATAGTATAGGCACCATGGGCGACCAACGGGGCAAAACGGTTCTGCTTCAGCATAGCCACTGCTTTTGCCGCATCCGCAGGATTCTCCTGCTTTGCCTTACTGCCCCGGGGATTGCGGGTAAAGAAAGCAAAGGTATTGGCTCCAATAGACAATGCTGTCTTCACCATGGCCGCATTGCCGTTCGATGCCGATAAATGGCATCCCAAATTCAGCATTTTTCTCACTCCTTTTGGCCGATTATAGCACAGGCGCGAAAAAAATGCAAATTTTCCATTTCCCAAGACAGGAAGATATGGTATAATGAGGAAAAATCATCCTATTGCAGGAGGGATCTCCATGCCAAAGTCAGACAACCAGAAACTGAAGATTTTTTATATTCTGGACTACTTAGAAAAAAACTCCCACCAGGATCACCCGGTGAGAGCGGCAGAACTGCTTAATATGTTGGAACGGCAGCACAATATCGTCTGTGACCGCAAAACGGTCTATTCTGATATTGCAGCGTTGCAGGATTATGGTGTGGACATCGTATCCATCCCTGGCAAGAATGGCGGATATTATATTGCCTCCCGAAACTTCGAACTTCCGGAACTGAAGCTGCTGATCAACGCTGTACAGTCCAGCAAATATCTGACCGAGAAGAAATCCCGGGAGCTGATCGAAAAGCTTTGCACCGAATGCAGCGTCTATGACGCCCAGCTGATGCGCCGGGATGTGCTGGTTTCCGGACGGGTCAAGAGCATGAATGAAACCATCTATTATAATGTAGATACCATCCAGGAAGCCATCGGGGAAAACAAACAGATCACTTTCCGCTATTTTGACTGGGGCATTGATGGAAAGCGGCATTACCGCACAAAAAATTACCAAGCCAGTCCCTATGGCCTGTGCCAGGACAACGAAAACTGCTATCTGCTGGCCCACTCCCCCCGTTATGGTGTTACCAGCTACCGGGTCGACCGCATGAGCGATATTCAGATGTCCGGGGAACTCCGCACACCCTGCCCCGAGCTGACCGGAAAAGCCTTGACGGAACATGCCAACCGGCTGTTTCAAATGTTTTCCGGAGACGCCACCACCGTGAAACTGCGGTTTCACCGGGAACTGACCAATGTGGTGATAGACCGGTTCGGACGGGACACCATGCTGATCCCCGATGGAGAGGATTATTTTGTTTTCACTGTGAAAGTTGCTGTATCCCCCATGTTCCTGAGCTGGGTCATTGGCTTCGGTCAGAAAGCAAAGATCCTGCACCCGCAAAGCGTCATTGATGAATGCCGTGAGCTGTGCCGGCAGGCCATGGAGCAGTATTAAACCAAAGAAAAGGAATCGAACACCTGGTTCCAGTTGATTTGGGATTTTTCCGCCCGCTCCGGATTGCGCAGCACGGAAAGGCAGTAGTGAAAATTGCTGTCATCCAGCACCACTGCCCTCCCCAGCTGTTCTCCCCGCTCGCCTGCGGACGTCCAGACAAATTCATACCGGGTCACATCATCCTGAACTGTTTCCATAACCGTAAGCTGCTGCTTTTCCATGCCGGAAATGGTTTGCAGCGTTCTGTCCAGATCCCCGGCATCCAGGGTCTGCAGAACGATCTCATATTCATCGCACAGATAGATCCTGCCTGCATCGTTTTCCACCACCGGCAGGGCTGTCTCCCCTGGCAGTTCCACAGAAATATCCCGGGGCTGAGCCATAACGCTGACAAGGATCTCGTCGGAGATGGTTTCCATGGTTTCCTGGGCTGTACAGCCACACAGCAGGATTGACAGCAGGAATATCGAACAGTATTTTTTCACGGTTATCCCCTCCAGAAAGGTTTTCTATGAAGTTTATTCTGATCTACCTCCTTATAGTCAATGCAGCAGGTTTTCTGGTTATGACGCTGGACAAGCTGCTGGCAAAAAAAAATGCATGGCGGATCCCGGAAAGGACTCTGCTGACCTTTGCTGTCATCGGCGGCAGCATTGGTGTGCTGGCAGCTATGTATGCTGTCCGTCATAAGACAAGGCATGCAAAATTTTATTTTGGTGTACCCATGATTCTGGCTGCCCAAATCATTCTGCTTCTGTATTTTCTTCTTCGATAGACCAAAAGCAGCAAACCGGCTGGTTTGCTGCTTTTTCTATAATTTCACAATGATCTCCATACCACCTGAACGGTGAACCTCTGCCAACACCCAATCCCGGTGATGTCTTTGATAAGTCCGTATCTCTGCCAGAAAGTGCAGTGCCGCTTCCCGTGGAACGTCAATTCCCTGGGATTTTAACACTGTTCGCGCCACCAACACAATTATACGGTTCAGCACCAATCCCGTAGGGATCCTCAACCGGATATTGGTATCGTCACCGTCTCTTACAACGATCTGCATAGCTTACTCCACAAAGACATGGACGCTGTCGCCGCCTGCCGATTCCACTTCCACAAGATTTCCGATGGCACCATGGCGCACCAACTCCACGATCTGATTCAGATCGATGTTTTTCAGTGCTTCATTTCCCGCAAGCTGCGGCATTTGCAAACCCATATCCAGTGCTGCCTGCACAAGGGCCATAGGCAGGTTCACCCGGACCTTATCTCCTTTCACAGAATCCACCGTGATACGAAGCATCATATCCTTCATGTCCTTTCGCTGTTCCTGGGGCAGCATTCTGACTGTCGGTTCCGCCGTTTTTCCTGTGAGCAGCTCATCAACACTTACACCCAAAAGCTGCGCCAGCTTTGGAAGCAATGCAATATCCGGACAGGTCTGGTTATTTTCCCATTTGCTGACGGCCTGTGGACTGACACCCAGCTTTTCTGCCAATTCCTCCTGCTTCATTCCTTTCCGTCGGCGCAGCATACCGATTCTATTTCCCATTGTTGTTTCCATAGGATTTCTCTCCTTTCAAATGGTACTTCCAGCATATCATCCAGTATATCAAAAAGGAATGGATCAGCAGTTGAATCGGACAACCATTGGTGGATTATCCGCTCAACCATTGGTTGAACAGCGGTTTTAGCCTTCCAATGCTGCTATAATGGCTTCTGCGGTCATGATGCCATCAATGGCAGCAGACATAATGCCACCGGCATATCCGGCACCCTCGCCGCAGGGATACAGGCCAAGGAGTTTGGACTGACGGCTTTCGTCCCGTAGAATGCGGACGGGCGAGGAACTTCTGGTTTCCGGGGCAGTCAGCACTGCATCCGGATCAGAAAATCCCTTGAGACTGCCTTCCAGCTTGGGCAATGCTGCTGTCAGCGAGTGGCTGATCTTCTCCGGCAGTACATCATGCAGATCACACCAATGGACACCGGGGCGGTAGGTGGGCTGCACACTGCCTGCACCGGTGCTGGCCTTCCCTTCCAGAAAATCACCAACTTTTTGAGCTGGTGCCCGGTAGCTGCCGGAAGTCTTGTAGGCAGCTTCCTCAATTTCCCGCTGCCAATGCATACCACCCAGGGTTCCTTCATAGGGGAATTCTCCGGGATCCACGGTAACCAGCAAGGCTGCATTGGCGTTTTCGCCGTCACGGTCCGCATAGCTCATGCCGTTGGTGACCACCCGGCCTTCTTCAGAAGCTGCTGCCACAACATAGCCGCCGGGGCACATACAGAAGGTATACACGCTGCCGTCATCCAGATGCTGCACCAGCTTGTAATCTGCCGGGGGAAGCACCGGATTAACCATACCATACTGGGCTTCATCGATGGTGGTCTGCTTATGCTCGATCCGGACACCCATGGCAAAGGCCTTAGGTTCCATGGGGATGCCGGTGCTGTGCAGCATTTCAAAAGTATCCCGGGCACTGTGTCCAATGGCAAGGACTGCACAATCGCAAGGGATCTGCTCACCGTCAGCAGTCTGCACGCCGGTCAGCTTTCCGCCATCCAGCAGCAGTCCTGTCACCTGGGTATTGAACCGGACTTCACCACCAAGGTTGAGAATTCGCTGGCGCAGGTTCTGCACCACAGTCAGTAAGACATCCGTACCCACGTGGGGCTTAGCATCATAGAGAATATTCTCCCGGGCCCCAAACCGGACAAACTGATGGAGAATCCAGCCGATTCTGGGATTATTGACGCCGGTATTCAGTTTGCCGTCGGAAAAGGTTCCGGCTCCGCCTTCACCAAACTGGACATTGCTTTTGGTATCCAGTTCTCCTGTGGCAAAGAAATGCTCCACCTTTGCATTTCGGGAAGCTGCATCCTCGCCCCGTTCCAGAACGATGGGACGCAATCCCGCATTTGCCAGAATCAACGCCGCAAACATGCCGGCAGGGCCAAAGCCTATGACCACAGGCCGCTTTTCCATTTTCTTATCGGTTTTGGGCGGTTTATAAAAAGATGTCGGTGCCAGCTGGGCACGCTTGCAGCCACTGAGCTTCAAAATCCGCTTCTCATTGCCGTCCACCGCCACATCAATGGTATAGATGATGCGCACATCCGGTTTTTTTCGGGCATCTACGCTGCGGCGGACAATTTTCACCTGCCGGATTTTGGAATTGGAAATCCCCAGAAGCTGCGCTGCTTCAAACCCCAGCTGATGGGGATTGTGCTCCGGGGGCATGGAAATATCCCGAATTCGAATCATAGTAATCCTCCTGCATGAAGCCCGGCCAACCTGCCGGAACTCCATGCCCACTGTAAATTATAGCCGCCGCAGTCGCCGTCGATATCCAGCACTTCGCCGCAGGCATAGAGACCCGGCGTAATGCGGCTTTCCATAGTCTTATCGTCAAATTCTTTGGTAACAATACCGCCTGCAGTGACCTGAGCACTGTCCATACCCATGGGCTCTGTAAGACCGATTTCAAAATTCTTTACTGCTTGAACAGCCTGCCGGAGTTCAAAAACACTCAGTTCCGAAACCATCCGGCTTTGGGAAATGCCAGCAGACTGGCTGAGCACACGTCCAAGGCGATTGTGCAGAATGCCAGTCAGAAGTTCCGAAGCAGGCAGATTGGTAGTCTTTCTGCGCTGCAGTTCAGCAAGAAGGGCAGTCTCTTCGATATCCGGCAGGAAATCCAGTCTGCAGATCCAGTCTCCCTTTTCACTGCATACGTCCCGGGAGATTTCAAAAACAACCGGGCCGGAAATTCCATATTCTGTAAACTGCAGTTCCCCGGTACTTTCACTGTGAAGCCTTCCGTCCCGGTATACAGCAGCGCGGCAGTTGCAGCGGACACCCTTCAGTCCGGCAGTGCCGTTCCAGGAGGATTTCAGCTGCACAAGGGTGGGCCGCAGTTTTGTGCATTTATGGCCCAGACCCCGGAGGAATTTGTAGCCAGACATGGTACCACCCAATTTGGTTCCCGCAAGACCGCCGCAGGCAATGATGAGCTTATCACATTCTACCGTTTCCTCTTTGGATTCCACCCGGAAACCGGTTCCGGTTTTTTTCACCTTTTCTGCCTCAAAGCCCAGCTTCAGCGTGATGTTCTCTTTTTCCAGCGCAAACCGCAGTACATCCACCACTGAATTTGCCTGGTCAGAATAGGGATACACCCTGCCGCTGCCTTCCGCCACAGTAAAAAGGCCCAGGGAAGAAAACCAGTTCAATGTCTTTTCCGGGTCAAATTCAGAGAGGGCAAACCGGGCAAAGGCTGGGTCTTCTCCGTGGTAGCCGCTTTCGCCTGCATGCAGGTTTGTCAGATTGCAGCGGCCATTGCCGGTGGCCGCCAGTTTGCGGCCTACCCGCGCCTGCCGCTCCATGAGAATGACCTGCACCCCAGGATTTTCCGCTGCAGCCAAAGCCGCCGCCATGCCGGAAGCACCGCCTCCGAGGATTCCAATCACCATAGCATTTCCTTCCTGTGCATATGCATACACTTACCATTATATGGGCCATTATACTGCAAAAAAGAGGTTTTCACAAGAAAAACTTCTTTTCACCAGCGGTAAGTTGTGCTATAATAGCCAGCGGTGATACAATGGATCGGAGCAATATCGAAAAAATCGCCCACACAAGCGAGGACCGGCTGCTTCTTGCCAAGCTGTGGGACAAGATAAACGCAGGCATTCGAAGGAATATTCCAGCAAACACCTACTTTCTTTCTCCTAGGGAACTGGAAATGGCGAGATTTCTTTTCGGAGAACCAGAGGGCTTACATGCCTTTGGCGGTTATTCCGATGCAGAGCGGAAAATGCTTATTTTTCTGCCGGAGTATCTGGAAGAATGCATGCTTATGGAGATGGACAGTCCCTGCGTATGTCTGCGGGCTACCTTTTATGAAGGTGACAGTCCCAGCCACCGGGATTTTCTGGGTGCGCTGATGGGCATTGGTATCGGCCGGGAAACTATAGGCGATATCTGTGTTGGCAAAGAGCACTGCGATTTTTTCGTCATCCAGGAGATCGCCCCCTATATTCTGCAGAACTTCACGTCCACCGGACGCACAAAACTGCGTCTGCAGCAGATTTCACTGGCAGAAGCGGACATTCCGGAACCGGAAGTAAAAGAAATCAGGGATACCATGGCTTCTCTGCGATTGGACAGCGTGATCTCCTCTGGTTTTCGCATCGGCAGAAGTCTGGCTTCCCAGTATGTCACCACCGGAAAGGCTGCCATTGACGGCCTGCCCTGTGAAAAGCCGGATAAGCAGGTAGCTGAAGGAAGCAAAATCTCTGTCCGGGGACTTGGCAAAATCAAGCTGGTGCAGGTAAACGGACGCACCAAAAAAGACAGAATTTCAGTGGTCATTCACCGCTATGTATAATGTGAGGTATGTTATGGAAATGAAAGAAGTCATCGCCAGGATCAACGAACTGGCTGCAAAAAACAAGGCCGAAGGGCTCACCGAAGAAGAACTGGTGGAGCGGGACAAACTGAGACGGATCTATATTGATTCCTACAAGGCAAATCTGGTGGCACAGCTGGAAAATACCTACATCGTTCAGCCTGATGGCACTAAGGTCAAGGTAAAACACAAGTAAACAAAGCCAAAACCGCTGTCATTGCGAGCCAGCACGCATGCTGGCGTGGCAATCCCCTCCAAATCCGCATTTGTTGCAGGAGATCGCCACGTCGCTCCGCTCCTCGCGATGACATTCTTTTTCTTCTTCCATTGGTGTCGAAAATCTGATATAATGAATAAAATATGTTTTTTCGGAGGTAGGATATGTCTTTTCTGCCCATAACAAAACAGGAGATGCTGTACCGGGGCTGGGAAACCTGTGACTTTGTCTATGTCATCGGTGATGCTTATGTTGACCACCCTTCCTTTGGCCATGCCATCATCAGCCGGATCCTGGAAAACCACGGCTACAGTGTCGGCATTATTTCCCAGCCGGACTGGAAAAATCCCAAGTCTATCGATGTATTTGGCCGTCCCCGGCTGGGTTTCCTTGTCAGCGGCAGCAATATGGATTCTATGGTGAATCACTATTCCGTCACCAAGCACCGCAGAAAAAACGATGCCTTTACGCCCGGCGGTGTCATGGGTAAGCGTCCGGATTATGCAACCATCGTTTATTGCAATCTGATTCGTCAGACCTATAAAGATGTGCCCATCCTCATCGGCGGCATTGAGGCATCTCTTCGCCGTCTGGGGCATTATGACTACTGGTCGGAATCCATGAAGCGTTCCATTCTGCTGGACAGCCAGGCAGACATTCTCATGTACGGTATGGGTGAAAAATCCATTGTAGAACTGGCGGATGCATTGAATGCCGGCATGGAAGCTAAAGATATCACCTATGTGGATGGCACTGTATTCCGGGCCGCGGAACTGGATGAAAGCCTTCCCACCATCGTGCTGCCCAGCTTCGAGGAAGTCAAGGCAAATAAGCGCAAATATGCAGAGTCTTTCAAAATTCAGTACGGCAACTGCGACCCCTTCACCGCCAAGCGTCTGGCAGAGCCTTACGGCAAGGAATATATTGTACAGAATCCCCCGCAGAAGCCCCTGACCACCGAGGAAATGGATGCTGTCTACGAGCTTCCCTACGAACGCACCTGGCATCCCAGCTATGCCAAGGCTGGCGGCGTTCCTGCCATTGAGGAAGTGAAGTTCTCCCTGGTCTCCAACCGGGGCTGCTTCGGTGCCTGCTCCTTCTGTGCGCTGACCTTCCATCAGGGGCGGATCATCCAGACGAGATCCCACGAATCCATCCTCCGGGAAGCGGAACTGATGGTCAAAGACAAGGATTTCAAAGGCTATATCCACGATGTGGGCGGCCCCACCGCCAACTTCCGCCATCCTGCCTGCGAAAAGCAACTGACAAAGGGTGCCTGCGGCGGACGGCAATGCCTGTACCCCACTCCTTGTAAAAATATGCGGGCAGATCATTCTGACTATGTGGCTCTGCTGCGGAAACTCCGGAAGATTCCCGGTGTGAAGAAGGTCTTTGTTCGCAGTGGCATCCGGTTTGACTACCTGCTGGCAGACAAAAAGGATACCTTCTTTAAAGAGCTGGTGCAGTTCCACATTTCCGGTCAGTTAAAGGTTGCACCGGAGCATGTATCGGATGCCGTGCTGTCCCGGATGGGAAAGCCCCGAAATGCAGTGTACAATCAGTTTGTGGATAAGTATTTTGCGCTGAACAAACAGTATGGTATGAACCAGTACCTTGTCCCCTACCTCATGTCCAGCCATCCCGGCTCCACATTGAAGGAAGCCATTGAACTGGCAGAATACATCCGGGAAATGGGCTACAACCCGGAGCAGGTCCAGGATTTCTACCCCACCCCTTCTACCCTGTCCACTGTTATGTACTACACCGGTCTTGACCCCCGAACCATGGACAAAGTCTACGTCCCCACAGATCCCCACGAAAAGGCCATGCAACGGGCTCTGATCCAGTACCGGAATCCCAAAAATTATTATCTGGTGCGGGAAGCACTGATTACTGCCCACCGGGAGGATCTTATCGGCTCCGGCCCCAAATGTCTGATCCGGGCCATCCCTCCCAAGGCCGGCGGTTATACCGCGCCCCCACCCAAGACGTCTGCCAAGGGCAAGCCTGCGGCGAAGGTAACGGCAAAGCCTGCCGGAAAGAAGCCTGTTCCCAAGGCACCTCCGAAAAAAGCGGCTGTGAAAACCGCAGGGAAAGCCGATAGCAAACGGAAATAATCAAGTGCAACCTTATGTTGCGCCATAGTTGGTGGAGGCAACCGGCCTTTTTTGATACCATTGTGGTGTCCAAAAAAGAAAGGGGCGCTATATTATGTTAACTGCACGTTCTGCAACTGTCTCAGATAGTTTTATTAGTATCATGCCGGCCACAATTATTGTAGTCTGCATCAATCTGGTGTGCTGGGGTGGAATCATTTATTGTTTTGTCCTGCTGATAAAAGCACTGCGAAAATATCTGAAATCCGACCCTGTCCGGAAAGAAACCGCCACTGTCCGCCGTTCTTTGGGAGAAGCACTCAAGGCGCACAGAACAGAATGCAAGATGACCCAGGAATTCGTGGCAGAGCATCTGGGTGTCAGCCGTCAGGCTGTTAGCAAATGGGAAACAGGCGCATCAGATCCATCCACATCCAACCTGCTGACACTGGCAAAACTATACGGAATCAGCGCCGTGGAATTACTGAAAGAAATAGAGGAGTGAGTTTATGAACACACTGGAAGCCATTGCCGCCCGGCACAGCTACCGGGGCACCTATCTCAGCACCCCGGTTCCCCGGGAACATCTGAAGGCCATTCTGGAAGCTGGCTGCGCCGCCCCCTCCGGCTGCAACAAGCAGACCACATCCCTTATCGCTGTGGATGATCCGGAAAAGATCGCAGAACTTTTCACGGTCATCAAAAAAGGGCTGGGAAAGACCGCCCCTGCCATGATCTGCGTGCTGACACAGAAGATCATCGCCTATCGCGACCGCACCTTTTACATCCAGGACTACAGTGCCGCCATCGAAAACATGCTGCTGGCCATCTCTGATCTGGGCTATGCCAGCTGCTGGGTGGAGGGCCATGTGACCGGAACCGAGCGGATCGGTGACAAAATGGCCGCCATGCTGGGCGTACCGGAAGATTACGAGCTGGTATGCTATCTGCCTGTAGGCATTCCTGCAGAGGAAATTCCAGTGGTAGAAAAGAAGCCCCTGGAGGAACGGGCCTGGTTCAACGGCTTTGGAAAGACTGAATAAGCAAAAATGCAGTACGGAAAACCGTACTGCATTTTTTATTTCCTTTTGTAGAGCAGCATTTCGTAGGGAATGCCGTTTTCTTCCCCGGACTGGAGCGTTTCCGCCAGATACCAGTCTTGGATTTCATCCAAATTGGGGAAGAAGGTGTCGCTGCCAGGATTGCAATGTACCTTGGTGATATAGGCCGCATCGCAGTAAGGAAGCATCTGTGCATAAATACTTCCGCCGCCGATGACAAAGCTGTTTTCTGCCTGCTTTGCCAGTTCCACCGCTTCTTCCGGACTATGGCAGACCGTAAAACCGGGAATTTCTCCGGCGCTTCGGGTCAGCGCCACATTCACACGGCCAGGCAGAGGCTTTTGGCCGGGAAAGTCCTCAATGGTTCGCCGTCCCACAATGACCATAGCTCCCCGGGTGGTCTCCCGAAAGAATTTCCGGTCAGCCGACAAAGCGATTGGCTGGGTTCCGTCCCGGCCAATTCCCCAGTCTTCGTATACGGCTACAATCAAATTCATAACAAACCTCTTTCCATGAGATTGCACCTAAAGGTATTTCCTTCGGTCACCACACCAGTCTGCGGACTGGTTCGCAATGACAGTAAATAATCAGATAGCCATAGGGATCTTGAAATCAAAGGGATGGAACTGGTAATTTTCCATCTGGAAGGAATTCTTGGTGAAGTCATAGAAATTGTCGATGGTCTTGTCCATGATGAATTTGGGAGCCTCGTAGCCCTCCAGTTCCAGCATGGCCTTGACAGCAGGGATATGCCGGTCATAAATATGGCAGTCGGCAATGACGTGAACAAATTCACCCACCTCCAGACCGGATATTTGGGCCATCATATGGGTCAGCACCGCATACTGCACCACATTCCAGTTATTGGCGGTGAGCATGTCCTGTGACCGCTGATTTAAAATGGCATTGAGCTTGTTTCCGGTGACATTGAAGGTCATGGAATAGGCACAAGGGTACAGGTTCATCTCATGGAGATCTTCAAAATTATAGATGTTGGTCAAAATGCGGCGGGAAGCAGGATTGTGCTTCAGATCGTAGATGACCCGGTCAACCTGGTCAAACATACCTTCCTTATACTGGTGCTTGATGCCAAGCTGGTAGCCATAGGCTTTGCCGATGGTACCATCTTCCCCTGCCCATTCGTCCCAGACATGGCTGCCCAGCTCGCTGATCTTATTGGACTTTTTCTGCCAGATCCACAGCAATTCATCAACGGCGCTTTTCCAATAGGTGCGGCGCAGGGTCATGATAGGAAATTCCTCTGCCAGATTATACCGGTTAACTACACCAAAGATCTTCATGGTGTGGGCGGGCGTGCCATCCTCCCATCGGGGACGGACATCCAAACCCTCGTCAGAAAAACCTTCCTCCAGAATCTTCCGGCAAGTCTGCTTATAAAGTTCGTCTGCTCTGCTCATTGTGTTCTCTCCTTCGGACATTTTGGCTATCATATCACAGAACTGCTATCGAAAGCAAGCAGTAAATGAATACCGATAGACGCAGGAAACGCCCATGCGGATTTCTCCGCATGAGCGTTCCCTGTATGTTTCTGTGTTAGAGAATTGGTTTGTTCAGTTCCAGATTACTTGGTCTGGATGTTGATAACGGTGGTAACATTGCTCATCTTGATCCAACCGCCGTTGAATACAGCCTCGGTAGAATCAGCAGCGAAGCCAGTCAGCTTGCCCCACAGAGCACCGTTGGCATCGAAGCCCAGTTCGCAGATGCTCAGATCAGCCTTGGCAGTATCATTGGTTTCGGGAGTGGTAGCTGCGTCAGGATCGTTCACTCTGCCGATGATGTTGGTATCGCTGGATGCATCCTTGGAGGTACGAACATTCAGCTTGGTAGCTGCGGCAGAACCGCTGAACACATAGGTTACTGCATTCAGATTGATCCAGCCTTCCACGCCATTGGCCTTGACCAGACCCCAGACAGTGCCGGCTTCCAGATCGATCTCACCGATGTAGACGGTGACACCGCTTGCCAGATAGAATGCTTCCTTACCGCTGTTGGTAGCTGTGTATGCAGTGATCGCAGCATTGGTTCTGCCCTGCACATCAATGCCAGCACCCTTGACAGCATCGGTAGTATTCTTGTAGGTGGGCAGAATCACGACAGGATCCTTGCTGATACGGCCCATGGGGATCCAACCGGACAGGCCTGTAGCGCTATCCTGATACCAGCCATAGACAGTCTCACCATTGAGGGTCAGCTTCATGATGGTTACAGGAGTATTGACGATCAGATTGCCCTTAACGATGCTGGAAGTATTTGCATCTGCATAGACTGCCTGGTTATCCGTATTGATGAAGCCCTTGACTTCGTACTTGACATATTCCAGGTTGACCCAGCCTGCGGTTGCATACTGGTCGATGCGGCCCCACAGTTCAGCGCCGTTGTTCTTGACTGCCAGGATCTGGATGGGCATATCCTTCTTGACAGAGCCGATCTTATCGCTGTCAACATCGGCATCATTGCGGACATTCAGAGGATCAGCCAGTACAGTACCGTTGATCACGTAGGCAACTTCGTTGTCCTTGTTGATAGTCACAGTGGGAACAGTAGCTGCAGTGGTTTCGGTGGGTGCGGTGGTTGCATCCAGGACAGTGCCCTCGGGCAGCTCGCTATCCAGCAGGATGTATTCCATGCTGACCCAGCCCTGAGGCACGCGGCCCCACAGGCCTGCGCCATGGCTTCTGGTTTCAAAGACTTCAACACGGGAACCAACGCTGATGGTGCTGACCAGAGCATTGTTGGTGCCGGGTGCGCTGCGGACATTGACATGGGAGAAGCAGCGGGCAACAGTGCCCATAACGCCCTTGCCAGTGGAGCTTGCATTTTCCACAGTGATGTAGCTCATGCAGACCCAGCCGGGTGCGTTGTTGTAGCTGATGCGGCCCCAGATCAGACCATCAGCAACAGCCTGCTCAAACAGGGTGACCTTTGCGCCCTGGTTCAGAGTGCCGATCTGTGCGAAGCCCAGGCCTGCACCGCTGCGGACATTCAGATATGCATTGCTGACGTAACCGGTAGCGGAAATGGTGTTGCTGTTGGTACCATTGAGGATACCATTGCTGTCGGTATTGCTGCTGCCGGTACCTGCATTCAGGGTCACATAGTACATGCAGACCCAGCCCTCGTTGGCGCCGTTGTTCCACTTGATGCGGGCCCAGGGAGCATTTGCATAAGTGGTCTGCTCATAGACAGTGACGGAAGTACCGTTGTTCAGCTTGGTAATGGGAGTGCTGTAGACACCGGCTGCCTGACGGACATTGACAGAGACACAGTCGGAGATAACAGCAGGAATGGGAGTTCCGGAGGTGGTGCCAGTGGTAGTACCGGTGCCGGGAGCAACGGTAGTAACGGTCTTCAGATCCACATAGGCCAGGTTGATCCAGCCTTCCAGGCCATCCTTGGAGATGCGGCCCCAGATACGGGAACCGGTCTCGGTAGTCTCGGTGTTCTTTTCCAGAATGGTGACGACATCACCCTTCTTCAGTTCGCCGAGCTTTTCAGCATTGTTGTTGTAATTCTTCAGAACATTCAGAGTGGTGGTAGTAACCGTACCCTGGATGGAAGTGGTACCCTCGGCATTGCTGCCGCTGTTTGTGGTGTTGTTGACAGCAGTCATGTTCAGGTAAGATGTGCAGACCCACTGACCATCACCGATACGGCCCCACTGCATGTTTCTGGAGGAAGCCAGTTCGTAAACGTTGACCTTGGTGCCATAGGGCAGAGATTTCACGCGGTTTGCGTAGATGTCAGGACGCTGACGGACATTCAGGTTGATGTTGGAAGTAACAACACCGGTATACAGAACGGTATCAACACCGGCAGCACCATTGCTGCCCTGTGCTGCGCTGTCCAGCTGCACATAGTGCATGTAGACCCAGCCCTGAGTATAACCGTTGACAGGATTGGTCCACTTAATCTTTGCCCAGGTGCGTTCTGCGTTCATTTCCAGAACGGTGACCTTGGTGCCTGCCTTCAGTGTGCCGATCTTGTTATCAGCAGCAATTCCTGCGGAACTGCGGACATTAACTTCGGTATCATTTGCGATCTTACCGGTCTGGCCCAGTGCAGAACCGGATTCACCGGTGGTTTCCTTCACAGTTGCGTTGACCAGATTGATCCAGCCGAACACAGGGGTGCCTGCATTCATATAAGTAATCTTACCCCAGACCTTGTTGCCATAGTTGGTCTTTTCGACCTTCATCTCATAGACATTGACAACATCGTCCTTCTGCAGGGAGCCGACAGAAGTGGCACCGTCAGCAGTTGCACCGGGATAGATGGGGGTTGTTGCTTTGATGGTTGCAGTTGCAATGGGTTTGTTGATGTCGGGAGTTGTTCCCTGCAGGACACCGATCTTGATCCAGCCGGAAACTGCCTTACCTGCAGTGCTGACACCAGAACCATAGGCCCACTTTACATTGCTACCGGCATCAACGTACTCCAGAGTAATCTTAAATGTGGAGTTGTTGGCCAGGATGACATCGGTCATAACCAGGCTGCCGTTGTAAATATGCAGATCTGCCAGAGAGGAAGTATTGATGCTGTAATTTGCAGCAACATTGCTGTTGGAAGTCTGCTGCTTTGCGACGATCAGCTTACCATCATGATCCTTAGTCAGCTTGTCCAGAGGAGCGCCGGTGAGGGTCTTGTTGGTGCTGTCGTACAGGAACCATCCCAGGAACAGGTTGGTGCCTGCGGGATGATAAGGCTGCAGGGTATATCCATCAGACTTTACATATGCAACCACTGCATCTGTTGCATCTGCTTTCATATTGCCGTTCAGATCCAGGATTGCGTGTGCAAACCGGTTGTTGCCGTTGTAGCCGTAATCACCGTACAGGTACATGGCAGCTTCTGCCAGGGAGACATTCAGATTTGCCTTCAGAACTTCCTCGTTGGAAGCATTGTAACCATAGTAGTTTACAAATGCATCGACCATAGCGGCTCTGTCCGCAGCAGTGCTGACGGTTTTGACAACACGAGCCGTTACAAAGGGAGTCGTGGTGGTGCTGGGATTGAGCGCACCGGTTCTGTACAGATTCACTGCCAGAGCATCATGCTCCTGCTGAGACAGATCCAGATTGTAGTCCTTGGCAAACTTGTTGATTGCCTTGTCTACCTTTTCCTTCACAAAGTCACGCAGCAGTGTATCTGCATCTTCCTTGGAAATGTAGTTCTTAAAATCCTTGGGAATACTGGAATTGGTAGGAACATAGCCGGAATTGGTGCTGTAACCAATCTTTCCAGACTGCTCCTTGGAATAGAAGGTCATGGAACCCTTCAGGATACCAATGGCCTTATCGCTGGTGGTCCGTTCGGACGCAGCGGATGCGGTGACTGCAGTGGCAGGCACCATGCCCATGATCAGAATCATGGCTAACAGAAAACATACAAAACGCTTCATAACACACTTACTCCTTTTCTCTTATGTAAGTACCCGAATTATAACACAGCTGTTTACAAATTGCAACCCCTTTTTTAAAGAAAATTACATTTTTGTTACACTTTTTTCTGACACACTTCACATACCCTAATTTTAAGGGTTTTCCAGCGATTTTTCAAGGGGATTTTCCGCAAAATAGATACAACTTTTGAAATCTTTTGTTGCAAATGGTTACATTTTCACCATTACTTCCCGGATTGACTTTCCAGAAAGGCATTGTTATACTGAAATCAAAGGAGGCAGATCCATGAAAAACGAATCTGTACTGATCGGAATGAGCGGCGGTGTGGACAGTTCTGTAACCGCTTTTTTGCTGAAAGAGGCTGGATATAACTGCATTGGCTGCACCATGCTGCTGCACGGCAGTCCCTGCGGCGGCGAAGACCACACAGCCGATGCCCAGGCTGTTGCCGTCCGGCTTGGTATCCCCTTTTCTGTTTTTGATTTTCAGAACCAATTTTCCGACCAGGTCATTGGAAATTTTATCGGCTGCTATGAAAGGGGCCGGATTCCCAATCCCTGCATCGAATGCAACAAATATCTGAAATTTGGTGCCATGCTGGACAAGGCGCTGGCACTGGGCTGCCAATATGTGGCCACCGGACACTATGCCCAAATTCACCAGGATTCCAATACCGGACGATATCTATTGTATAAGGCTGCTGACCGTGCCAAGGACCAGACCTATTTTCTCTATGGTTTGAATCAGCACCAACTGTCTCACACATTGTTCCCTCTCGGCAGTCTGACCAAGGAACAGGCCAGGCAGATCGCAGAGGCGCAGGGTTTTCTCAACGCCCGGAAACGGGACAGCCAGGACATCTGTTTTGTGCCCGACGGTGACTATGCCGCATTTATGGAACGGTATCTGGGAAAAACCTATCCCGGTGGAGACTATCTGGATCTGGATGGCAATGTGGTGGGAAAACACCAGGGGGCTGTCCGCTATACCCTGGGGCAGCGAAAGGGCCTGGGAATCGCACTTGGCGCGCCGGTGTATGTCTGCAGCAAGGATATGGAGAAGAACACGGTGACTGTCGGCCCCAATGAAGCACTCTTTGCAAAGGGGCTGCTGGCCGAAAACTGGAACTGGTTCCCTTTCCCGGAGCTGACTGCACCTATGGAAGTCACCGCCAAGATCCGCCACAGCCAGACAGAGCAGCCTGCCACTGTCTATCCCGAAGCCAACGGCTTTGCCAGGGTTGTTTTCCATCAGCCCCAGCGGGCCATTACTCCCGGTCAAGCCGTGGTGCTGTACCAGGGTGATATGGTGGTGGGTGGGGGAACCATTACGAAAGCACTTACTATATAATAATATAGAAAGGAGGAGCCGAAGCTCCTCCTTTCCTTATTTCTGGAATTTACCAGGCTTACGTTTCAAAAGAGATTTCCAGTCCGGTTTATAGTTGATCTGGATCAGTGCCAGGAATGCCGCCGCACAGGCAAGGCTGATCTTCCAGCCCAGTGCAAACGCTGCATTGTGATAGGAAAAAGAAACCTGATGCTCACCCTCTGTCAGCTGTACACCGATCATAGCATCACCGATCAAAACGATCTGTGCAGGTTTTCCATCCACTTCTGCGCGCCAGTTCCCATTCTGCGGAATGGACGTATAGAGCAGGCCATCCCGGCTGCAGGAAACAGTACCCTCCACGAAGTTGTTTTCAAAGGCATGCAGCTGCAGTGTGGAAGCTGACAGGCGTTCATATCCTTCATAAAACAGTTCATTGTCCAGCACTGCTGCCAGAACCGTCATATAGCTGTCTTCCCCGTCCTTGCAGACGATCCGGATGTCCAGAATGTCTCCTGCATGCAAATCTCCCACTGCGATCATCTGAGGCAGGCTGATGGTCTCGCTGTACAGCTCCACATTGTTGACCACCACGGAATAGGTATTGCGTTTGGGTAGATCCAGGTGGATGCAGCAAAAGCCATCCCTGTCAGCAATATAGGAATAGGTAATGCTGGAATTATCCGTTGCATTGCTGTAATCACAGTAACCGTAGCTGTTGCTCTCCTGGATGGTCACACCATTGCCCACAATGCTGGTCTTTTCTCCCTGGAGGCGGTACCATACATTCCCCTCCAGTCCGGTAGCTGCTTTGAACAATTCATTCTGGAAGTCGAACTTTCCATCGCTGGCAGAAAAATCCACATTGGCAAGTGCATTTTCTGCCAGGAAGCCCAGAGGCAGATATGCTTTGTTTTCCAGCAGATGCACGTTGCCATAGTGGTGCACATCTGTGAAATATGCACTGGATTTGTCCTTTCCGTCCCGCTCGATCATATATTTCAGGTTGAGGAACAGATTTGCCACCGGCGAGCTCTCTTCAAAGCAATATCGGTTGTAAGTGTTCTTGGCACCATAGCCAAGCGCCTTCATAAACTCTGTTGTCCGCACATTGGCAGAGCTGGTAAAGGTAGAAACACCGTTATAATTGTTCAATGCACCATCGTTCAGCGTCTGGGAATGGGTAGTCTCTGCCCGGAAAAACTGGCCATACTTTTCTTCCCGCTCGTGCATATAGCGGATCATGGAGGCGGCATGCTCCGTACCCTTGGGATAATTGCTGACACCGGTACCGGGGAAATATAAGCCGAAGGAAACCAGTCCTGCAATCAGTTCTGCCCCCATAAATCCCAACGCCAAGGTTCTGGCATTGGCGCGGCGGCAGCCCGTCTCTATACGGATCTGCTCCTTTTGTACATCATCGGCATCCTTTGGTATTCTCTGCCGGATGGCTCCATAGCCCAGTGCACCCACATAGAGTACCAGAAAGGATACATTATATATAAGGTATACAGGCAGCTCCAGATTCAGCTCATTCCAGACAACTTCCTTTGTGGAAGTCAGATCATTGGAGCAGCACAGAATAGCCATGGTCAGAAAGCCTGCAAGCAGAATATTCAGCAGATTGAATTTCCTGCGCAGCGTCCAGGCACGGTAGGCCATATACAGCATCACAAAGCTGTAAAGGAAGCTGAACCGGTAAGGAATCATATTGGTGAAATGGAAGCCATGCCAGATATAGTCCAGCTGACGGATGATGAAGCTGATATTCAAAAACAGCAGCAGCACCACAGCACAGACCTTATCCCGCAGCTTCACATCCCGGGACTGCAAATACAGGAACGCCAGCAGAATGGTTCCCACACCGCAGTACAGATTGGGCAGACCTTCCTTGAAATTGGGCTGCAGCGCGCCGCCCATATTGCCCGCCACCTGGCGCATGGCATCCAGCAGGCCCAGGAACGTGTGGGAATCTGCAATGTTCAGCCGGAAACCTTCGGGGAATTTATTCACGCTGGACTGGGTGGTCTGCAACGCCGCAAAAGCAGGCAGTTCCAGGATCGCCGTCATACCAATGGCAACGGCAGAAAACAGCGCGATAGCGAAAAGGTCTGAGAAAAACCGCTTCCAGCCCTTCCATCTGCAGATCTCATAGACAAAGAACAGCAGAAACACGAAGATGCACACAAAAAAGCCAATATAGTAGTTGGCAAACACTGCCAGAAACAATGTCAGTGTATAAAGAATAAATTTTCTGTCCCGCAGGAGGCTGACCATTCCCAGCACCACCAGGGGCAGCAGCGCAAAGGTATCCAACCACATAATATTCCACTGGAAACCCAACGCCCAGGCACACAGTCCATAAAATCCGCCGAAGAAAGCGATGGACATATCCTTTCTACGGAACAGGTTTTTCAGGAAAACAGCAAAAAACAATCCTGCCAGGCCCAGTTTCACCGGCATCAGCAGGGAGAAGAACTCCAGCAAAATGCTCTCCGGCACCAAAACACTGAGCAGATACAGCGGAGATGCCAGATAGTAGGCCATCAGTCCCAGATAATCCATGCCCATGCCCACATTCCAGCTGTGCAGCAGACTTTCCCCGCTGAGCAGAGCCCGGCGGTATGCTACAAAGAAAGGATAGTACTGGTGGTACATATCCGAATACAGCATGGAATATTTGCCAAAAGGTTCAAATTCACTGATGACCATGACAAACAGCATTCCCAAAAAAGGAATGGAAAATGCAAGCAGCAGCGGATTCAGTTGACGGGATCGGTTCTGAGGCAGTTTCATGACAGCCCTCCTGGGTACTGGTAAATTACGATCATTCTACCATGAATTTCCGGTTTGGTAAAGCATGGCTTCTGTTTATTATGTAGCTTTTTTGTGAACAAAATTCCTCTCCCGCAAAGAAAAAGCCTGCCGTTTACGGCAGGCTTTCCTGTAAAAAGCATTTATTCAAAGTCGTTTTCATCAAATTCGCCGTCAGCGTCATCGATCTCATTGCCCATGATCTCGCCAACCCGGACCCGGCGCTTGATCTTCATCTCCTCCACCTGCTTATGGAGCAGTTCCTTGACAAAAATGGGATCCTTGATATTCTTCAGCACAAGGTTGGGCATGGTCTTGTCAGAGGACATGACGGTCACAGTTCCCACACCGAAAAGCCGCTGCCACAGGCTGCGGGCAGTATCGATATCCCGAACCCGATACAGGAGAACCTCATCATCCTTGATATTCAGAAAGCCCACAGAAATAAAGATCCGGTCCTCCGAAAGTGCATAGCGGGTAAAGCTCAGAGGCAGGCCGAAATAACGTTTCCGGTCCTTCCACAGATATTCAATATTAATTGCCATGAAAAGTCCCCCTTTGTTTTTTCTTTATTTTACCCCTGGAAAAAAACTTTGTCAAGGAAAAAGGGGCCTTTCAGTTCTTCATCACACAATGTTTACAAAATCAGGCAGATCAGACCTGTTGCGCCCTCATTGACGATGCGGCTCAAAGTCCCCCGGAATTTTCCCCGGACATCCTCCGGCATTCCCAGCAGCTTGGCGGTGAGCCCTTCCCGGATCAGATCGTAGACGGACTTTCCAAAAATATTGCTCTCCCACAATTTCTCCGGTTCTTCTCCGGACAAATAAGCGATCAGATCCCTCGACTGCTTCTCATCCCCCACCATAGGACTGATTTCCGTATCGATATCCACCCGAACCATATGGATGGATGGGGCACCAGCTTTCAGCTTGACCCCAAAGGCGCCTCCCTTGCGCACCAGTTCCGGCGTTTCCAGCTTCATTTCTTCTGCCGTAGGCATTACAACACCATAGCCAGTTGCTTTTACAGAAGAAAGGGCCGATGCTATTTTATCATACTCCGCCTTCATTCCGGAAAGCTCTGTCAACAGTGACAGAAGCTGTCCGTCGTTTTCAATGGTCATCCCTGCGCGGCTGCTGAGGATCTCATAAAACAGCGTCTCCGGAAACAAAATGATACAGCTTACCGTTCCCTCTGCCAGGTTCACTTCCTGCAAAGAAAAGCTCTGTACCTGTTCCAATTCCCCCAGGCTTGCCAACGCATCCCCGGCCTGTCCCAGATTCCTGACAGAATCCGCTTTTTCCAGAAGCGCCCGGTACAGTTCCGCCTTTACTGGATGACTTTCCTCCAGTGCATCCATCCATCTGGGCAAATGGATGCGAAGCTCCGTCATAGGGAAGGTATACAGCAGCGCCCGAAGCAGGTTTCCAATTCCCTGCACATCCAGGGCCTGGCAATCGGCAATTACCGGCTGAATACCAAACTGCCTTTCCAGCTGCGTTCTGACAGCAGCGGCAGACTCCCCTCCCGGCTGCCGGGAATTGATCACCACCAGAAACGGTTTTCCGGTGGCCTGCATATCCCGTATGGCCCGCTGCTCCGCATCCGCGTAAGCTTCCCGGGGAATATCTGTAATGGAACCGTCCGTTGTTACCACCAGACCAATGGAACAATGGCCATCCATCACCTTTTTGGTGCCCAGCTCTGCGGCCTGGGTCATGGGGATCTCATGGTCATACCAGGGTGTTGTGACCATTCTTGGTGTACCATCCTCTTCCGCCCCAACGGCGCCGTCCACCATGTAACCCACGGAATCAATCATCCGAAGCCGCAGCTTTGTTTTTCCGTCAGGAGAAACCTCCACCGCTTCCTCCGGTACAAATTTGGGTTCCGAGGTCATAATGGTTCTGCCACTGCCGCTTTGGGGCAGCTCATCCCGGGCCCGTTCCCGTCGGTGGGGATCGTCGATGCCCGGTATCACCAGTTCCTCCATGATCCGTTTGACCAATGTGGACTTTCCGGTTCGAACCGGCCCCACAACACCAATATACACATTGCCACCGGTTCTTGTGGCAATGTCCTGATAGATCGTGTCCATAGCCAGCCTCCTTCTCGGCAGGAGAAGGCTCGCCTCCTGCCATGGGTTTACCACAGGGTATGTCCCAGCAGAAGGATTTAGAACAGGCCAGCGAAGGAGTTGGGCGTGTGGAGTGAATGGCGAAGCGTTAAGGGGTAAAGGCGCCGATTTCGATGAGGTTGCCTTCCGGATCGGCCACATAGCAGGTGCGCTGTCCCCAGGGCATGGTGGTCGGCGGCATCACAGGTTTCGCACCCTTTGCTGTCACCGCCGCAAAGACAGTATCTACCGCAGAAAAGTTCTCCACTTTCATGGCGATTTCATAATGCCCGTTCAGGCCATGTACATAGTCAAAGCTGTGCCCGGTCATCTTCTCAAAATCTTTCTTTCCATAGAGCAGAAAAAGCACGCCATCCTTCACGAGATAGACGTTTTTTGTATCCTCCGGCTCCCGGATGGCAAAGCCCATCACATCCCGGTAAAACCGGATCATAGCTGCCATATCATCTACCAGAATGCCAAATCCTTCCAGCTGCATATCCCATTTCCTCCATTTCGGATTTTATATTATTATATAATGTGTCCCGTTTCACCGTCAACACAAGATGCTGTGTTTTTTCTTCGAAAAAGGCAAGGATTTTGTAAAAATAATGTTTGACAAATCGGGATTTACCCTATATAATATCTAGGCACGACTGTGAGAAAGGGGATAACTATGCTGTTAGGGCTTGCCAAGATAATTGACTGTCCCGGCGCAACCGTTGACTTTTCTACCAGTGTTGATCTGAGTGATCTTTGTTACGGTGTGACCTATCCGGTGACGGAGCCTGTGAAGGCTGTGGGCACTGTGCGAAACACTGCTGGGGTTCTGGTCATGAAGGGTGATATCACCACCTGCATCCATGGAACCTGTGACCGCTGTGCTGCCGACTTCGACCGGGATATTCACTTCCCCATCGATGTTGTCCTGGTAACAGAAATGGCCAACGAAGAGAACGAAGATGAGTGGGTATTCCCTCTGGAGGGAGACAGCGCCGATCTGGATGACATTGTGCGGACAGTTTTTGTTCTGAATCTGGATTCCAAGCTGCTGTGCAAGGAGGACTGCAAAGGTATCTGCCACCGTTGTGGCAAGAACCTCAATGACGGTCCCTGCAGTTGCCAGAAGGAGCTCGATCCCCGATTTGCTGCTTTGAAGCAGCTTCTTGAGAAGTAAATCCAAAATGAATGCTGTAAAAAGCAGTTTGACCAAGGAGGTGTCACCATGGCTGTTCCTAAGTGTAAAGTGTCCAAGGCCCGCCGCGATAAGCGCCGTGGCTCCAACTGGAAGCTGTCCGCTCCCAGCGTTGCGGTTTGCCCCAAGTGCGGTGAGCCCGTCATGCCCCACAGAGCTTGCAAGGCTTGCGGTTCCTACAATGGCCGTCAGGTCCTGGCTGTTGAGGCTGAGTAAGGCATAGGCAAATGCGGAAATGTGAGAGGAAGGCTTCTGCCTTCCTCTTTTTCCGTATTTGGAGATTTGGTAAAACTTGTATGAACATCCACAAAACCATTGATTTCACCGATGTTTTGTGTCATAATAAATTGATAGATTTCCGAAGAAAGGAAGTGTTTTCATGGCAAAACCCTTGGTGGCCATCGTAGGCCGCCCCAATGTGGGAAAATCCATGTTGTTTAATAAACTCACCGGACACCGGACTTCCATCGTGGAGGATACCCCCGGTGTTACCCGTGACCGCATCTACGGCGACTGCGAATGGTGCGGACGCAGCTTCTCCCTGGTAGATACCGGCGGCATTGAGCCCGGTACTGAGAATGATATGCTGAAGTTCATGCGCCGCCAGGCAGAGATCGGTATTGAACTGGCAGATGCCATCGTAATGGTGGTGGATGTCCGCAGCGGCGTTACCGCTGCCGACCAGGATGTTGCCACCATGCTGCGCAAATGCGGCAAGCCTGTTGCCTTGGCTGTCAACAAGTGCGATTCCATTGGCCTTGTAAATCCCGATGTGTTTGAGTTTTATTCCCTGGGTATTGGGGACCTGTTTGAAACTTCTGCCGTCCATGGTCACGGCACCGGCGATTTGCTGGACTGGGTGCTGAACAATATCCCAGAGGATGATGGCTCTGACGAGGACGAGGACATCATCAAAGTCGCCATCGTGGGCAAGCCCAATGTGGGCAAGTCCAGTCTTTTGAACCGGATTCTGGGGGAAGAGCGTGTCATCGTCTCCAATGTGGCAGGCACCACCCGGGATGCCATCGACTCCTACTTTGAAAACGAAACCGGTAAGTATTGCTTCATTGACACTGCTGGCATGCGGCGCAAGTCCAAGGTGGATGATGCCATTGAGAAATATTCCAATATGCGCACCATCAACGCCATTGAACGCAGCGATGTATGTCTGATCCTCATCGATGCCAATGACGGTGTCACCGAACAGGACACCAAGATTGCAGGACTTGTCCATGAGGCCGGCAAGGCTGCCATCATCGTAGTCAACAAGTGGGACGCCGTGGAGGACAAAGAAACCAACACCATGCGGGATAAGGAAGCCGCTGTACGGGATGGTCTGAGCTACATGCTCTATGCACCCGTTGTGTTCCTGTCTGCTCTCACTGGTCAGCGTGTGGACAAGCTGTACCAGGTCATCAACGATGTTCACGAGCAGAACACCAGCCGCATCACCACCGGCGCACTGAACAGTGTGCTGGCCGATGCCACCGCCCGTGTCCAGCCTCCTACGGACAAGGGCCGCCGCCTGAAGATCTACTATATGACCCAGGCCAGCACCAAACCGCCTCATTTTGTTATTTTCTGCAACGATGCCCGGCTGTTCCACTTCTCCTATCAGCGGTATCTGGAAAATCAGATTCGCGAGGTCTTTGGTCTGAAGGGAACACCCATCCGCATTACGATCCGGCAGCGGGGCGACAAGGAGGACGACTGATGGTTCTTCGAATCGTAATCACAGCTTTGGCCTGTTATTTCCTGGGAAATCACAACGGCGCCATCTGTGTTTCTGCCATGCTCCATGACGATGTGCGCTCCCACGGAAGCGGCAATGCGGGCCTTACCAATTTTATCCGCAGTTATGGCGCCGGACGCAGTGTGCTGGTCATCCTCATTGATGTGCTGAAAGCTGTTCTGGCATGTCTGCTGGGCGGCCTCATGTTCCCGGAATATGCCATTGCAGGCCGCACACTGGGCGGTGTCTGTGTTATGCTGGGCCATGACTTCCCCGCCCTCCAGGGTTTCCGGGGTGGCAAGGGCATTCTGAGCGGATGGTTTATTGCCTTTATGATCGACTGGCGTGTGGGTCTTATGATCGCCGCAGTCTTTTTCACCGTGTATTTTCTGACCCAGTATGTGTCCCTGGCTTCTGTTCTTTCTGCCGCCACCTTTGGTGTGGGCTTCGTGCTTCTCCATCCCAATGATGTTCTTGTGATCACTGGCACAGTCTTTATGAGCCTGCTGACCATTTTCCAGCACAGGAGCAACATTGTCCGGCTGGTGAAGGGTCAGGAGCGAAAGACCAATCTTCTTTCGAAAGGAAAAAAGCAATGAAAGCAGTTGTTGTTGGAAGCGGCGCCTGGGGTACCGCCCTGGCGATCCAGCTTTGCAAAAACGGTCACGATGTGACCATGTGGACCTTTGAAAAAGAACTGATTCCCCAGATGGAAAACGAGCGGCTGAATATCCGCCTGCCCGGTGCCAAACTGCCTCCGGAGCTGAAGATCAGCGGTGACTACGCCTGCATCTCCGGCTGCAAGCTGGTGGTAATGGCTTCCCCCTCCTTCCCCGCCCGGATCGTGGCAAAAGCCGCCGCACCTTACATCGATAAGGATGCTGTTCTCGTCTCCGTCACCAAAGGTCTGGAGGATAAGACCCAGAAGCGCATGAGCGAAGTGGTTGCCGAGGAAACGGGTCACGATGTAGTGGTGCTTACCGGCCCCAGCCATGCGGAAGAAGTGGCCCTGGGTGTTCCCACCGGATGTCTGGCTGCCTCTGAAAACAGGGAACTGGCTGAATTTGTCCAGGATGCCTTCATGTCTGACTGCTTCCGGGTTTACACCAGTCCCGACCCCGTGGGTGCCGAGCTGGGCGCTGCTCTGAAAAACGTTATTGCCCTGTGTGCCGGTGTTACCGACGGTATGGGCTGCGGCGACAATACCAAGGCCATGCTGATGACCAGAGGTCTGACAGAAACTGCCCGTCTGGGCGTATCCTTGGGTGCAAAGAAGGAGACCTTTGCCGGTCTTGCCGGTGTGGGCGACCTGATCGTCACCTGCACCTCCATGCACTCCCGGAACCGCCGTGCCGGTATTCTCATCGGCCAGGGCAAAGATCCTCAGACCGCCATGAAAGAGGTCGGCGCTGTGGTGGAAGGCTACTATGCTGCCAAATCTGCCTATGAGCTGGGCAAAAAGCAAGGCATTGACATGCCCATTACCAATGCTGCCTACAAAGTTCTCTACGAAGGCGCCGATGTCAAAACAGCCTTTATGGGCCTCATGAACCGGGGCCGAAAGGCAGAAAGTGAAGATGCCGGCTGGCTGTAATATTTCCGGGCTGATACCCTTAGGGTACAGCCCGGTTTTTCTGTATCTATCCTGTCCTGTGTGCAATTAAACTCTCCATAGCAATTTAAATCAAAAGATTCCATTCGAATTGAAAAAGCACATTAAATTACTGTTGAACTTACAGATTGTTTATGCAATAATAACAATAGACTGGCTAAAGGTGGTAGATTTCGTGATTCCTAGAAAGATCTCTGTATTATTCCTTTCTGTTTTTCTGTTGTTCGCTCTGATATTCCCTCAGGGCAGTTATATATATGCAGCTGCAGAGGAGCCGCTGCCCACCGAAACCCATAGTGTCTCCCTAAACACGACCGCAGCAAAGAATTCCGCTTCCAATGCCAGTACAGTGAAGTCTGTATCAGAGCCAAGTCGGCAACTGATGGATTTCCGGAAAGAAAAGCCTCTCTGTTTCGGTGTTCCGCTCAGCAGATACGAAATCAGGTCAATCACCTTTCTTAACACCACCGCAGACGCACCGGAGGAAACCTGGGATGCTTCGGCTGCCGGAGATGGAAGCGTCCTGTCCTGGACTCTGAAACACGGCAGGAAATATGACCTTTTTATTGCTGCTGAAGGTGGCGTGATCGCACCTCAAAACTGCAGTTTTCTGTTCATGGACTTTCGGGAAGTTGAGGAAATTTCTTTCAACGACGCCTTCGATACCTCCGAAGTTATTTCCATGAGTAATATGTTTCAGCGCTGTAAAAATCTTACGGAATTGGATCTGAGCTGCTTTGATACCTCCTGCGTTGTAAATATGTCTGGAATGTTTAGTAACTGCTCCCGACTGTATTCTCTGGATCTGAGCAGTTTTAACACCTCCGCAGTTACCGGCAGCGGTGAAGTCGCCCTTGTCGGTGGATTTAACAGGATGTTTATGAACTGCAGCAGACTCAACGATTTGGATCTGAGCAGCTTTGACACTTCCAATGCAGTTGTGATGACCTCTATGTTCCAAAACTGCAGCAGTCTTTCCCGTATCGATCTGAGCAGTTTTACCTTTGAGCAGGCAAAAGATGTCCGCAAAATGTTTGAAGGCTGCCCAGGTGTTACTGTGGATCATGTAAAACATTTTCAATTTGATCCTAAGGATCTTCCCCGCTACAAAAATTTCATGGATGGAAGCAACTGGATGTTCCTTTTTGATCCCAATGCACCAGTTCCGCAGGATACGGAACGGATGCTGAATCATGCGGACGCCTACTGGTGCTTCAACCGCAGATATTTTGATGCCGTCAATGCATATCAGATCAAAACGCTGACTTTTCTGGATACCCTAAAGGATGCTCCCGCAGATGCCTGGGATGCATCCTATCTGGAAAACAGGCAGGTTCTTGCCTGGGCTGTGGAGAATGGTTCCCTGTATGATCTTTATATTGCGGCAGAGGGTGGTGTTGTGGCTCCCTATGACTGCAGTTATCTGTTCGAAGACTTCTCGAAATTGGAGCGGATATACTTCAATGATGCTTTCCATACGTCCTTTGTTACCGATATGACCTGCATGTTCGAGGGTTGCGAAAAACTGAAATTCATGGATCTGCGAGGCTTTGATACCAGCAAGGTTGTTTCAATGGGCGGAATGTTCAGCGAATGTGCAAGTCTGCGTTCCCTGGATGTGAGCAGCTTCAACACCTCCCGTGTTACCAATATGGCTGGAATGTTCTTTTCCTGCAGCAGTCTGAAAGAATTGGAGTTATACAACTTCGAAACTTCCTCCGTCATAGATATGGGAAATATGTTCTATGAATGTAGGAATCTGGAAGCGTTGGATCTGAGTTCCTTTGATACGCGATCTGTCCAGGAAATGCAGGGAATGTTCGAATACTCCGGTCTTTCCAAACTGGATATCAGTTCCTTCGATACTTCCAATGTTATCTCCATGGATTCCATGTTCAGCAGAACAGGGTTGCACACACTGGATCTGTCTCATTTTGACACCTCCAATGTCCGGAGCATGCGTGCTATGTTTATGGGATGCAGCTCTCTGGAGGCCCTGGATGTAAGCCGCTTTGATACTTCCTCTGTCACAAGTATGACCCGTATGTTTGCCGATTTGTATCAGCTGAAAACCCTGGACCTGGCTTCCTTTACATTTGAAAACGCGGAAGATGTCAGCTATATGTTCCAAAACACCCCCTGTGTTACCCCAAAGCTTGTGAAGAACCTTCCCATTGACCCTACCGTAACCACAAAATACGAAAACTTCGTGGACGGTACAGGCTGGGAATCTCTTTTCCAGTAATGTCGTATACAAAGGGCCTGTTGTCAAAAGAATGTAACAGGCCCTTTTTTGATTGGATCATTATGAGACGGAATTCTGTGATTTTTCTCAAAAATCACAGAATTGACAGTGCTGTAAGGCGATCTCTTTCAAATTGAAAAGCGTATGAAAAAACGGGATGCCGCGCATCCCGTTTTGTTTTAGCAGCCCTTCCTGTACAACAACAGGGCAACCAGGCACACTGCTGCCCCCAAAAGCATAGCTGCCGGCAAACCTGTTTCTGCCGCACGGCCATACAGAAGGTTCAATACAACAGCAATGCTGTTCAGAAATACCGCATGCATACTCAGTACGGTTGCCCGGTGCCTGGTCTGCACCCGGCGGTTCTGCTGCTGCAGCTGCAATGGCTGAAAAAGGCTGTAGCATACACGAAGTCCCACCACTGCCGCAACGGAAAATGCCGGATCTTCCGTGATCACCAGCACAAGGCAGCACAGAAAGCTTCCGAACATCAAGCTGTTCCCCATCCGTTTCTCTCCCATCCGCCCGGTCAGCCGGAAGGAAAACACACTGGTCAAGCCCGCCAGGCTCAGCAGGATATAGGCCCAGGATATTCCCTGCACCGTCATGCCTGAACGGGTATACTGCAGTTGGTTGAGGAATACTGTAACCGTCTGGTGCGTCTCGTTGAGCAGTCCAATTCCCAGCAGAAACAGCAGTAGTTTCCGATCTGTCAACAGCTGTGCAAGCATCATGGCGGATTCTTTCACTGTGAGTCTGCGTGTCTGTGGTGCTTTGACCTCCTGTAAAAACAATGCCAGCAAAGCCGCGGCGCCATAGGAAAGCACCGTCAGAAATCCTGCCAGCCGGTAATCTGTTCCGATCCAAAGGCTGTAAGCAGTGGCTGCCAGCAGAAGTCCCGCCTGCTGCAGATATTCATAAATACCGAATATTTTGTGGCTGTTTTCCTGGCCGCAGGATTCATACAGCATTCCCACATCTACTCCAGACAGTCCGGAGCAAACCACAGCGAGCAGTATCCGTTCCAGCAGGAATCCGCCAAAGCCGGAGGCCTTCCATAACAGGATTTTGGAAAGGAAAAACAGCATACAGCAGACCACCATGGTTTTCCGGTAGCCGATCCGGTCTGCCGTGATGCCCCAGGGGATCTCCAGAGCGATGGACAATGCCAGGCTGATGCTCTCGATCAGTGAGATCTCCCAAATGCCCAGGCCCGCTGTCTGACGGTACAATGTGGCCACAGGGGCATAAAATACCATGCCCTGCAAAAGCCCAATAGCGCAGAGCAAAAAAATATTGCGTTTGTTCATAAGCATCTCCTTCATAACAGCATAACGACATACCGCAGGCATCTTCCTGCGGTCAGATCCTTACTGCTGTTAAATCGGACGATATGCCATGATCAAACGCTCCATTTTTGTTTTTAGAATATCAGAATGCACCGGCAAAGTCAAGGATTCCGGTTATCCATAACCCCAGGTGCGAAGTTCCCAAGCTCCACCATCGCTGCGGGTCAGTATCCACTGCCAACGGGTATAAAGGTCATTGGGATTGAATCCCCCTGCCACACTGGATGGTCCCGTGGTAAAGCTGGAGAGCAGCACAAGGGCTTCCTGGGCTTCATAATTCTCTGCCCACTCCGGCGCATATTTTTCAGAATATGATTCATCATAGGTCAGCTGAAGCAGAGTGCATCCCGAAAATTTCCGGGCAAACGTATTCTCCACCATATCCATGGCGTCCTGTATTTCTTCCCGGGAAAACCGTTCACTTTTTCCAATCTGCCGCTGAGCGAAGGCTGTGTTTCCAAAGCAATATCTGACTGTAAGAAAAATCACTGTGATGGTCAGAAAGGCCAGCACACCAGACAGAATGGTTTTTTTCATGAAAATGCCTCCTTTGTTCCCCATTATAGCATATCCATAAGGCACGTCCTAATTAAGATTCCATTAAGCAAAATAAAAACGCCGCCGAAAAAAATCGGCGGCGGATTTATAGTAATGGAATTAGATGGCGCGCTCAACCTTGTTGGAGCGGAGGCATCTGGTACATGCGTAAACATGGCAGGGAGTTCCATTCACGACAGCCTTGACGCGCTTGACGTTGGGCTTCCATGCACGGTTGGAACGTCTGTGGGAGTGAGAAACCTTGATACCGAAGGTTACGCCCTTACCACAAAAATCACACTTAGCCATTCTTTGCACCTCCCATCATTTGATAATCACATACTACGCCCTTCACAGGCGCTTAGATATGATAGCAAACTTTCCGAAAAAAAGCAAGCATTTTTTTCAAAATTTTTTGTTTTTTTGAAAATCTATTGCTATTCCCTTTTAGGGCGGGTATAATAGCAGAAAATGCTCGTTTTTACAGGAGGTGCCCCATTATGATCGATACATACAGCGTCCCTCTGCGTACCCTGGTAGAAAAATTGGGACTGAAAATTGCATATGCCTCCACAGATTATGCCGCCGTCCGTCTGACTGTCGAAGACGTGGCCCGTCCGGGTCTGCAGCTGGCAGGCTATTTTGACCATTTTGAGCCCATGCGCCTGCAGGTCATGGGCAATGTGGAAATGAGCTATGTATCCAAGCTGACACCCCAGGAAAGAACCGTTGCCTACGACCGGCTGTTTTCCTACAAATTCCCGGCTCTGCTGATCGCCCAGAATTTTGAGCCAGATGCGCAGTGTCTGGCAATGGCCAAAAAGCATAATATCACCATTCTGCGCTCACCCAACGCCACCAGCAACATTGTCTCTGCCATCATCACCTATCTGAAGGAAGCACTGGCCCCCCGGATCACCCGGCATGGCGTTCTGGTGGAGGTCTACGGCGAGGGCATTCTGCTGATGGGTGACAGCGGTATCGGCAAGAGTGAAGCGGCTGTGGAACTTCTGAAGCGTGGACACCGTCTGATCGCAGATGATGCGGTAGAGATCCGAAAAATCGGCCCCGACCTGCTGGTGGGAACCGCCCCGGAGCTGATCCGCAATTATATCGAACTGCGGGGCATCGGCATCATCAATGTGGCAAAGCTGTTTGGTATGGGTGCCGTCCGTACAGAAAATGAGATCAATCTGGTGGTGAACATCGTTCCCTGGAACACCCAGCATGCCTATGACCGGCTGGGTCTGGAGGAACAGCACACTGAAATCCTTGGGGTCAAGGTCCCTATGAACACCATCCCCATCACCCCTGGCCGTAACCTGGCCATGATCCTGGAAGTAGCCGCCATGAACAACCGTCAGAAAAAACTGGGCTATAACTCCGCTCTGGAATTTACGGAGCAGATCAACAAACATTTCAACGAAAACATAGGAAAATAAACTATGAAAGAATTTACCATCGGCACCAATGATGCCGGTCAGCGGCTGGACAGATTTCTTGCAAAAGCCGTTCCCCTGCTGCCTGCCTCCCTTGCGCAAAAATATATCCGTCTGAAACGGATCAAATGCAATGGAAAACGAATTGAGCGGGATACCCGTCTGAACGCCGGAGATGTGCTGCAGCTATACATCAACGATGAATTTTTCGACAAACCCCGGGAGGACAATGCCTACCTCACCGTGGCATCACCAAAACTGAACATTGTATACGAGGATGAACACATCCTCCTGGTGGACAAACGGCCCGGACTGGCCGTCCACCCCCATGACGGGGCAGAATATGGCCGTACCCTCATTGACCACATACAATCCTATCTGTATCAGAAAAAAGAATGGCGGCCCAGAGAGGAAAATGCCTTCACCCCTGCCCTGTGTAACCGGATCGACCGGAATACCGGCGGCATAGTCATCGCCGCAAAGACCGCAGAGGCCCTGCGGGTCATGAATCAGAAAATCAAGGACCGGGAACTGGACAAGCGGTATCTTGCCATTGTGGAAGGAACCCCAAAGCCAAAAGATGGCAGTCTGAAGGGATATCTGTTCAAGGATGCCAAGAAAAACCGGGTCTTCGTTTCCGATAAGCCCCAGGCAGGGGCCAAAACCTGCCAGACCAACTATAAGACCCTTGCCACTTCCAAAGGTCTTTCTCTGGTGGAATGCGAACTGATCACCGGACGCACCCACCAGATCCGCGCCCAGTTTGCACACGCCGGCCACCCTCTTCTGGGCGACGGAAAATACGGCAAACTGGATAAGAAGTATGACCGTAATTACCAGGCCCTGTATTCCTACAAGCTGACTTTCACATTTACCACAGATGCCGGAAGCCTTGACTATCTGAATGGAAAATCCTTCCGGGTGGACAAAGTGGATTTTGCGGAGGAATACTTCCCCAACACAAAGATATAAGTGACAAGATATGAGATATAAGATATTTCTTTCGCAGAGTATCTTGTATCTTATATCTTTCTGTCTTATATCTGCAATGATGTTTCTATTCGGAGGACAACATATGACCTTATTTGTTACCAGCAGTCCCTATATTGAAAATGCCCCTGGTGCATTTCTGAGCCCGGCCAATGGCTTCATTGACCGGATCCGGGAGGTCCTTCCCGAAAATCCCCGGGCGCTTTTTATCTGTTCCGATCCCGATGACCATAATGGCACCTGCCGTTTCGCTGCCGAGACTACCGCCGCCTTCGCCATGGAGGGCATGGCCTTTTCCAGCTACCATGTGCTGGACTGGAGCACTGCCAGACAAGCGTACCAGCTGATTTCCATGACGGACTTCATCATTCTCTGCGGCGGACACGTTCCCACCCAGAATGCTTTCTTCCGGAAGATCCGGCTGCGCCACCTGCTGCGCCACTTTGACGGCGTGGTCATGGGCATCAGCGCAGGCAGCATGAACTGTGCTGATGTGGTCTATGTTCAGCCGGAGGAACCGGGAGAATCCGTTCCTGAATTCCCCCGGTTTGCAAAGGGCCTCGGCCTCACCGGTGTGAACATCCTGCCCCACTATCAGAAAGTTAAGGATAACATTCTGGATGGCATGCGGCTGTTTGAAGATATCACCTATACCGACAGCGAAGGGCAATGCTTCTTCGCCCTGCCGGACAACAGTTATATCTACCAGGATGAAGACCATCTGCTGCTCTTTGGTGAAGGCTACTGCCTCCGCAGTGGTGTGATGGAACAGATCTGCAAAAACAACAGCGTATTCGACCTTTCTACGCTGGAATAAGCAACAGCCTCCCCGGAAGGGGAGGCTGTTATGCACTGCAAAATTATTCCCGGACAAGGGCATACCGGCCGGTTGCAGATTGAAAATGTATGATCAAATAGTATTTTTTACCTTTTTCTGCGGAAACGGAACCACTTCGATTGGCAGAATCCAGCTGCATTATTCTCTTTTGGGCAGAATCCAGAATCTCTATCACCACATTGCCCTTGCTTAGCTCCAAATCCAAAGAAAAGGTATGCATACCATTGTCTTTAAATCTGACAATGCGTTTTATGTAACCATTGCAGGAAGTAAACCGCGCAGCATTTCCTTTTGCTGATCCGATAAAAGAAACAGCACTGGTGGATTTGACAACCATATACCCTTGATGGTACAGGAAAAAGAAAACACCCATAAGAAATGCAGCCAATAAAACAGCTTTTACCACGCACAAACCTCCTTCCTCAAATACATATCTATCTCGTTTATGTTTATTTTACCACATGCAATATAGCAATACAAGAACATGGACAGTGCAGCGAGGCACTGTCCATGTTGTTTTTGGGGATTATAGCTTTACAGAATGCCCAGAACCTTCAGGAACAGCAGGCACAAAACCAAAATGATCACCGGGCGGGTAATGCGGCTGCCCTTGCTGAGCGCCAGGTTGGCACCCACATAATTGCCTGCCATGTTGCACAATGCTGCGGCGATTCCCAGCAGGAAGATCACCTGGCCATTCAGCAGAAAAATGGTAAGACTGGTGATATTGGTGGTCAAATTGATGACCTTTGCCTGGGCATTGGCGCTGCGCAGGCCCAGTTTTGCAAACACAGTAAAGGCAACAATCAAGAATGTTCCCGTGCCGGGTCCATAGAATCCATCATAGATGCCCACTACGAAACTGCTGAGGAGTGCAGTCAGCATGACTTTGGGTGTAACCGTAAGATCAGAATCTGCATTGTCATGGAACAGTTTCGGATTCAGCACCACAAAAGCCACCACAGGCAAAATAACAAACAGAATGCCCTCCATAATGCCCTCCTCTGTGGCCATGGATGCATTTGCTCCCAGAGAGCTGCCGGCAATGGCGCAAACGATGGTAGGCACTGCGATCTTCCAGTTTACCAGCCCGGCCCGGATAAACCGGACAGTTGCCAGAGTGGTGCCGCAGGCAGAAGAAAGCTTATTGGTGGCTATGGCATTGTGCACAGGAACACCTGCCAGCAGATAGGCAGGCAGGGAGATCAGTCCGCCGCCTCCACCAATGGCATCCACCAGTCCGGCCAGAAACAGCAGCGGGCAAACGATCAGAAAGGTATGTATTGTCAGCGTCATAACATCGCCTCCATTAAAATCACCAAACCATAGTACCACTTTCCGGCAAAAAGTAAAGTATAAAATCCTTTTTTGCTGAAACAGAGATTTCTGTTTTTCCGAAAAAAGGCAGCATGATGCACAGTTTTTATATGGTGAAATTGTCATTTTGTCTAATTTGGATAAAATTATATCGATTGCGCCACTGTCTTTTGGTATTGACTTTTTAAATTACAGTGGTAAAATATCGATACTTAGTTATCGGTAATTATTTATCGATTAAATCAACTATGGAAAGGGTCATTCCTATGAACGAAACCTACAAACCTGTCACCACTTCCGAAGAGCTGGATGCTGCCCTGCTGCGGGTGCGCAATGCCCAGAAACGCTTCGCCTCTTACTCCCAGGAACAGGTGGATACCATTTTTCTCTCTGCTGCCACCGCTGCCAACCGCGCCAGAATTTCCCTGGCAAAGATGGCTGTCAGCGAAACCGGTATGGGTGTTGTGGAAGATAAGGTCATCAAAAACCATTACGCTGCTGAATATATTTATAATGCCTACAAGAACACCAAAACCTGCGGTGTCATTGAAGAAGATACTGCCTACGGTATCCGGAAGATCGCAGAACCCATTGGTGTTGTGGCTGCGGTCATTCCCACCACGAACCCCACCTCTACCGCCATTTTCAAAACCCTTCTGGCACTGAAAACCCGCAACGGCATGATCATCAGCCCCCACCCCCGGGCTAAGAAGTCCACCATCGAAGCTGCCCGGATCATTCTGGAAGCTGCTGTGGCTGCCGGTGCCCCCGAGGGAATCATTGGCTGGATCGATGTTCCCAGTCTGGAGCTGACCAACAAACTCATGCAGGAGGCCGACATCATTCTGGCCACCGGTGGCCCTGCCATGGTGAAGGCTGCCTATTCTTCCGGCAAGCCCGCTATCGGTGTGGGCGCAGGTAACACCCCCGCCATTATCGATGATTCTGCTGATCTGAAACTGGCAGTTTCCTCCATCATCCACTCCAAGACCTTTGACAATGGCATGATCTGCGCCTCCGAGCAGTCTGTCATCGTTTTGAACGGTGTTTATGAAGCTGCCAAGGCAGAATTCCAGAACCGTGGCTGCTACTTTCTGAATGCAGAAGAAACCGAAAAGCTGAGAAACACCATTCTTATCAATGGCGGCCTCAATGCAAAGATCGTTGGCCAGAGTGCCCACACCATTGCCGCGCTTGCCGGTGTGGAAGTTCCCTAGGACACCAAGATCCTCATCGGCGAAGTGGACAGCGTGGAACTGAGCGAAGCCTTTGCCCACGAAAAGCTGTCCCCTGTCCTTGCCATGTATCGGGCCAACAACTTTGAAGATACACTGAACAAGGCAGACCGTCTGGTTGCTGACGGCGGCTATGGCCACACCTCCGCCATTTATCTGGATCCCATCACCCAGCAGGAAAAGCTGGCTGCATTTGAAAACCGGATGAAGACCTGCCGCATTCTGGTGAATACACCCTCTGCCCAGGGCGGTATCGGCGACCTGTACAACTTTAAGCTGGCACCCTCCCTCACACTGGGCTGCGGCAGCTGGGGCGGCAATTCCGTTTCTGAAAATGTGGGCGTGAAGCATCTGCTGAACATCAAGACTGTGGCAGAAAGAAGGGAAAATATGCTCTGGCTCCGTGCGCCTGAAAAAGTTTATATCAAAAAAGGCTGCCTGCCGGTGGCTCTGAGTGAGCTGAAGGACGTTATGGGCAAGAAAAAAGCTTTCATCGTCACGGATGCTTTCCTCTATAGCAATGGCTATACCAAGGCTGTGGAAAAGAAGCTGGACGAAATGGGCATTCAGCACACCTGCTTCTACGATGTGGCTCCCGATCCCAGCCTGGCCTGTGCCAAGGCCGGTGCTGCCCAGATGGCTTCCTTCCAGCCCGATGTGATCATCGCCATTGGCGGCGGCAGCGCTATGGATGCCGCCAAGATCATGTGGGTCATGTATGAACATCCCGATGCTGACTTCATGGATATGGCTATGCGGTTTGTGGATATCCGCAAGAGAGTTTACACCTTCCCCAAAATGGGTGAGAAGGCATACTTTGTGGCAGTTCCCACCACCGCCGGTACCGGCTCCGAAGTCACACCTTTTGCCGTTATTACCGATGAGCAGACCGGTGTCAAATATCCTCTGGCCGACTATGAACTGATGCCCAATATGGCTATTGTGGATGCAGATATGATGATGAATGCCCCCAAGGGACTGACTGCAGCCTCCGGTATCGACGCTGTGACCCACGCCCTGGAAGCCTATGCCTCCATGCTGGCCACGGATTACACCGACAGCCTGGCCCTGCGGTCTTTGAAGATGATTTTTGAATATCTGCCCCATGCCTACGAAAACGGCCCCCAGAATCCCGTGGCCCGGGAAAAGATGGCCAACGCTGCCACCATGGCCGGTATGGCCTTTGCCAATGCCTTCCTGGGTGTCTGCCACTCCATGGCCCATAAGCTGGGTGCTTTCCACCATCTGCCCCATGGCGTTGCCAATGCACTGATGATTGAAGAAGTACTCCGGTTCAACGCTGCAGAGGCACCCGTCAAGATGGGCACCTTCTCCCAGTATGACCATCCTCACACCCTGGCCCGGTATGCAGAGGTCGCTGACTACCTGGGTGTAAAGGGTGCAACAGATACCGAAAAGCTGGAGGGTCTTATTGCTTTGATCAATGGTCTGAAAAAGAAGATCGGCATCAAGGACACCATCCGTGACTATGGAATCGACGAAGCCGACTTCCTGGCCCGGCTGGATGATATGACGGAGCAGGCCTTTGATGACCAGTGTACCGGCGCCAATCCCCGCTATCCGCTGATGAGCGAGATCAAGAAGATGTATCTGAATGCCTACTACGGCAAGAACGCCTAAGGGAGGAAACCATATGAATACAGAAAACATCATCGCCCGCAGAAAAAACAAGATCATTTACCGGGATGGCGACAAATGCATCAAGGTATTTGACGAAGATTTCTCCAAGGCGGATATTCTGAACGAAGCACTGAACCAGGCACGGATCGAAGAGACCGGGCTGAACATCCCTAAAATTCTGGGCGTTACCATGGTGGAAGGCAAGTGGGCCATCATCACCGAATTCATCGAGGGCAAGACCCTGGCCCAGCTGATGGAAGAGCATCCGGAAAAGCAGGAGGAATACCTGTCCCTGTTCGTGGATATCCAGCTGAACATCCACAGCAAAACAGCCCCCCAGCTGCATAAGCTGAAGGACAAAATGAACCGGAAGATCAGTGCATCCCGGCTGGATGCCACTACCCGGTACGATCTGCACACCCGGCTGGAAGCCATGCCCAAGCACAAAAAGGTCTGCCACGGCGATCTGAATCCTTCCAACATCATTATCACAGAAGATGGCACCCCCTATATCCTGGACTGGTCCCATGCCACCCAGGGCAATGCTTCTGCTGACACTGCCAGAACCTACCTTCTGTTCTGCATGAACGGAGATTTTGATACCGCCCGGAAATACCTGGAACTGTTCTGTATGAAGAGTGACACAGCAAAGCAGTATGTTCAGAAATGGATGCCCATTGTAGCTGCCTCCCAGCTGGCCAAAAGCACAGAGCTGGAACACAAGTTCCTGCTGAGCTGGGTCAATGTGGTGGATTATCAATAATCATAAAAGGCTCCCGAAAGGGAGCCTTTTGGCATCTTAAGGATGATTTGCCTTACTCTTTACAATACATCCTTTTTATCCACTGTCAGGAAGAACACCGCCGTTCCGGCAGCTGCCATGGCAACACCAGCCAAAAGCAGGACACGGATCCCAAAAGCATCCAACAGCTGTCCACCAGTAAAATTACCAATGGCGCAGCCCAGGGTATAACTGGCAGTGATAAACGCCTGCCCCTTTACCATGTCCGCTGGATCGACCTTTGCATCGGCATAGTACAGCTGCGTGGGCGACAGGAAAGAATAGGAGGTTGCCTGCAGCAGCTGAATGGCATAAATGGTCAGCACATTTCTTGCCAGCAGGAAGGCAACGGACTTGACAAGAAAAGAAATGCCTGCCAGTTTAAGCAGCCAGGTATCGGAAATTTTGGTGCGGAGCCAGTCAAAATTCACAATGACCACCATTTCGATGGCTGTCGCCACAAACAGAGCAATTCCCACGGTGCCGCTGTCACCTCCCAGAG
The DNA here is from genome assembly GCA_017440925.1 of Oscillospiraceae bacterium. Taxonomy (GTDB): domain Bacteria; phylum Bacillota; class Clostridia; order Oscillospirales; family Oscillospiraceae; genus Faecousia. Next base: position 4,443 of record JAFSAP010000019.1, on the reverse strand, counting down.
GTGCTACCACCTCAATGAGGTAATTCTCCGTCATGGCATGAAACATGGCAAGACCCATAACACCCAGAAGAGACACACAATACCACTTATACCGCCGGAAAAACACCGGAACCGAGCAGCATTGGCTTTGCCTCCGGTCTTCTGCCCTCCCCTCCACCAGACTGGGATAGGTAACTGTGACCAGTACATTGGCGGCCAGCAGGGCAAGGCAGATCCAGATCATCCAGTCCGCTCCCCAAGCAGCCATCACTTTACCAATGACCAGCGCAGAAATGGCATAGGCAAAAGAACCAATACCCCGGCCCACACCATAGTTGATTTTACAGCCTATCCGGTTATAGGACACGCTGACGGCGTTCAGCAGCGGATTCATGGCGTCAAAGGCAAATACTCCCAACAAATAAACCAGGCCGTATATAACCGCTGACAGGGGCAGAAGCTGTATCGCACTGAAGCAGCACATACTCACCGCCGTCAGTCCTGCAATGAACCATTTGACGATATTTCCGCCGATCCGGTCTGCTGCACCTGCAAGCACAGGCTGGGCTGCACAGGAAAGCAGATTTCCACTAGCCAACAAAATGCCGATATGGGATGCCGCAAACCCCTTTTCCAGCAGAAAGGCTGTGGCAAAGCTGACCACGCCCGCCGCTGCTGCCCAATAGGCGCACTGCTGCACCGTATAGCGCAGGGTCAGATTCTTTCTCATTTCAGAAGCTTCTCCCATTCCTCTGATTTAAACCCGGTGAGAACCACATTTTCTGTCACGATCAGAGGCTGTTTCACCAGCATGCCATCAGAGGCCAGCAGCTGGAGCTGCTCTTCCTCTGTCATGCCGGGAAGTTTGTCCTTCAGTTCCAGGGCGCGGTACTGCTGGCCACTGGTATTGAAGAATTTTTTCAGAGGCAGGCCACTTCGTTCATACCAGGATTTCAGTTCTCCGTAGCTGGGATTCTCTTCTTTGATATGACGGTCAATATAGGCTACACCGTTTTCATCCAGCCATTTTCTTGCCTTTTTGCAGGTGCTGCAGGCAGGATACTGTAAAAATAACATAAACTATGCTCCTTATCCTTTTCTCATTACGGCTTCCAGGTCCGCAACCGTCCGGGGGATCTCCCGCGAAAGGTTTTCACAGCCGTTTTCTGTTACAAGGCAGTTATCTTCCAGCCGGAAACCTATACTCCATTCCTCATGGTAAATGCCCACATCCACACAGAACACCATATTGGGTTTCAGAATTTCCGGCCGCTGAATAAAATCATGGACATCATAACCAATGTGATGGCTGCCGCCGTGCCACATCAGTTTGCCAATTTCATCAAAGGATTTCAGCACACCGGCATCCTTCAGCCGTTCAAAATTATACCGCTTGATGGTGGCATCCACGTCCTCCATTCTCATTCCCGGTTTGATGACAGAGAACATATAATCCGAAGTGGCCAGAGCACATTCATAGAGCAGCTTCTGCTTCTCTGTAAAGCGGCCATTGCAGGGCCATCCACGGGACACATCTGTGATCATGTTGCTGTGCTGGGCACCTACGTCATTGAGCACCATATCCCCGTCATGGGCCTGTCCGGTGTAGCTGTAGTAATGGATGCAGAAATTGTTTTCACCAGCAGAAATGATGGAAGGGAAGCCAGGACCTTCCGGGCCGAACTGGGCCAGTGCACGGTCAAACTCCGCCTTATACTGATACTCATATATTCCGGGATGAGATGCCTTCATCATGGCAAGGATGCCTGCCCGGGTTTTCTTCTCTGCTTCCCGCAGTGCCTGAATCTCTTCCGGATGCTTGATCGTTCGCAAAGACCGCAAAATACTGCTGGCATCGCCAATCACCACAGCGGGATAGACCCCTTTCAGCCAATCTGCGAAACCGTGGGCAGGTCTTGCCATATCCCCGGCTGCATGACGGTAGCAGTCCAGATAAACTGTAGCAAACCTGTCACTGGCCAGAAGTGTCTTCACATCCTCCGGAAAGCTTTCCACAAACCGTACATCCCGGATACCGGAAACAGCCTCTGCTTCATAGGGTTTTACTCGGCGGCCTGTCCACCGCTCCGCAAGGAAATCAGGAGGAAGAATATACAGCCGCTCCCGGACCGCGCCTTTCCCATCCTTTTCTGCCAGAAAAACAGCTTCCTTGCAGGCAAGGCCTGTCAGATAAACAAAATTCCGCTCTGCAAAGAAAGGGTAAAACTCATCACTGGTTTTTCGGATCTCCACACCGGAAAACAAAATCAGCAAGGAACTGGGTTGCATCCGTTCATAAAACCGGCTTCGGTTATATGCAAAATAGGCAGCATTCAAAAATCAAGACACCTCCACAAATCAGATAACTATATTCTAATACAGAATCTGAAATTTTCAATGGAGAAAATTATGTTTCCATGGTATAATGCAAAAAACAATGCACAAAAGGAGTGACTTTCCATGATTCGTATCGGAATCGCAGGAATCGGGTTTATTGCAGAAGAATACATCAAGCTTATCACGGCTGGCAGTATTCAAAATGCCAGAATCACCGCCTTATCCAGCAGAAATGCCCACCATATGGCAGAAATAAAAGAAAAATATCAACTGACCTACGCTGCTTTGTTTACGGATTATGAGAGTATGCTGGACAGCGGACGGATTGACATGGTCATGATCTGTACACCCCATTTTCAGCATCCTGAAATGGCAATCAAAGCAATAAACAAAGGAATCCATACCCTGATTGAAAAACCGATAGGTGTCTTTCCGGAAGAACTGAAAGCGCTGACAGAAAGTATTACTGCTCACCCGGAAGTCAAGACCGGTGTGCTCTACTGCCGCCGGACAAATCCGGTATACGCAAACATAAAACATATGCTGAAAAAAGGCGAACTGGGAAAGCTGAAACGGATCTCCTGGATCATTACCGATATGTATCGGCCCCAGTTCTATTTTGACTGTGCATCCTGGCGGGGAACCTACAGCGCAGAGGGCGGCGGAATACTGATGAACCAGGTTTCCCACCACATTGACCTTCTGGTATGGCTGTGCGGCCTGCCGGAAGCCATGCAGGCCCACTGCTATACCGCCCAGGAGCGGAATATCGAGGTAGAAAATGAAGTTTCCATCACTATGGAGTATGCGGGAAACGCCATTGGACAGTTCATCGCTTCTACCCGGGAATGCCCCGGAAGTAACCGACTGGAAATCAGCGGCAGCAGGGGGCAGATCATTCTGGATAATGAATCCACTTTAACCCTTCGGAAACTGGAGGTGGACGAAACAGAATATGCCATGACCACCAAAAATCCCTTTGGCAGGATCCGATACAAAGAAGAAATTCGCAACTGTGAAACGGCGGTGCATACTGTCATGCAGGCGAATATTGTCAATAACTTTATCGCAGCAGTTTTCGGAAACGAAGATGTTCTTTGTCCCGTGGAAGATGCGATTCAGGCACAACTGTTTATTCAGGGTGCTTATCTCTCCTCCTGGCTGGAAAAGAAGCTGCACCTTCCTGTAGATGCTGGGATCTACACGCAAGAGCTGAAAAAGCGAATGGGCTAACAGGCAAAAAGACATCCATACGGATGTCCTTTTTGCAATTAGTGTACACTTTAGATATCACTTTACGGATGCAAAAAATGCCATACTTCCAAACTTTTCATTGCTTCGTTCGTAAGATTCGACATTTGCACTCATTCAGTTATAGCAGCACACATTGCCTGAATGATGTGCCTCCTTCCATTTCCCGTTTTTTGTATTATATTTAAAGTATATATCCACTCCGTAACTATATCACGGAATGATTCCAATGATACCGATATAATATGCTTAACATAAGATTACAGAGAAAGAAGGGTTTTTATGAAACATATTACGAAAATTCATGGACGAGAAATTCTGGACTCCAGAGGAAATCCCACCGTTGAAGTAGAAGTCTATCTGGCAGACGGCTCCATTGGCCGGGCCTCTGTTCCCTCCGGGGCTTCCACCGGTATTTATGAAGCCTGTGAGCTGCGGGACGGAGATCCCGGGCGGTACCTAGGCAAGGGCGTCAGCAACGCCGTACATAACGTGAATACCGAGATCGCCGAAGCCCTGCTCGGTGCGAATGTGCTGGATCAGGCAGCCATTGACCGGGCCTTGATTGAACTGGACGGCACGCCCAACAAAAGCCGTCTCGGTGCCAATGCCATTCTGGGCGTGTCCCTGGCCTGTGCAAAAGCAGCCGCAGCCTCTCTTGGTCAAAGCCTGTACCGATACATCGGCGGAAGCAATGCAAAGATGCTTCCTGTTCCCATGATGAACATCCTCAACGGTGGCGCTCACGCCTCCAACAATGTGGACATCCAGGAATTCATGATCATGCCCGTCTCCGCTCCCAGTTGGAGGGAAGCCCTGCGCCGCAGCGCGGAGGTTTTTCACGCACTGAAGGTTGTACTTAAGGAGCGGAATATC
>JAFSAP010000018.1 GCA_017440925.1 Oscillospiraceae bacterium | reverse complement strand
ACTGAAACTGTGCCTGGCCGCACATCACGGGAATTTCACCCCTCCGAGGATCTCTCCGAGCTGCCCCTTTCGGGACAGGAGTACCAACGCTGGTGCTGTCATCGCAAGACAGATCGGCCACGATCTGCTTTCTGGACGGTCGGACCCGCTCCCCACCTTACTTGCCGCATTCATGCAGTTTATCTGCACAGGTGGATTTTCGCGCTCCCTCCAATGTCGCTGCCCATTCTCTATCTTTACAAGGCACACCAACGGATGTATTTCAGTTTCTGGATATGCACTTGGAAAGGTTCACAAAAAGGTTACCCTTTTCATTACTCTCCCGATTTCCAAGTAGCGCTAACAAAAAATCCTCAAAAACTTGTCAAAAGCTTCATTAACATTTTTAACTTCGACAGGATTTTCTTATGATTGTAGCTGACGATCTGCTGAGATCTTTTGATCCTCTTTGAATACTCCGTGTCACTCATGCCATCGAAATAAATTGCCTGAATCAGTTCCCGTTCTGCTTTTGGAAGCATGGCAATACAACGGTGCAGTTGATCATTCAGTTCCTTTGCCAAAGCCATATCCTCCAAGCTGCCGCTTTCTGTATCTTTAAACATTTCCTGTCCCACGAGTCCATTCTGATCCAACGCGTCATAAGACAACACATTGTTCGCATGATCCCGTTCCTCCAGATACCGCTCCCGGCGCCCCATCTTGTAATAGGCCACATACACATTTTCTTCTACCTCAATCAGTTTCCCTTCAATGGGAATAAAGTATTTTTCCTTATCTGCCATATTGCAGACCTCCTTAAGTAAAGTTTGATATTGATAGGTTCAAACTTCAGAAGGAGGCGCGCGGATACTGTATGCAAATGCTGTAAAAAAATTGTGCAAAACAGAGAAATTCTTTATTTCCCCTTGCTTATGAGGGAATTGCGGAAAAACCTTACAGAAAAAGCAACATCGTTCTGTCAAAGCCGCTAAATTTTGATAGCGGTTCTCACAGAACGATGTCGAGAAAATACAAGGCGCAGCTGACTTCTCAATCGGCTGCGCCCGTATTTGATTACGCATGTAGGAATTACTCTTTCCAACCTCCGTTGGAGGCGGATGAAACGAGGCATTGTATTTCATATCTATCGCCTGCCGCGTCTATCTTTCTGGCATTTATGGTTTTTCGGATAATTTATGCGATGATTTCCGACATAATCTTTGTAATTAAAGATTCAAAAAATCCCTACGGTACTTCACACCGAAGAATTCAGCCAGCTCCACCATCTGGTCATCCCGGATGGTGTTGATACGGGGCAGATGGGCGGTAAGCATATAGATCTGCGCCGCCTTTTCCACCGTTTCGATCAGGCCAAAGGTCTCGTCCATGGTCTTGCCTGCGCCGTAAATGCCGTGCATGCCCCAGACCACCAGCCGAAATTCCTTCATCTTTTCAGCGGTGGCTTCGCCGATGGAATTGGTTCCGCAGAGCATCCATGGCAGCACGCCCACGCCATCCGGGAACACCACGATGCACTCGGTACACATTTCCCACAAAGTGTGGGTGAACTTCTTCTCGTCCAGCTCGTGGACGTAGTTCATAGCAAGGGTGTAGGTGGGATGGCAGTGCATGACCACCCGGTTTTCGGGATCAACACTCAGCCGGGACATATGGCTCATGAGGTGGGCGGGGAATTCGGAGGTGAACTTGCCGCCATCCTTATAGCCCCACAACAGTTCCGCCGTCTTGCCGTCAGCACCGATGCGGACAATGCCCAAGTTGTTTTCCGGGTCAGCATAGACATTTCTAAAATATTTTCCTGTGCCTGTGACAATAAATATTTTCCCGCTAATTTCAGTTGCATCGAAACCTAATGGGATCGTACGGATAACTGCACTTAAATCAAGATATTCACCAACAACATTTTCATCCAGTAGGTAGCTAATGTTACCGCCATTGCGTTCATCCCAACCAAGGCGATACATAACTTCCGTGATATTTCGCATATCACAGACAAAGGGGGCTATCATAATATCCTTCATACTTAACCTCTCTTGCACAACACTTCTGCTTCGTACTTCTTGACTTCCGGGAACCACTCGCCGTCGGCGGGAGCGCCGCAGACACGGCAGTATTCGGTCCAGATTTCGCCAAAGGGCATGGTTTTCAGTTCCTCCTGAATGACCATCAGCTCCGTCCAGTTGTCCGCATTTTGCATGGCGGTCAAGTCGGGGGTGCAGAGGGCCATCAGCAGAGCCTTTTGGACGTTACGGAAGCCCACTGTCCAGGCGGAAATGCGGTTGATGGAGGCGTCAAAATAGTCCAGCGCAATTTTAACACTACCCTCCAATCCGCCGCAGCGGACGATTTCCTTGCACAGCTCCTTGGTTTCGTCGTCCAGCAGCACCACATGGTCGGAGTCCCAGCGGATGGGCCGGGTGATGTGCAGGGCGATCTCCGGGAAGAAGGCCAGCAGGGCAGGGATCTTGTCGGAAACAACCTCCGTGGGATGGTAGTGGCCGTTGTCCATCAGAGGGATGCAGCGTTCCTTGTTCATGGCGGCATAGCTCAAACTAAACTCGGCGGAACCCACGGTATAGGCCTCCACGCCGATGCCGAAGACCTTGGATTCCACGCAGGGCTTGACCTTATTGAAATCAAACGGCTCGGAGAGGATCTCGTCGATGGCTTCCTTATAGCGCACCCGGGGACCCATACGGTCGGCAGGGATGTCCTTGAAGCCGTCGCCGGTCCAGATGTTCATAACGCAGGGCTGGCCCAGCTCTTCTGCCAGATAGTTGGAAATGCGGATGCAGGCCTTGCCGTGGTCGATCCAGAACTTGCGAATTTCGGGATCTGGAGAGGACAGGGTCAGGCCGTTGGCCTTGGGATGGGAGAAGAAAGTGGGGTTAAAGTCACAGCCGAGGCCCCGCTCCTTGCAGAAATCCACCCAACGCTTGAAATGCTTCGGCTCCAGCGCGTCCCGGTCTGCCCAGTCGCCATCCTCGAAGATGGCATAGGATGCGTGGAGGTTCATTTTCTTGGTGCCGGGGCAGAGCTTCAGGACCATATCCAGGTCTGCCATCAGCTCCTCGGGGGTTCTGGCGCGGCCGAGATAATTGCCGGTGGTCTGGATGCCGCCGGTCAGGGGCTTGGTGGGATCGGTATCGAAGCCGCGCACATCGTCACCCTGCCAGCAGTGCAGGGAAGCAGGAACGTTTTTCAGTTTCGCGATAGCAGCGTCAGTATCGACACCCAATGCTGCGTATTTGGCTTTTGCTTCTGCGTAAGACATATTAATGAACCTCCATTTGAACTTTCAGATTTCCAAGTGCCGTTGCTTCGATGGGCAGGGCGATGACTTCTTTCCCGGTTGCTTCCGCGGTCAGACGGTTCAGGAACTGATTCTTGGCACCGCCGCCCACGATGTAGAGTTTTTCATACTTCCGTCCTGTGTTAGATTCCAGCTCGTCGATGGCCTGCCGATAGCTGACGGCCAAAGAGCGGTAAGCGCAGCGGAAATAATCGCCGACCGTTTGCAGCTTTCCATCGGTTGCCTTGTCAAAGGCAGCTTTCATGCTCTTGGGGGCCAGAAATTCCGGCGCATTGGCATCCACCAGAATGTCGCAGGCGCTTTCCTCAGCCAGTTTCACGATTTCCGGGAATGGGGTATCCGGGCAAAGCTCCCGCTGCAGCTCGTTTACCAGCCACATGCCCATGATGTTCTTCTGATAGCGGTTGTAGCCCACGCCGCCCTCATTGGAGTAGTTGGCCTTTTCGCTGCCGGCATCGGTAATGGGCTTGGGGGTCTTGACTCCCAGCAGGCTCCATGTGCCGGAGGAAATATAAGGATGATTGCCCTCCATTGGGATGCCCTCCACCGCAGAGCCGGTGTCATGTGTGGCGCAGAGAACCACCTTGCAGTTGCCGCCAACTGCCGCCGCGATTTCGGAGCGAAGCTCGCCCAGGACGGTACCCGGCTGGCTGAGCTTCGGGAACAGGTGCCGGGGCAGCCCCAGCTCATCCACGATTTCCAGATCGTATTCGCCGGTTTCGGAGCTGATCATGCCCATGGTGGTGGCGTTGGTGTATTCTCTTGCCTTTACGCCGCAGAGCTTCCACATTAAGTATTCCGGCATCATCAGAACATCCGTCACACCCTCTAAGCGGCCCTTTTTCAGGTCATCATAGAGCTGATAGACGGAGTTAAAAGGCTGGAACTGGCAGCCGGTATGCCCGTACAGCTTGGAGAACGGCACTTTTTCATGGACCTCCGGGATCACCGCTTCCGTGCGGCTGTCCCGGTAGGCATGGCAGGGATAGACTTCTTCATCGCCCTTCAGCAGAACATAGTCCACACCCCAGGTGTCGATGGACAGGCTTTCGATCTGGGGAAATTCCTCAAATGCCTTCCTGATGCCCATGACCACATTGGAAAAGAGCTTTCGGATATTCCATGTCAGGTGGCCATCCAGCATTTCCACACCGTTGGGAAAACGGTAGACCTCTTTTGTTCGCAGTTCTCCATCCTCCAGCCAGCCCACTATGTGCCGCCCGGAGGATGCGCCGATGTCGATTGCCAAATAATATCGCAAAAAAAGACCTCCTTTTCTCATTCTAATGCCAGTATACCATGGCAAAAAGAAGAAAAGGAGGTCGTATGATTTCTAAAAAAGTATCCTCTGTTGCAGTTATGCCCCATCCCGGTAGTGTTTGGGGGACTTGCCGAAGGCATCTGCAAAGATCCGGTGGAAATAGCTGATATTCTCATAACCCACCGCAACAGAAATCTCGGACACATTCCGCTTCGTGTTTTTCAGCAGGAACGCAGCCTGGGCCAGCCGCTTTTCCTGAACCAGCTGGGTAAAGGTCTTTCCGGTGGTTCGTTTGATCTCCCTTGACAGCCAGCTTGGATCATAATGGAGCTGCGCTGTAATTTCTGAAAAGCTACAGTCAACATAGTTTGTTTCGATGTAGCGGAGTACCCGAAATACCGCCGCGTCCTCCTGCGCATCCGTCAGCAGGGTTTCCGTATGTCCGGTAATCTGCAAAAACAGCAGCGCCATGGTCATCTGGCTCATTTTCCGCTTTTGGTGCGTTTCCTCCAGCAGGGTCCACAGGAGATTTTCGATGAGATTCTGGATGGGTTTTACCCCGGAAACATCAAAATGCAGATATCCGGGTCCTGTATTTCGTCCGCACAGGCAGTCCACCAGAAAGCGTCGCAGAGGCGTTTCTTCTTCCCCCATAGCAGCCAGCGGGGCATTGAAAAAGTCCGGCAGAACGATGAAATTAACCGCAATGTCCTTTTCTTCTGCCTTACAAACCTCATGGGTGCAGCTCTGACTCAAAAACAGCAGATCTCCCTGTTCCAGGCGAATGGACTTTCCGTTGACAATGTGCGTCGTTTCTCCACGGCACATATACACCACTTCCACATAATCGTGGGTATGCTCCGGGAAGTGGATGAACCGGGTATGTGGGCGGATGGTGATGAGCTTACCGGAGGCAAGCAGCTTTCTGGCATTGATGGTACTCCCCTGCCCTTGCATGTACAGTTCCCGGTCGATGGTTGTCCGGCCATCCAATATCGCCTGTTCCTCCGCCGTAACGCACTGAAGTCTGTTCAAAATACTTCGATCCATTCTATCACCCCCCGTGTAACCTTTTTTGCAATTAGTATATCACAGGCAGACTTATTGTGTCCATAAAAACATTCCCCAGTAAGGCAACCGGGGAATGTACATAGAATCAATACTTTCTGGAAAGCCGCGCTTCACACTCTTCCCGCGTGATTTGGCCAAGATTGCAGAGTCCCATCAGGCGTGCATCCTCGTCCGTCAACTTGTAGGTGCAGATGACGATCAAGCCAAGAAGCGCACCGATTGCAGGGATCAGCGCATTGATGGTCCACAAACCGTTCAGGGCCTCGGCAGATTGCTCAATACCCTGCGCTGCCAGATCCGCAAAACTCTCGGCGGTAACAGACTTCCATCCAAACAGACTCAGCAGGAACAATCCCAGAGAGGAAGCCACAGAGTTTGTGATCTTACCAACGAAGGTATTGATGGCATTGAAAATTCCGGTTGTATCCCGTCCGTTGACGTATTTGGCATAGTCGATTGCCTGCATGAAAATATAGCTTCTTAGCATCGTCACCAATCCTGCAAATCCGGCATTGAGCAGAGTAAAGGCAACAACCATGCCAAAATTCTGATATCCGGCAAAGAAGATACCAAAGCTGAACAATGTCATAACAGCGCAGGCCGCAACAAGCGGTTTCTTATTGCCAAATTTTTTACTCAGCTTCGGTGCTGCCATCTGGAAAATCACAGCCAGGACCATACCCACTGTGGAAGGCAACAGCATCGCCGTGGAACTTCCGTAAAGGTAATAGCTGACGAACAGTCCCACGCCGGTTCCCGTAGCAAGCAGTGCAGGAATCAGCTGCGATACGATCATAGTCAAGTACGGCTTATTGCTGCGCACCACCCGGAACATTTCCCCGATGGTATAATTCTTCTCCTGCTCCACCGCGGAATTGTGCAGTTCGGCATTGTATTCTTTCATCTTAAAGGGCATTGGCAGCATCATCATACTAAAAATGATCATCGAGCCGATCGCCATTGTCCGAACGCTCAGACCCACAGACTCACTGATGAGCACCTGCTGGATCAGGTTCGTGCTGATTGCTGCCACCGTCACGACTACAAAGCCAACTGTCACGAGATGATTCCGCTCCTCTGGTACATCGGACAGCGTCTGCAGAGTGCTTTGAATGGGAACATCCACCAAAGTATATGTCAGATCAAACAGAAGATAGGTAACCGCAAACCACACCAGCTTCATACCGTTGGAAATGCCTGCCGGCAGCAGGAAGAACAGCAGGATCGCAAAGGGGAACAGATACATAAAGCAGCGCATCCACGGAAGATACCTCCCCTCTCCCCGGATTTTGTCGAAAAACTTTATTTTCCTCAGGTCGATCTTATCCACCAGATAGCCGAAGATCACATCGTCTGCCACATCGATGATACGGACGATCAGCGTGATTGCCGCCACCATTGCAAGATCCACACCGTTGAAGATCAAAAACAGGTTCATAAATCCGGGGACTAAAGCCTGCAGATTATAGCAGCCGATACGGCCCATGAAATACCATGTCCGCTGACCCTTTGTGGTGCGCCAGCCGGCATTCTTTTGTACTCTCGTTTTCATACATGTCTCCTCTCTTTATTGTGCTCATGGGAGATGCTGAACTGATATGTGCCGCTTACTAAATGATGTGCATCTCCGTTCGGTAATGTCAATGCGGCAGTCGTGTTGGTAGGTACGGTGCATTCATAAATGAAATTCCCCTCCTCTATCTTCCATGCGGAGCGAACAGCGCCGTAGGGTGTGACTTGTGTTGCTTCTGCATGGGTCAAGCTGCCGCCGGGAATGGGTTTGAGTATAAAACGCTTCCACCCGGGAGTTTCGGGACGAATGCCCGCAATATACTGGAACAGAAATTCGCAAACCGCGCCGTAGCTGTAATGGTTCAGCGAATCCTCCAGCAGATCCACACCACCCCAGCTTTCAGGAATGGTTGTCAAACCCTTTTTGACCGGATACAGCCAACCGGGCAACTCCTCATTCTCCAGGACCCGATAGGCAACATCTGCATAGCCGTTATCTGCCAGAACAGGCAGAAGAAAGGGCGTGGACAGGAATCCTGTGTTCAGGCAGTATTCATTTGCTTCAATTTCTTTTAGAAGCTGCTGAAGGACCATTTCTTTCTTTTCGCCGCACAGATCCATCATCAGCGCTCGGACATAGGGAGCCTGATGTCCCGGCTGAATGGTGCCATCTCCCGCAATCAGATATTTGGCATATACTTCCCGAACTTTCTTTGCGATAGCGGCATAATGGGATGCATCTTCCATCTTGCCCAAAACAGCAGCCATATCGGCCAAATTCTGTGCCGTTCTCGCCATATAAGCCGTGGCCGTTATTGCGTCACCGGCCTTTGCCTTCATTTCGATGAAATAGTTGACCGTGGCGGCGACTTTTTTCTTATCCTCCGGTGTTTGCTCTTTGGCGATCGGAGGATTTTCATAGTACACAGCAACCTTCTCCCTGATTCCAAAAGCCTCATTCCATTCTCCATAATGGAACCGGGTGTCGAAGATGTATTGACCGAAGCCATCTCGATATTGAGGCAATTCCGCGTATAACGGATTGGGGTCTTTCGCACAGCTCAACTCAAATTCCAGCCATTTCCGTGCCGTATGATACTGGTTTTCCAGAATCTGTCGATCCCCATACCATTGATATACACTCCATGGCAGCCAGGCGGCGGAATCACCCCAGCCTGTTGCGTCCTCACCCTTGTTTCCGTCACCGTCTGGGCCGGCAATTTCATACAGAGGATTGATTTTCTTCATTGCCGCAACTTCCCGGGGATGGTGCACGGAACTGGTGGACGGAAAGGTGATGCCCACTTTGCCACTGGCATATTGCTCGATTGTTTGATCCTGCAGCCATTTTTCGTAGAAGGAATAGACATTCATAAAGGTACAGGCGGTACGGACGTATATTTGCGCATCACCCGTCCACGGGTTTCGCTCTCTGGTAGGACAGTCCACAGGAACATCCATGAAGTTGCCTTTCTGGCTCCACAGGGAGTTGCTGACCAGTTTATTGATAAGTTCATTGGAACAGGAAAAGCGCCCGGTTTCATCCATTGCGGAGTATACGGCGATGGCTGTAAAGTCGCCGGGCAGGATCTTGCCCTTATAGCCCTCCACCATTACATAACGGAAACCGAAGATAGAGGAAAAGGGATGGTAGATTTCTTCCTCCGCCCCTTTGCAAATGTAAGTCACTTCCTGAAAGGCTGATACAGGCATGGTAGTTTTGTTTACATTAGCGATGGTGAAGCTGCCGTTATGATCCAAAGTTTCACCGTGAGTCAGTTTGACAGTTTGGCCCACTTTCGTATTTCTAAGAATCATACGTACATAGCCTGCAATATTCTGACCAAAGTCCAGAACCAAATTTCCGGATGTATCCCAAAAAGGCTTTGCGCTAAACCGCTCCATTTCCCGGACAGGAACGCTTCTGCTGGCAATTTTCTTAGCTGTCAGTCCGGAATGCACCGGGTCGCCCTCCAGAAGCCGTACCGGCTGCCAGTTGATGTATTTCAATCTTGCATCGTAGATATCGCCCATGAGCATATCCGAGGCAAGCAAGTGGCCTGTTGTCATTTCAAAGGATTCATCTGTGCCGATAATTTCCGTAGAACCATCAGAATAAATGAGCTCGATCTGGCCTAAATAATCCAGCGTTCTACCCCAGTTGTTGATCACACTGCCGCCTGTACAACCCCTCCACCAGCCGTCTGCGAGAGTTACATTCCAGCGATTCTCGCCCTCTTTGACAAGCGAAGTAATATCATAGGTTTGGTACTGAATGCGGTAATAGTAGCTGGTTAAGCCCGGCTTGAATTTATCCACATCGGTTGCAGCGCCGTTGATAAAACTCTCGTAAATTCCATGGGCGGTTTGATAGATCCTTGCCTCTGCAAGTGCGGGTTTTACATTGAAGCTACGGCGCAGATATCTTGCAGGCCGTGGAGAAGAATTATCCTCCCCAGTGGTGATCCACTTACCGATCCAGTCGGCTTCATGGAGCAGTCCCATTTGAAAGTCAGCTTTTTTCCGCTCTACGGAAAGAATATTTCCTTCACCGTCCACGGCAGTGATCAGTACCTGCCATGTGACCTTCTGGCGGCTTTTCAGAGGTTTGCCCCCGTAGCGAATGAATCGACATTCTTCAGATTCCACCACACCGCTGTCCCAAAGGATCTCATTTCCGCTGACCGCCTGAATGCGATAGCTTTTCTGCATCACACCCTTGCAGTCACTGCGAATCTTCCAGCCAAACCGTGGAGCGGGCGCATCCACTGCATTGGGCAACCGGCTGTATTCTGTTGTCAGGTCGTATACTTCAATCATATTTATTCACCCACCTGCCCCCAATGGTAGGCAAGCCGTTCTTTGATGTAGGCGATACATTCTTCCCGAAGCTGTCTTTGCTCATCATCCGGCTCATAGCTAACTTCCGGGTAGTTACTTTCCATAAAGCCGTGTTTCGCATGGGGAAATTCTTTCAGACAGCAGGGAATCCCTGCACAGTTCAGCAGCTTCTCATAATCCAATCCCTGCTGATACAGCGAATCCGGCCCGCAGAGGATAATTTCCGCAGGAGAAAGCCCTTGAAGCTGCTCCGCCGTTGCCGCGTTAGGCGACAGCACCGGATCGCTTTTGGATAGCGTTCCCCGGAAGTACACCGCATTCAGTATTTTCATATTCCGCTCATAGTTTTCGTCCTGTGTGTCCAGAAAGCCGGATTCCGGCTCGAAGGCCCGGAAATCAAGGAAGGGGTACACCGGAATATGTACAGACAGCTTCACGGTTGAATCCTTCAGTAAGTAAGCGGCACTTGCTGCCAGATGACCGCCGGCACTGTAACCAATAATTGCGAAGCGGGTCTTGTCCAATCCAAATTCATCCGCATGGGCAGCAAAATACAGCACCACATCCCGCACCTCCTCCTGAGGATAGGGAAACGCTTTTACATCTACCTTTTTGTAGTTGATATTCACCACGAAGCAGGAAAACGTATCCGCAAGCTGCTGGCTTTGGGTGTCCAAAGCGGTTGCATCACCGCCCACCCATGCACCGCCGTGAATATTGAACAGCACCGGCATTGCGCCCCGGGGTTTGCCTTCCGGCTCGTAAAGGAAGGTTTCCACCTTGGGAAGGCACTCCCGTTTGACGAAATACTGCTTTCCGATCCACGGCGCTTTCTTTCTCGCCTTCCTGCGCCCCAGTGACAGGATGATCCGCATCATCATAAGTGTCAAATTCATAATGATTTCCTCATCCCATCATCACGGTCACATTCGCCGTATCTCTGCCCATAAGAAGCTCAGGCTGAATGGTATTTCCATCGATCTGTACACCGTCAAGGAGAATACACTCCACTCCGTGCTGCACACTCTTGGGATTCTTTACTTCAATGTTCAGCTTGCAGCCCCGGTACACTCTTGTGACCTTATAGCCGTCCCAATGGTCAGGGATGCTGGGATCAATGACCAGCCCCTTAAGCGCAGGTCGGATACCCAGCAGATACTGGGTAACAGCCACATCCATCCATGCCGCCGTGCCTGTGACCTGAGAAACGCAGGCCTGTCCAAACTTCTCGTTATCCGGGCCCAGCATGGTACTGGAATAAGCGTATGCTTCGCCCCGGTAGTTTTCCAGTCCAATGCGCTGGATCACCTTGTGGGGGATTAGTTGATTATAGTATTTCCACGCCCGATTTCCACGGCCCAGCAGGGCTTCTGCTATGATCGCCCAGCAGTTTGCCTGACAGAAAATGCCGCCGTTTTCAGAATAACCCGCAGGCAAGTTATTCGCTTTATCAGCAGGTAATCCGGGGGTGTTGATCAGCAGACCCATGCCAGTGTCCATCAATTTATTGACAGAGTCCATGGCCTGCTTATGCTGCTCTTTCCTGCCGGAGCCGGAAATGACCATCCAACTCTGGGTATTGACCCAAATTTTTGCATAGTCTGAGCTATTGCTGCCGAAGGGTTTCCCGTCGTCATCCAGACCTCGCAGATACCAACTGCCGTCCCAGCAGTATTTTTCAAGCGCCTTTTCCTGCTTGGCGATCAGTTCTGCAAATCGCTCTACGGATGCCATGTCGCCCCGCAGTTCGGCAAGTTCCGAAAGCTGCTTCAACGCATAGATATGCTGCTGGGACACAAACACACTCTCGCCTTTTCCCTTTCTTCCGAAGGGACCCACATGGTCATTCCAGTCTGAGAACAGGATCAAGGGAAGATCGTGTTCACCCAGATGGTTTTCTGTGAATTCCACACCTCGCATCAAGTGATCCCACAAAGGAACAGGATTCGCCGTAGATTTATAGTCTTTCCCTAAGAACGGAATCTTCTCATTCAAGAACGAGATATCGCCGCTTTCCGCTGCGATGGCATAAGCAAGATAGACCATCCAGATATGGTCATCGGACCGGGTCAGATCCTGGGGCAGCTTTCCATCCTCCGGCCAGCAGGCATGGACCGCATGACCGTCCTCCATCTGTTGAGATGCCAGATAGAAAAGCATCTCCTTTGCCCATTCCGGCTTGCGGTATGCCTGCGCCAGCATATCCTGGGCGCTGTCCCGGAAGCCTACACCCCGAATTCCGGATGCAGAGGAAGAGATGGATCGGGAGTAACGGGCAGTAGCAACACTCTGAACAGGATTCCATGTATTGACCTGCCGCATAGCATCCCCATCGGGAATCTCGCACTGATAGACACCCAGATGCTCCTGCCACCAATCCGCGTTCCTGTCAAACTGCCGTTCCACCTCACCCTCACTTCTCAGCGCAGCCAGGGTTTGCTCCGTGGTATTGACCGCGCCATCGTAGTCAAGCAGCGCACCTGGCGTAAGGCCAAGGAAATAACTGACTTTCTTCTCCCCGTTCGCTCCCAAAGCCACATGGTGATGCAAGGCGCCGCAAGGCTCACCGCCTACCATGTTTGTATTACTCAGTCTCCCTTGCTCTACCTGAACAGGATTGCGCTCATCCCGGTAATTACCGCAGAACAGGTCCCGGTTACAGCAGAAGGAATCCACTTTTTCGGATGCAGCAAAGTAGATAACAGGAGCTTTCTCGACATCCACCTGCAGCCATGAGGTATACAGGTACAGAATGGAATCCAGCTTTTCGTCATAATGATTGCTGACATTCCACTTTAAGTAGTAACCCAGCTTGGTTTCGTTTTCGAATACAAGCTGTGAAAACTCTGTGTAGGCAAATACATCACATTCCAGCTTTTCGCTCATGAGATTGGTCAGCTTCAAATCCCAGACAAGGGTATCGCTGTCCGGTGCAACAAACAGAGTCAGTACCGCCCGGAGACCGTCTTTTTCCGCACTAAATTGAGAATAACCGGGGTGGTGGGCCGCTTCCCACTTGTCCAGCTTCGTTTCGCAGGGACGGAAGGTAGGTGACCAGACTGTGCCATCTGCCATGCGGATGTAAATATAGAAGCCGGGGCTGTCAATGGGCATATTGTAAAAGCGGTAGCGGGTAATACGATAATTCATCGGGGTACGCCACCAGCACATTCCACCGCCTGCCTGAGACACGAAAGCGTGCATCTTGCCATTGGACAAATAGTTGATCCATGGCTGCGGCAAGTCATGGCGGGAAAAGACGATCTTTCTGTCGCCATCGTGAAATTCGTATGGTAATTTTATATCACTCATTTTGTCCTCCAATGTGTATCGGGCAAATTATTCCTTTTTATTGGGAATTTTGCGGAGCAGGCAGTCAAGGCTGGCAATGTCCTCGCCGCTTTTCCCTATTGTGATCATCAACGACCGCAGCGTTGCAGGACGCAGAACCGAATAAGCACCTTCAACGTTGGTAAACCGCCCCCGGATCACTGCATCGATCACCCCGAACACGGGAGCAAGAACCGCTTGCGCCTGCTCCTGCTGCTGTAAATAACCCAGCGTGCAGTCTACATTTAACACCATTTCGTTATTGCCGTCTATTTTCGCAGGGCAAACAGGATTCCCTATACCATCTGCAGTGAGGCATCCCAGTACGTCCCCCAGCCAACCGATGCTGTCATTAACCCAGTTAGGAATTCTGTCGCATATGCCTGTGCCGATTACACTCGGTGCGCCGGTAGAGAAGCCGTGTCCGCCATAGGCATAGATATGAGACTCAAATTGGATGCCAAATTTTGCAAGCCGACTCTGGAAATTGAGAGAATTTTGGATCGGCACCACATTATCGTCCCGGGCAGCAAAGAGGAAGCAGGGACACGTATTGCCATCAATGTGATCCACCGGGGCAATGATCTCCGTACCCGGCTGACAGGCTTGGGCAATGCCCAATTCCAAGGCAGCATAGCCCAAAATGGCAGCATTGGGTTTATTCTTAGCCACGGTAGCGGCGCAGGCAGCCAGATGCCCTCCGGCGGAGAAACCGATCACTGCAATTTTATCTGGCATCAGATTCCACTCATCTGCATTGGCCCGGATCAATTCCATGGCATGCTCATAGTCATTCAGTGGATTGGGCCATGTTCTGTGCTCTGCTACGGAATACCGCAGCACAAACGCATGATACCCAGCGGTTAAGTAAGGATAAGCAACCACTTCCGCCTCCCGGTCGGAGCAAACACTGTACCCTCCCCCGGGCAGAATCAGCACAGCAGGGCGCCGGGTTATTTTTCCATAGTCATCGCCTACCGGCAGAAGCATACAGCTTAAGCTTACATTCCGCTCCTGATTCAGAATCAGTTCTTTCGTAGATAAAGTCATATTATTTTCTCCCATAGGTCCATGCGAATGCCACCATTCTGGCAGCGCATTTTTCAAGCTGCTCCCGTGTCAAAGGATAAGAACAGGTGTCGTTGTTTAATACGTTCAGCAAATTTTCGTAATGTACTTTACTGCCGGGCATCATAATATCATTTCCCGCACGGATACAGCCATTGGAACAGGAGGAAGGATATTTCTTTTTGGATTCAAAACCGGGAACTACCCAGTCGGACATCACGATTCCCCGGAATCCCCATTGCTGCCGCAGCAAAGTTTCCAGCAGGTCTTCCCGCTGAGAGGTATGTTCACCGTTGAGCAGGTTATACGAGCTCATAACGGAGGCGGGGTCTGCCTCATCAATGACAATACGGAAACCTCTCAGGTAGATATCGCGCAAAGTCCGTTCATTTACTATGCTGTTCGTCCGAAAGCGGTTCGTTTCCTGATTATTGGCCGCAAAATGCTTGATGGCAACGCCCCGTCCCGGATGCTTCTGCACCCCCCTTGTCACAGCGGCAGCAATTTTTCCGCTAACCAGAGGATCCTCCGAGTAGTATTCAAAATTTCTTCCGCATAGCGGCAGTCTGTGGATGTTCAGGGCCGGTGCCAGCCAAATGTGGACACCAAAACGCTCCATCTCATCGCCGACAATGTCGCCGCAGTCCTCACAAAGAGTCGTATTCCAGCTTTGTGCCAGAGCGGTGCCGATGGGGATCGCAGTACAATTCTGCTCATAGATTCTTCCTTTGCGTTCCGGTTTCGGCAGACCGAATCCCAACACTTTCAGCATTTCCTCGGGCACAACCTCGAAAGCGGAACTCATACTCCCGTTATCTAGTGTGTACAATCCCTGTTCATCCACACCATACTGCCTTGCGATTCGAAGTCCTGCAGGACCATCCGCCATCACAATATTTGGCACACCTAAATGAGCAAATCCCGCTGTGGTTTCCCCGGCTGCTCCGGCCACAGTAATTCCGGAATTGCCGATAAAGCTGCCGCCGCCTTCTCCTTCGAAACCGCCGGTACACAGATATGCCAGCTCTTCATCAGTCAGCCTTTTTACAAAGTCCAGTGCATTCTGATCCAATTCCGGAGGCATGATTTGAATTTCTTTCACATCCGTAATCGTCAAAACGGGAATGTTTTTCGGAGTTTCTCCGTCGCCAGAACGTTCCGGCATCCAATCAGCAAAGTCTGCTTTGCCGCCAATATGGGTATAGCGTTGAACTACTTTCATATCGCCCAGATTCAGCACTGCGCAAACAGTTGTATTATCACTGGAATTACCGAGCCGAAGTACATAGTTTCCGCTTTCCAGAATGTCGCTGGCAGTATCTTCGTCAAAGCACGCGACAGAACGCAGATCAAAGGACAAGCGGAGTATTTCCGATTCGCCGGTCGCCAGTTCCCTGGTTTTTCCGAATGCTGCCAGCACCTGATAGGGCTGATGCAGCTTGCCTTCCGGAATGCTGATATATAGCTGGAGAACTTCCTTTCCCGGGTGATTGCCTGTATTGGTCACACATGTATCAACCGTTACCGTGCTTGCATGGACAGAGATTTTCTCCGCTTTGATTGAGAACGATGTATATCCCATACCGAATCCGAATGGGAACAACGGTTTCTTTCCCACAGAGTTAAAATACCGGTATCCGACATAAATGCCTTCTCTGTATCGTGTGTCGTCCTCGTTGCCGAAATCACCCTCGTGGCAGTAATCTTCCCATGATGCCCATGTGGTGGTCAGCTTTCCGCTGGGGTATGCTTTTCCCAGCAATACATCTGCCAGAGAATCACCGATGGTCATACCCACCTGAGACAACAGCAGGATATTGGACACCTGCTCTGCAACAGGACGCAGATCCACGGGTCCACCCACATTCAACACCAGCATAAATTTTTGATATCGGCGCTGTAGCTTCAGAATGTCCCGAATCTCCGTTTGGGTCATCTGAAAATCACCTTCCACGGTTGTCCGGTCGCTGCCCTCGCCGCTGATCCGGCCCAGAACATAGATTGCTGTATCACCTTCCCCATCCAAAGGAAGATCATAGTCCGGTTCCGTCATAATTGCGCCAATACCCAGCATGATGGAGCCAAAACCCTCTCTGGCGATCCGGGCTTTGATAGCAGCCTTGAATTTTCGGTTTTCCGCTGCATAAACAGCATCATAGGCATCCAGCCAGCCTTTGGTAGTTATCGTGAAACCGGCGTTCTCCAGCCCCTCCTCTATTGTGACAAAACTGCGGACATTCACATCACCGGATCCTGTGCCGCCTTTGATAGTCTTTCTGGCTGCATTACCATAGAGCGCAAGATCACCCGCTGCCGTCAAGGGAAAACTGCCATCAGATTTCAGCAGCACCATACATTCCGGCACAATCTCACGCAAACGCGCCATATGCTGCACTTCGTAATCCTGTAATTTCATTTGGTAACCTCCTACCCGTGCCTCTAAGTTCCCATGTGTAATGCCTGCAAAACCTACAAAAGGATTTTGGGTCTTTGCGGAAAATTCTGGTATTTATTGTCGGCTGTTCTTATTGTTTTTTTCATCGATAACCCTTATCCGGCACTTGCGGACCTCGGCAACTCTGCCGCGGGAGATGATCAGCTCGCCCTTGTACTTGCCGGGCTTGACCTGAACAATCGGCCGGTCCAGATTCTTGATGAACCGCACTCGCTCCTTCGGTGCCACGACGTCGCTCTGATTCAGGCTGTGCTTCCGGTTCTCGTCGATCAGAACCACTTCCACCAGAACTTTGTGCTTGCCGTTCTTGTAGTTCATCTGAATATCGCCGTTTTGCAGGCTATATTCACTCCTATCTTTTTTGATGATTATCCTTTTACACCGCCCAGAGTCAAACCCTTGGCGAAATATTTCTGGAAGAATGGGAAGGCGATCATCAGCGGCAGCACGCCAATAAAGGCCATTGCCATGCGGACAGATTCCTGCGGAATCGTTAACTGTCCCAGCTCTGCAGCAAATTCCGGATTGTTAGCCATAAATTCGATCTGCTGATTCATCTGATTCAGCAGAAGCTGGATGCTGTACATTTCCGAATGGCGAACGTCAATATAATACATACCATTCGTCCAGTCATTCCAGTAGGCAATGGCCTGCAGCAAACCGATGGTTGCAAGGATCGGCAGTGACAGAGGCAGAATGATCTTGACATAGATTTCGAATTCGCCTGCTCCATCGATTCGGGCTGCCTCCAGCAATTCATGAGGAATACTGGTGCGATAGTAGCTCATAATCAAAATGACAGAGAATGCGCTGGCGAAAAGATTGGGAAACAGTAATGCAAAAATGGAATTTTTGATATCCATCCAGCCTGCCCAAACATAGTAGCTGGACACCATGCCGCCGTTGAACAGCATAGTCAGAACCATCATGGCCATAATTACTTTTAAGCCACGAACCTTCTGGATCATGCCGTAAGCAAACATGGACATAGTCAGCACAGACAGTACCGTGCCAACAGCGGTAACCATGATCGTTACACCATAAGCCCGGAAAATGATTTTTGCGGCCTGCCACAGGTATTTCCATGCGTCCAGGCTAAATTCCTTCGGTAAGAAGCCATATCCATATTTGGCAATAGCTGCTTCCGATGAGATGGATGCCGAAAAGAGGATCATAAAGGGTGCCAGTGCAAAAATCGAGAGTATGGACAACACAATATAGGCGACTACCTTCACAATTTGTTCATCCCGTTCCACGATCCCGCTACCGTATGTTACATTCTTTCTTTTCATTTTTGCCACCTCCTCAGAACAGAGCACTTTCATCGTCAACCTTTTTGATCACAAAGTTGGCGAGAATCACAAGAATAAAGCCTACCACAGACTGGAACGCACTTACGGCTGCATTCAAGCCGATGTTGGGGTCATTGCCCACCAGATTGTTGAAAACGTACACATCCAGTGTCTGAGTCACATCCTTCAGATACGAGCTGTTCATTGGGAGCTGATAGAAAAGACCAAAGTCGGAGGTCATAATGCGGGCCAAGCTCAGAATGAACATGGTGATGATCATCTTCTTCAAGTGCGGCAGGGTGATATGGACGGTTCTTTGCCACCATGTGGCACCGTCCAACTTCGCGGCTTCATACATAGAAGCATCAATACCTACAAGGGCAGAAACATAAATCACCATACCCATTCCAAGACATTTCCACAGATGAAAAACCGTTAAGATAAAAGGCCAGTATATGGGATTGTGGTAAAAATCAGTAACGCCCAAAAGATGGCTGATGACGCCACTTTTCTCACTTAAAAAAGCGTAGCCGATGTATCCGACAATGACCCACGAAATGATATTGGGCAGTAAGATCGCCGTCTGAAAAATTTTCTTTGATCTTTCACTTTCAATGGCATTGAACAAAATTGCAACCGCCACCGGGATCACAATGTCCAGAACAATGAACACTACATTGTAAAGCAGTGTATTTCTCAGAAGAATACCGATAATATCCTGCTTGAAAATCATTTCAAAATTTACAAACAGATCCTCTAACGGATAAAGGGGACTGTTAAGCGGCCCAAGCTTATAGCTCACATTGCGAAATGCGAGCGTAATGCCATACATAGGCAAAATATTATTTATGATAAAGTAGATAAGTCCCGGCAGGATCATCAAATAGGTGATCACCGAGCGTTTCCACATTCCGTTCTGACTTAATGTTTTTGCTTTTCTTTGCATTTCTTGTTGCCTCCGATACATAAAGGGCCGCTGCGCAAATCGCAACGGCCCTTAGATGTGGGTCATCCATTGATCTCTGCCAGATACGCATCCAGCTGAGCCTGCTTATCTGCGATCACCGTATCAATATCTGCCGCCTTCAGCGCGGCAATAAACTCTGCATAAACTTCGTCGGTATAGCCGCCCAAGGCCATGATATTGGCATAGCGGTCAATAACAGCTTCAATATTTTTGATGGTCACATCATGGGCCGAGCTGTCATAGATAAAATTGCCTGCAGGAGATGGATTCTGTGATGCAGCTTCCATAGCCGCACGCTCCTCCTGCTTAGCAGCAACCTGCTCTTCATAAGTATCGACAGTGGATTCATACACATAAATATAACGCTTATCCCCATAGAAGCCACCGCCCATGCGGAAGCCGGAAGTCTCGGCAGTCAGGCCGTCGGCATAGCGAATAATGCCGTTTTCTGCGTCAACAATCTCAAAGTGTGTTCCTTCGATACCCCACTGGATCAAATTCATCAACTTTACATCGGACCAGAACAGATCCAAGAATTCCAAAGCTGCCTGCTTGTTTTCACTGGGACCGGCAACCGCCCAGGTGATCGCCTCTGCCCGCTGCGGTACACAAGTAGGTGTCAGGATTTGCAGGCGGACACATTCCTCGCCAACCTGCGTAGCAAAATCGTCACGCAGAGAAGGCAGGCCCTCCAGCAACACACCCCGGGCAACGCCATTGATAAATGCCGCGTTCTTGGTGACGGTACTGGTTTCGGCCTCCGGATCGATCCAGCCGTTGGCATAGCAATTTGCCATAAACTTGCAGAAATTTACATATGCCTCGGACTCATAATAATTGACGATCTGCGTGCTTTCCGTTCCGTTTGTGGAAAAATCCAGCACGCCGGAGGCAAACTTATTGTTACCCAGAGGGTCAACAGATACTGCATGAGAGGATTCGTCCATCTTGCTGACAATCGGATAAGATTCCGGGAATGCTTCCTTCAGCTTAGCGAAGATCATTTCCAAATCGCTCAGCGTCACAGGCGTTCCGTCAGGATACTGATCCGCAAGTCCAATGGCATTCAGGTCGCTCTTGCGGATCACATACGCACCGCCGTTATAAAAACCGAGCTCACGGGTAGAGATGCCAACGATCTCGCCCTGAGAGTTTCGTACCATCATGTCGAATTCATCGTTCATTTCCAAAATGTTGGGACAGAATTTCTGAATTTCTTCATCGGTGATGGTCTGGATCATTTCCATCTGTGCATAATAGATAGGGCTGCTTCCAAAGGCTACGCACATCAGATCAATGGGATCTGTCATCAGAATGGTGGAATAATTCTGACTGTAGACGGAAATCGGATAAAACTCCATAGTCAGATCCGATCCCAATTCCTTAAGGTAATCATTGACCGCCGCTTCCACCAGATCAATGTCCTTGGGGAGATTCTCGCCATAAAAATAGGTCATGACAACGTGCCTTCCACCGGAAGATTCCTCCTGCTTACCGCAGCCGGAGATCCCCACCGCCAGAGTTGCGATCATGGAAACACACAAAAGAAAGGACAGTATTTTCTTCACTGCAACCATTCTCCTCTCACAGCAATTTTAGTTTTTCAAAGAGTCACCCGTTTCCGGATGACTCTCATATGCGATCATCACTGAGTCTGCTCCAGAGCAAAATACATACCGGGTGCACCAAGAGGCTCACCAATATCGTACTGCAGCAGCTCGCTGCCTTCCTGCTTGGTCAGGTTGTAAGTATAACCCACAAATTCGGGATTTGCAGCAATCTCATTCAGGGCATACATAGTAAGCTGTGTACCATCCTCGGACAAGGTATAGTAACCCAGAACCTGCAGAACGCCGGTCTTGTCCAAAATGTCTACAGTGCCATCAGTCTTGAATACATAGCTGTTCAGTGCCCATCCAAAGGTTCTTTCGGTTTCAAAATATTTGGTTGCAAGGAATGCAGGCCGTTCCACGGCTTCAACGGTCAGGACCATGGAAGCAGTTGCCTCGGGATTGTCTACAGAAGTAACGGTGATGGTAACAGTACCGGCCTTCAGGGGATAGATGTTGGTAGTGTCCACATAAACAACCTGAGAAGCTGCATCGTCCACAGTAATGGTGATATCAGAGACAGTGGGGTTCTCAGGATTAAAAGTGACCAGCTCTGCCATGTTGAACATCGCACCGGAAGCGAGCGTCTTGCTTTCAGGAACGGAGATGCTTTCCACATTGACCTTGCTGCCAACCGTAATGCCCAGCTGAGATGCCTGATCAGCAGTCATAATGAACTGTGCAGCGATAACACCCTGATTAACCTCGGTACAGGTGATAACAACGGTATCGCCCGCCACCTCAGCAGCAGTACCGATCTGGCCGGACACGCCCATAACCGTTGCATCCACAGGATCTGCAGCAAAGGTCAGAATGCCGTCAATGATCTCATAGGTAGTTTCAAAAGCAAGCTGCGCATTCAGATTTGCGTAGAAGGCATTGACAGCACAGGTGCCGTCGGAATTCAAGGTAATATCACCGGTGATGCCTTCAGCAGGTTCTGCAGGAAGTTCGCCGGCCTGTCCAACAGACAGGATCGCTTCGCTGACCTGAGAAACGGTGACTGTGCAGGACGCAGTCACGCCGGAGCCATCGGCCGCGGTCGCGGTAATGGTTGCTTCGCCTGCAGCAACAGCAGTTACCACGCCGCTGGCATCTACAGTTGCGACAGCCTCATCAGAGGATGCCCATGTTACATTCTTGTTGGTAGCTTTCAAATTGACAGTAGCAGTCAAGGTAGCAGTTTCACCGACCTTCAAGTTCAGGCCACTGCCGATATCGATCATACTGACAAGAACCTCTTCCGGTTCGGTGGATGCCGGTTCCTGGCCGCAGCCAGCGAAGCATACGACCATTGCTGCGACCAGCAGCAGACTAATCAAAGATTTACTCAGCTTTTTCATAATTTCCCTCCATATATTTTTTTCAGCGCGTGTCATTAACTTGGGATAGACATTTGCTTACAAGTAAAGTATATAGCAAGTGCTGAACAAAAGAAATAATCAAGACATCGCTATATATATGTGTTGATTTTTGGCTTTGTTGTGATATAATACAAATTAGGATGGTGATATTTGTGGATGAAGCTCAATACTTAAAAGAATTAAAAGCACTTAAAATATATGAACACGCCGGACAGCTCTTTTACAAACAGCACGGCTGTCAAATTGATATCCCACAGTTTTTACATAATATGGACCACAATTCCCGGTCTTCCCTGCTGACACAGTTTGCAAAGGATTATTCACGGCAAACCGTCGATAAGTTTCTGAGTCTGAGTCCGGAAGAATTGCTTGGTGAATTCCTTCCTAAATACTACGTTACCCAGCCTCAGACGATTACCGTTCAGCAGCTTATGCGCTATATCAAGATTGCACCGCATAATCACGATTTCTTCGAATTGGTATTTGTTCTTACCGGAACCTGTACTCATGTGGTCGGCAATAATTCCTTTGTCCATGTACCGGGGGATTTTACAATCATTCCTCCCGGCATTACCCACTATCTGGAGGCAAGCGGAGAAAGTGTTTGCCTAACTGCCAAGGCAACTGCTGACACATTTGAACGACTGTTTTTTGACATACTCCGAAACAACACACTACTATCCGCTTATCTGGATCGTTCATTAAAGCAGCCATGGTTTCAGTGTGCCGTCACACTTCATGCGGGAAATGATGATCAATTTTTGCGGATGTTGCTGAACATTCTGTGGCAACAGGAGGCAAGCAAAGAATACAGCAATATTATTATCGAAGCTTCCTTTCAGGTTCTACTGGCTTACCTTATGCAAAATTATGAGAACACGGCAGAATATCTGGTATCTGATAATGTGCGTCAGAAGCAGATTGTGGAGGTTATGCAATATGCTTACCGAAATCACAAAACCACCACGCTTGAACAAACTGCAAGTCATTTCCACTACAACCCCAGCTACCTCAGTGCTCGAATTCGGGAGCTGACAGGCCAAACCTTTTCATCTTTATTGAAGGAATATAAAATGGGCATTGTCCATCATCTGCTTACAAATTCAGATATTCCGGTGTATGAGATCTGTCAACAGGTGGGATACCAAAATCCCTCTCAATTCACGAGAACATTCCGCCAGAAATACGGTATGACTCCTGTGGAATACAGGCAGAAATATTCCACAGCTTCACATGACCCTAAATAGCAGGCCAGTCCAACCGTTGGCACTTTATAATAAAAACGCATATTTTCCGCTGCCAATTTGATGCACAGCATCTCCCCACGCCACGGTTGCGGTGGTATTGCAGGGAATGGTAACCGAAAGCTCACCCTCCCGGATCTCCATGATAATTTCCCCATAAGGGCAGCGGAGGCTGCGTTTTAAGTATCGTAACCTACCTGGATGGGGTTCAATTCGTATCTTTCGGAAGCCCGGTTCCTCCGCTGTAATGCCGCAGATATGGGATAGGATAAAGCGATCCACGCAGCCGAAGGCATAGTGGTTAAAGCTTGTGATCCCGGGGTCCTTTCCGGGACGCAGATTAAACCAGCTCTCCCACATGGCCGTTGCACCCATGTCCACCTGATAAAGCCAGGAAGGTTCATCACTCTGCCAGAACACAGCCTCTGCCAGATCTTCCCTGCCGATCTGCACCAGAACATCCAGCAGGTATGGTGTCGCCAAAAAGCCGGTGTCCAGCTTGCAGCCCTTTTCTTCCACCATTTGAGCAAGTCGTTCTGCAAATGCTTGCCTGTAATGCTCCGGAACGGCATCAAAGGCCAGTGCCAGCACATAGGCACCCATGAAATCCACGGGCATTCTTCCGTCTGCCATCAGCGTCTTTCCTATTGCCTGCTTCATACGCTCTGCCGCTTGCTTGTAGCAGGCGGCTTCTTTCTTGTTCAGCACTTCGCAGACTTTTGCAAACAGAGATATGCTGCGATAGCCAAACAAGGGAGCGGTATACCGGGCGGTATTTTTGCAATGGGAGTGATCCGGCTTGTATTCCTCGCTGGGGATGTGCCATTCGCCAAAGTGGAAGCCTGTGTTCCAGAGCCAGCGGTCATATTCTTCCGGGTATCCGCCCCGCTCATCCCTTGCGGTACGCAGGATGTAATCACACCATGCTTTCATGGAGTCAAACTGCTGCTGCAAAACAAGGGCGTTGCCTGTCATACGGTACATTTCCCAAGGCACGATCACCGCCGCATCGCCCCAGCCTGCCACACCGGTGAGCTTTTCTTCCCCAAAGGCCTTGGAATGATTGCGGATCAAGGTGTCATAATTGCGGCTGTGGGGCACCACAATGGGCACTACCCCATTCTCCCGCTGCTCCGCAGAGAGATTGCGCAAATAGCTGCTTAAAAACGGTGTCATCTCCTCGTTGCCTATAGCGGCGGAAGCATAGATTTGAAGGTCTCCGGTATATCCAGCCTTTTCCCGGGATGGGCAGTCCGTGGGAACAGACAGCATATTTCCTGCCTGCGACCAGCGGATATTCTGATACAAGCGGTTCAGCCGGGGATCGTCACATTGGAAATAACCGTTGTTTTCTTTTTCCGATGTCAAAAGCACAGCGGTAAAATCCTCCGCTTTGGGATTTTGGATACCTTCGACCTTTAGATAACGGAAACCATAGAACACAAAGGGCGATTCAAAGACGCGCACTTTTCCGTCAGAAACATAGCGGTCCTGCTGGGTTGCGAACATGGTATTCAGATAATTTCCCGAACTGTCCGGCTGCTCAAAGTAGGATAGGATCACTTCCTGCCCGTAAGGGATATCCATGGAGATCCGGGTCCTGCCGCAAAGGATCTGCCCAAAATCCACAATGGTTTCGCCTTTGGGGGAAATATAAATCTTCTCTGCGCCAAGCAGCTTCACCGGGCGGACCGGGTCCATAGGCTGTGCAGCAAGCTGCCCATAGCCATAGTCGCGCAGGCTCACCTTT